>CAZXTS010000009.1:0-30115 GCA_964643745.1 uncultured Chloracidobacterium sp.
AAAACGTCGCCTTAGCTCTACCTGAAGAGAGTTGTAATTCGACATCGAATCGTTTCCTAACAAGCGTGCGGCGAGTGCATTCGGATTCGCTACAAAGAAATTTGCAGGAATGCCGTTCGCGGGATTCTCTCGTGCCGCACGATAGATATTGCTGAATGCCAACGTTGAAGCTATCGAAGCTACGTTGTTGTTATTCAGATGGCTAATGAACGTTGTGTTTTGGAAAGAGTTGCCAGCCGAAGCTCCTACAAAGAACTGGGAAAATATCGGCAATGGGACAGTTCCAGCACCTGGATTGAGGTTGCCAAAATTGTTAGGCGAACCATTTGCAGCATTGATCGCAAGATTCGATTTTGCTCTCAGGAACTCCTGCAAAAAGCCGTTCTCGAAAATGTTGACCTCATTGAAGTCAACAGCCCGAAAAAGCTTTACCGCGCGATTCGCAACATACCGAACCTCCAAGGCCGTGTTCGGAAAGATCTCACGCTCGTACCCAAACGACCACTGCTGGACATATGGTGTCTTCAGATCGGGATCGATCGCCCACAGCGAATTGTTCGGATTCAACAAATTGTTTGACCTGTCGGTCGCCGGAATACCGAAAACAGGCGTCGGGAGCGGCACTCCAGCTCCGGTCAATACCCCCGTCGGCGTCGTGTTCGCTGCAGTCGCGATCAGTCCAGGATTTGTAGTTCCGACACCGAGCGCATTGCTGATAACGGTAAAGCCGTCACGTATATAGCTGATCGAATAACCGCCACGCAATGAACTCTTGCCTGCCGAGCCAAAAAGCATCTTCCCAATTCCACCCTTGAAATCAGGCGAATAGGCGAAGCCAAAGAACGGAGCAAAATTGTTCCAGTCCTTATTATGTAGTGGCCTTCCGGTTTCGCCGCTTGCAAAATCAAGCGTGCCGACAGCGGCGGCTGCTCCTGCCGGAGCATTCGGGTTGAACAGATTTCCAAAGCCCGAAACACCAAAGATATGCCGATGGTCGGTTAACTGTAAGGCCAATCCGTTCACTTCCGAAGGAACGCCCATAAAGTCCCACCGTAAGCCAAAATTCACAGTCAGGTTATTGCGAACACGCCATTGGTCCTGAACATACAAAGCAAGGTCCTTTTGGAGAAATTCTCGTGTACGCGTCGCGCCCTGAACAAACCCGGACGTCGGGCTGGTAGCATTGACCGTCGCCGAGGAATTCGAGAGGTTACCTACTAAGTTCGCGAATACGTTACGTCCGGAGGCTCGGTTTGTTGCCGTAGAGAATGGAAAACTCGTATCCGCGATGCCGCCCGTATTATGTGCCGGCGTACCTAAATTGATTCTTTGATTAATCCCCGTATCATTGAAAGTAGTTGCAAATATACGTTGATAATCGCCGCCGAACCGGATCAGATGGTTGCCCTTTGACCACGTAAAATCGTTCTTGACGTTCCATACCTGCGTATCGCGGCCTTGCGATAGAAATCCGCCGCCGGCATAAGGCAGCGTAATTCCAACAAAACCGATGAAAGGCTCGGTCGGATCCTGTTCAAGCAAGAATCCTACTGGGGCCCACTGCCTTCCGATACGGAAAATGTTTGTCTTGCTGCTGCCAAAATTCGAAACCAGAGCACCCGTGACCAACCAGCGAGGGCCACCTTGTGTTGAGTTTACAAGGCCCGGAAATGGAGCTTCGAGCCCATTGAAAGTGTCGGGCGACAATATGTTCTTAAAGTAGTTGAGCACGAACTCCAACTTGTGAGACCCGACCGGCGTGTCTTGTACCAACTGATGGTCATATCTGCCCACATATTTGTCATTGTTACTGATGCCAGTCACGTTATATCGAAATCCTGCCGTGTTAAAACCGTCACCTACGTCGGTATTATTGGGCAGTGGAATCGTTCCGATGATTCCCATAGTGATTGGATTCAAAGCATTTTGGTTTCCAATCGCAAGCAGGTTTACTGTCTGGAGGGCTCCATTCGTTCCTGTGTATCGGAAAATACCTTGTCGTGCTTCGGGGGTTAGAACCGTTCGGTTACGGGTGACCGAAAGGTTATCCCGGAAGCCTTCATAAGCAAAGAAGAAATGAGCCTTGTCCCTTCCATCCCAAATCAACGGTCCGCCCTCACCAAAAGCCGGGAAGAAAATAGGACCGCCAATGTCAAAACCAAAGAAGTGCTGGTTTTGCCGGTTCCGCGCCGTTCCGAGAGCATTATTGAAGAATGTATTGGCCTGAAGCGCATCATTGCGATTCATGTAAAAAAGACTGCCGTGAAACTCGTTCGTACCGCCTCTTGTAACAAGCGTTACCTGTCCAACGCCGCGTCCCTGTTCGGATCCAACCGTTCCAGTTGTGACCGTAAATTCGGCGGTTGAGTTGAGCGACGGTGTGCTGATGGCAAACAATGAACTTGTTTTTACGAAGTTGTCCATTGCGTTGATGCCATCTTGCGTTACGTTCGTCGTGGTCTGACGAAGCCCCGCGATCGACGCACCTCTCGTGTTGTTGCCAGTAACCGCAATACCGGCCTGAAGGCCAGCAAGTTCGAGCGGATTACGGGTCGGCAACGGCAAGTCAGTAACCTGTCGAATGCTGATCGTATTGGTCAAAGACGGAGATGATGAATTGATGATCTCCTGTGCGGCGATAACAGTAACCTCTTCGCTCGCTTCTCCAATCTCCAAAACAATGTTAGCCTGCGCCATGATTCCGACCGCAACTACTATGTCACGCGCCACGGAACGCTTGAATCCCGTAGACTCGACTCCAAGTGAATATGTACCAGGCTGCAGGGCCTGAAAATCGAAAACGCCCGCGCTGTTAGACGTGGTAGTGCGCACAGCGCCGGTTGCGTTGTTAGTTAACGAAACCGTTGCGCCTGGAACGACTGCTCTCCCAGGATCTGTAACCGTTCCAGTTAAAGAACCCGATGTCTGCGCCTGAATTGCTGTTTGGCATAATGCTACCAGAAACAACAATGCAAAGCATGAAACAAATTTTCTCATAACTATCCTCCATTAAAGAATTTCACTTAACAATAAAGTGCGGTAATAAATTCACGGAATAAAACGTTTTAGCAAGGTATTACAACTGTCCAAAGTACAGCTGTTTCAAGACTGTTATAGCAAACTACGGAACAAATAAAGGGTGAATTGGTGTCCCAGAAGTTGCCATATCGAAACACTTAGGCAATCAGAGTGCCAAGGCGCTACCAGCAGATGATCGACAGCGGTAAACGATTGATAAGTTTGGGCGAAAAGAGTCGCTCGAGCCAGCCTTTTTCCCTTACTGGAAAGAAAAATCGAGATTTTCTTAGAGTTTCAGGATTTAACTTCAATTATTTGGATAAAATTCTGGTAATCGAACATTTTATCAACTCAATTTCGAGCGAGTATGTTATACGTCTTGATCTTGGAATTGAGCGTTGTGGCGTTCAGGCCGAGGAGGCGGGCGGCGCGGGATTGGTGGCCGCCGGTCTGTTCGAGCGCGCGACGGATCATATCGATCTCGAATTTCTTGACCTCATCATAGAAATTAACACCTCGGCCGATGTCGATTGAGCCCGATGCTCCTTCGGTTTGGCGGATCATTTTGAGCACAAGGTCCGGATCGCGAACCTCCGGTCGCAGGCAGTCTTGGGTGATCTCATCGGTAGCAGCAATAACCACGGCCCGCTCGATGATGTTCTCAAGTTCGCGGACATTGCCCGGATAATAGTAGTTCTCCAATAGCGATAAGACTTCAGGGTTAAAACTTTCTGTTATCTTGCGTCCATTCTCTTCGTTATATTTCCTGATAAAATGCTGTGCCAGCGGAAGGACGTCTTCGGGCCGCTGCCTGAGCGAAGGAAGCTCAATGGGTACGACGGACAGGCGATAATAAAGATCTTCGCGAAACGTGCCGTTCTTGACAGCGTCTTTCAGGTCAACATTAGTTGCGGCAATTATCCGCACATCGACCTTCGTTGAGCTGGTTTCGCCGATCGGGATAAACTCGCGTTCCTGGATCACGCGAAGGAGCCGAACCTGCATCTCCGGCCGAAGGTCGCCGATCTCGTCCAAAAATATCGTGCCCGAATCCGCAACTTCAAACAGGCCTTTCTTTGCTGCAACCGCACCGGTAAACGCACCTTTTGTGTGGCCGAAAAGTTCGGATTCGAGCAGCTCCGAAGGAATGTTCGAGCAGTTTACAACAACAAAAGGATGGTCGGCCCGCGGACTTGCTTCATGTATCGCTTTTGCAAGAAGTTCTTTACCAGTTCCGCTTTCGCCGGTTATCAACACGGTCGAGCGGGCAGGGGCCACACGCTCCACCAGCCGGAAGATCTCTTCCATCTTTTCAGAGCGGCCGATAATCGCATCGCGGCTGACGGAACGGGTCATCACCTGACGCAGGGTCTGGCGTTCTTCTTCTTTCTTGCGCTTCTTGATGCCTTTCGCGACAAGCGCAAGGATCTGTTCGTTTTGAAATGGCTTTCGGATAACGCCCGCGGCACCCTTTTCCCAGGCGGAGATCGCAGTGTCGAAGGTGGCAAACGCTGTCACCATAAGCACGACGGCATCAGGGTCGAGCTTTATCAGTTCTTCGAGGGCGCTGAGTCCTCCGATGCCCGGCATCGAAACATCCATTAGAACGACGTCGAAAGCGTGTTCGGAATAAAGCACGAGAGCCTCTTCACCCTTTTTCGCGAGCTCGACCTTGTAGCCCGCGGACGAGAGTATCGTCTCGAGCACGTCGCGCATTATTTCTTCGTCGTCACAGATGAGGACCGAGCCTTTCTTCGCCATAAATGAATTTTAACCGCCGAGACGCCGAGACGCAGAGTTTTTGAGAATATAAGATTATAAGGTGTATAGCGATTAAAAGAAAATGTCGGTTTTTTTTGGCCGCAATAATTCTTATTCTCCGCGTCTCAGCGCCTCTGCGGTAGAATGATTATTTAATGCAGCCGATCTACGACAAACTCGCCCGGTTTTACGACGCCGCGTTTAGCCCGTTTGAAAAGCGGTTTCTGCGTCGCTGGCGCGCCGAGACGCTTTCGCTGTTGCCGACGCACGGCAAGATTCTTGAGATCGGCTGCGGAACCGGTGCAAATTTCGAGCTTTATCCGCCAAAATGCGACGCCGTTTCAAGCGAACTGAGCATAAAAATGCTCGAATTTGCATCAACAAAACTTGTCGGAAACAAACTCGTTCAGGCCGATGCTCAGAACCTGCCCTTTGCCGAAAGCTCTTTTGATGCAGCAATTGCGACCCTGGTTTTCTGTTCGGTCCCTGACCCTACTAAGGGATTTGCTGAACTCCGTCGCGTTATTCGGCCCGGCGGCACGCTGGTCCTTTTGGAGCACGTTCGCCCGCCCGGCACGCTTGGCCATATGTTTGATATTCTAAATCTCGCGACCGTGCGGATCATCGAGGACCATTTCAATCGCGAGACCGCGCAAACAGTGATCGATGCCGGCTTTGAGATCACTGAACGAAGAATAAAGGCCCGCGGAGTCGTTGAATTGATAATTTGCCGAAATCCGGAATAAAGAACCGCCCCGGCCAGAACATAATATAGAATTAAACTTTCAGCCCTTTTAAGCGTATTTACTTTAGGCAAGAAATTAAGACCGAACAAAAAAGGTCTAGTGTATAGGAACAAAAATGGCAGCATCCAGAACAGCAAAGATCATCCTTATCGTTGGCGGCATCGGGCTTGTCCTTTTCCTTGTCGGCATCATCGCACTTGTCCTTATCGCGGACCGGATCGGGCGCCCAACCGTGGCGACAAATAGCGTTCTTTTGTTGAACGTGTCCGGCGACCTGCCTGACTATTCACCGGAGGATCCTCTGGCGAAGGCTCTTGGGATCGCGCAGGGCCAATCGTTCACAAGTTTGCTGACCCAGTTGCGCAAAGCAAAGGTGGACAGCCGCATCGGCGCTGTTTTGCTTGATATAAATTTTCCCGGCATCGGTTGGGGCAAGGCCGATGAGCTCCGGGCAGCGATCGCCGATTTCAAGACGTCCGGTAAACCGGTCTATGCCTATATGGAGATCGGAATGAATCGCGAATATTACATCGCGACCGCCGCCGACAAGATCTATTTGCCGCCGCCGGGCGATCTTTACGTAAACGGTTTTGCGGCTGAGGCTACGTTCTACAAAGGTTCGCTCGACAAACTCGGCATTGAAACTGATGTTATCCAGATCGGGCCGAAATATAAGAACGCCCCCGATCAATACACAAAGTCCGAAATGGGTGAAGGCCAACGCGAAGTTATCAATGCGATCCTTGATGAATATTATGGCCGATTCACGAACGCGATCGCCGAATCAAGAAAAAAGTCGGTCGATGACGCAAAGGCATTGATCGACGGTGCGCCATATAACGCCCCGCAAGCACAGGAGATCGGTTTGATCGACGGGGCTCTTTATCGCGATCAGGTATTTGATGAATTAAAGACACAATTGGGCTACAAGGCCGAAGACACGCTGCGAACGATCAGCACAAGTAAATATCGCGATATACCCTCTGATTCTTTGGGGCTTAACAGCGGTGAACGTGTCGCCGTTATTTTCGCTTCGGGTGCGATAAATATCGGCCGGTCGAATGACAGCCCGTTCGGCGGACAGATGGTCGGTTCGGATACGGTGGTTCAGGCGGTCAACGATGCGGCTGCTGACCCGGGCATCAAGGCGATCGTCCTTCGCGTAGATTCGCCCGGTGGTTCGGCTTTGGCGTCGGACCTGATTTACCGAGCGATCGATAATGCAAAAGCAAAGGGTAAACCTGTCGTTGTTTCGATGGGGGATGTCGCGGCCTCGGGCGGATATTACATTTCGGCGAATGCCGACAAGATCGTTGCCGAACCCGCATCGATCACCGGTTCGATCGGTGTATTCATGGGCAAGCCGGTCGTAAAAGGTATGTACGATTGGCTCGGAATTTCGAACGAATACGTGATGCGGGGCAAGAATGCGGGAATCTTCCGAGCAACCGAAAAATGGACTCCTGAAGAGCGTGCCAGAATGGAGGAACAGACCAATCACATCTATTTTACGAACTTTATTCCAAAGGTCTCAAAAGGCCGAAATATGACCGACGAACAGGCGAACACGCTTGGACAAGGCCGCGTTTGGACCGGAACTCAGGCAAAGGAGAACGGCCTGATAGATGAATTCGGCGGAATAGAAAAAGCGATCGATATTGCAAAACAGCTTGCCAACCTGCCCGCCGACAAAGACGTCCGCCGCGTAGTGTTCCCGGCACCTAGGCCATTTTTTGAAACCATCTTCGGCAGCGACGAGGACGCAACCGTTTCAACCGAATTCAAGACAAAGAAAGCGCTTGCAGATTCGCTCCCCGCCGAGGCGCGTCGAGCATTTCGCTTTGCCGAAATGATCGACAAAATGCAGCGCGGCGAAGCAATGCTGCTGCTGCCTTTTGAGCTTCAAATAAAATAGATCTCGAAGATGTTGAGGTTTAAAGGGCGGCTCCCGGGCCGCTCTTTCTATTGAATGCTATTGCCGGCGAGCGTTATACAATCAAGGCAAGGAGATTCTGCCCCTTTTGGAACTCGGTACAGGACTGTCCTAGGTGACTCTGAAGAAATTGGTTCGATCGCAAAAAAATTCGAGACAAGTCAAACTCTCTGAACCGAGCGTGCTTTACAATTAGCTGAATTCGAGAATTGTCGGGTGTTTGTTTTTCTTGCGCAGTAATATGAAAAATAACCAATCCTGTGTCGTTGGGGTTATTCGAAAGCTCGGCGAAAAAGATGTCCATCTTCGCTCGAATTTCGTTTTGCTTGATACGGCCCCATTCATCCAAAGGCGATCCACAACCGATTGAAAAAATTGGAGCAGACTCTGACGCTTCATTCGCACAACCGAAGGGCAAACCGGCGACCGCAACGTTGCCAGTTATCGTTACTTCGTTCTTGTCCGAAATGACGGTGATCGCGGGAGTTCCCTGACCTTCGACGATGGTTCCTTCGGTGACTGTCCACTTGTAATCCAACTTATAATTCGAGGGTTCTACTTTCGCGGTAAAAACTACATTTTGACCGAAGCTCGTTACACCTGACGGGCCGATGACCTGGACGGTCGGACAATTTGCAGTGGTCGCTTGTCCAAGAGCAATGCCCGCGAAAACCAGAATGATGAAAAATGTAAGGCTATACGTTTTCATGGCTAGTTATTTGCCGAGAACTTTAACACAAATGCGTTTTGGTTCAAAGGATTTTCTTGCTCGTCGTATGTTGTTTCTTTACCGGATTTGACCTATACTTCCGCCAATTCACCCCTCTAAAGTTTGCAGAAACTTTGTCTGGATAAAAGGAGCAATTATGGTTCGAATAATTCTGGGAATAATTGTCGGTTTTATTGCGTGGTCTATCATCTGGGTTGGTGGCGATGCGGTGCTTACTTCGCTTTCGCCGGGCTGGTATGGCGCCCATCAGGATGCGACGCAGGTCGCATTGGCGAATAACGCGCCGTTCGCCGCCGATACGACCATCGCTTTTATTCATCTGATCCGAAGCGTGATCGCGTCGGTCCTGGCAGGTTTCCTTGCGGCATTTGTGGCGGGTGAGAATCGCAGATCGCCGCTTATACTCGGCGCGATCTTATTGCTGGTCGGGATAATGGTGCAGTATATGATGGCAAACGTTCTGCCGTTATGGTATCACGCGATCTTTTTGGTCTTGCTGATGCCGATGACGATAATTGGCGCAAAGCTCAGAACCGCATCGAACGCTTGAGCGCGAGTGGTATCGGTTCCGGCGGCAAGCATTTGCCGTAAACCATCCGATTCAGTTTTTCTATCTCGATCTCCCGTTCGGCGAGCAGGTCGTCTGGCGGGAGATCTTCTTTTCTTTCATAGCAAGCATGAGCAATGCAGGGCAGCGGCTTCGCGGTATTATGCACCAGGCAGCCCACGCCGGATTCAAACAACGGGCAAGCATAGTTCTTACCTTCAACGTCACGGCCGTCGTCAAGATCGTATTTTGAAACGGCATCGGAGACCCGCTTCGACATCTTGTCATAACTTTCAGTGCCGAACTCATAGATAGCGCGTTCGATCGCCGCGACTTCGAGCCTCGTGACCCGCACATTCACAAAATGCTCGTCGCGGCAGCACTTTCCCGGGTCGTCGCACAGCGAACACGGCAATGCCGCGTGCTCATATTTTGAACGCACTTCGCCCGCGAACTTGTCACGAATCCTGCTGAGTTTCTCAATTGCTTTTGTCTCAGAGATCAACTTCATCGATGCCCTTTTTTCGATCGGTGATCATTAAGCTAACTAATTCACATCCGATTTTCTTAATGTTAGCATTATACCAATCGGGCACACCCTATTGTTCGATAATAACTTTAGCAAACGTATTTTATGATCAAGAGATCTCAACGGCTGATCGCGCCGCTGCTAGCGGTCTTTCTAACCGTCACGTCATTCGCGCATGAGGTCAGGCTAAAGAACGGAGACCGCATCAGGGGCAAAGTGGTCGAAAGAAACGAGGAAACGGTAACGGTCGAAACCGAATATGCGGGCATTGTAAGGATCAAGGCCGAGCATATCAAAGAGATCGTTGAAGAAGCCGACGTCGCTGAAGCTACAAAGCGCGACGAAGCGAAAACCGTCCCGCCGGACACGCCAAAATCTCATTTAAAGCCTGCGGCCGATCCCCCTGCGCCAAAGCCGCCTCCACGCCTTTTTGGCGGCCGATTCATGGGAATTGCGGAAGGCTGGGAAGGCAATGCAAGTTTTGGATACAGTTTTTCATCCGGAAACACTCGAACCTCGACTCTTACGACCGGAATGCGCGCGGTCAAGACCGGAGGTATTGATAAACTTACCGTTTACGCCCGCAGCCTTTGGCACAATAACCGAAACAATTCCGCTCAATCGACAACGCAGAACGCCGTTTGGGGCGGCGCTCGGTACGACAGAAATTTAACCCAAAAGGTCTTCGGTTTTGTTTCCTATGATTTCGAACGAGATCGCCCCAAGAAGCTTAACTTCCGCTCTGTCGCGGGCGGCGGGCTCGGCTACCGTCCGATCAAGAATGAACGGACCGAACTAGAACTTCTTCTCGGCGGCGCTTGGAACCGAACCTGGCAGGTTGGCCCCAACACTGACACGCCCGAGGGCCTCGCCGGGCTTTCGTTCAAACACCGATTTCACAAGCGGCTAAGGGTCCAAAATGCTGTGTCTTTCTTTCAGAACGTCACCGATAAGAACGAATACCGAGTTATATTCGACGCGACACTTACAGCCGATATTACCAAGAAGATCGGCTGGCACATTACGCTCGGCGATCGGTTCAACAACGACCCCGTTGGAAGCTCGAAACGTAATGATGTCTTTGTGACGACCGGGCTTCGATGGACCTTTGGAACAAAGAAATAGAGGCAATCTTGCACGCAGCCTCAGTATCGGTCAAAATCATGAATTAACACTAAGACGGAATAAGGGGGAAGAAAAATGCTCGAAGTTGGGAAAAAGGCACCGGATTTTACGGCGAAGGTCCAGAACGGGAACAAGGTGAAACTGTCAGAACTAAAGGGAAGCCGCGTAGTTCTTTATTTTTATCCAAAGGATGACACGCCGGGCTGCACGAAGCAGGCGTGTTCGCTCCGCGATGGTTTTGCTGAATTTAAGAAAAAGAAGATAAAGGTTCTGGGAGTATCTATCGACGATGAAAAGTCACACCAGAAGTTCATCGCCAAATATGATCTGCCGTTCGACCTGATCGCCGATACCGATAAGAAGATAGTCGAAAAATATGGCGTTTGGGGCGAAAAGAGCATGTACGGCAAAAAGTATATGGGAACGCTCCGCACGACCTTTTTGATCGACGAGGACGGAAAGATCGTGAAGATATTCGACAAGGTCAAAGTTGGCGAACATGCCGATGAAGTTCTTGCGGCTTTTGAAGAAAAATAGGAGCAGTTAAATGATCAAGTCCATTTTATTTCTGGTATTTATCGCTTTGGCCGCATTGGCATGCGCCGGGCCGCGTACAAATGATCGTGCCGCGAACACACCTTCTGCGAGTTCGACCGCACAAAGAAATGCCGCAGCAAATACACCGGTCAAGACTACGGCAGGTACTCCGGTGCCTACGAATGCACAACCAAAGCCGGCGGTCCTTCCGTTCCCTGATGCACCTCGGATCCCGCTTGCTCAGGCAAAGGCAGATTTCGACCGCAGCACCGCCGTTTTCATCGACACGCACAACGCGACCACTTTTGAAGCAGAGCACATCCGCGGTGCAATTAACATCACTCCGTCGGATCTAGACGCAAAGATAAATCTGATCCCGAAAGGGAAAAAAATAATAGTCTATTGTTCCTGAGTGGACGAAAATTCAAGTGCCGGTCTGGTACAACGACTAAAACAAAAAGGATTAACAAACGTTTTTGCACTCAAAGGCGGAACCGCTGCTTGGAAAGACGCGAAGTATCCGATGACACAAAAGGGGAAATGACGTCATATCGAACTTAAAGAGCCTGAGCATATCTCGATGCTCAGGCCTTTTTTCTGTTCGTTTAGTTATAGGCGTATGATCCGCGCCTTACTGTTATCTCTGGTCTCTTCGTCTAAAGCGTTTCGCGTATCGACGATCAACTGTGCATTTTTGCAGATATTGTTGTAGTCGATGCCAGAGTGATCCGTACATATCACAATACAATCCGCGTCTCGGACGATCTGATCGGTCAGCTCTTTGTTGGTTAGCGACTCACCATCGCCGATGGTGTAAGCATGATCGAAGGTAACTTCAGGCACGAAGGGATCGTGATAGACGACCTCGGCACCGCGCGAACGCAGCAGATCGATGATCGAAAGTGCTGGTGATTCGCGCATGTCGTCAATATCTTTCTTATAAGCTACGCCTAGGATCAAGATCTTAGAGCCATTCACCGCCTTTTTTGCGTCGTTCAGAGCAGTCGAAACAAGCTTTACTACATACGCCGGCATGCCCGAATTTACCTGTTCGGCCAAAGAGATAAATTGCGAATCGAACCCGTGCTGGCGTGCTTTCCAGGAAAGATAATGTGGATCGAGCGGAATGCAATGGCCACCGATCCCCGGACCGGGATAAAATGCCATAAAACCGAACGGCTTCGTCGCAGCGGCACGCACAACTTCCCAAGTGTCGATCCCGAGAGCGTTGCAGACCTTTGCCATTTCGTTCGCCATTCCGATATTTATTGCCCGAAACGTGTTTTCCCAAAGTTTGCAGGCTTCGGCAACGCGAGCCGACGAGACCGCGTGCACGGTTTCGACCACGGTGCCATAAAGCTTTGCTGAGGCCTTGGTCGAATCGCGACTCACGCCGCCGACCACCTTCGGAATGTTGTGCGTCAAGAACTGCGGATTACCCGGATCGACCCGTTCCGGCGAGAAAGCGAGTAAGAAATCTTCATCAAGCTTGAATCCCCCGTCCTCGAACATCGGCAGTAAAACTTCGTCGGTCGTTCCCGGATATGTCGTCGATTCCAGAATTACCATCTGGCCTCGCCGCATATATTTTCTGATCTCTTCGCCGGCCGCGATTATAAACGACATGTCCGGGTCCTTTGTTTTTCGCAAAGGCGTCGGAACACAAATAATCACGACATCGCATTCTGCCAGCTCGGAAAAATCCGTCGTCGCGGAAAGTTTACCGGCATCGACACATTTTTTTACGTTCTCGTCCGGGACATCGACAATGTAGGAGCTTCCTGCGTTCAACGCGGCCGCCTTCTTCTCATCGACCTCAAAGCCAATTCCTGTAAAGCCGTTCATCGCGAATTCGACAATGAGTGGAAGCCCGACATAGCCGAGTCCAACAACGCCGATCCGCGCACTTTTCTCATCGATCAGTTTTTCGATCTCGTTCAATATCATTTGATTGCAATAGGAATATGTAAAGTGTTGTTACAAATGCGGACGGCAACACCGACCCGAAACGATAAACTTAAGCTAACGCATTTGTTTAGTCAAGAAAAACTGAACGTATGTTAGACTTACTGTTAAGGATGTTTGTCCGACCCTATTGTTTCTAACCTCGATCTGGCCCCCATATGAGCGTTCAAATTGAATCGACAAATCCGGTCGTGAGGGCGGTGGTCGAAGGCACTGCACCACGGCCTGCACAATTGGCGGCGGCTCGCGGCATTTTGCCGCTCCCGGCTCCTGATCTGCTTGAGATACTTGTAAACTTTGCAGAATCTGATGATATTGAGCTAGCGGGTCATGCACGAGAAACGATCGGGACGCAGGATCTTGAGGTCCTGAGCGATACCCTTATATCGGATGCGGTCCCAACAAAGGTCCTCGGATTTTTTGCGACCCATAAGGGCCTCTCAAGCGAGATACTCAGATCGCTGATAATAAATCCCCGCACGCCGCCCGATGCGATCGTTCGACTCGCCCGAACCATAGATAAGCCTGAGGTTCTCGAAACCCTTGCCCTGAATCAGCAACTGTTGCTGCGCGTTCCGGCGGTAATAGATGCGATCATTGCCAACCCGAACCGGTCGCCGGAAGCCGAACGCCGGGCCACGGAGACAAAGCGCGAATTCTTTGAAAAGGAACGTGGTTCCCAGCAGATAGCCAACGAACTTCGCGCACAGGGAAAAGTTGCCGCCGCCGAATTCTTTGAAAAGTCGGAAATGGAAGATTCGGACATTTCGTTCGAGGACGCCATGCTGCTCGCCGACATGATCGAGATCCCGGATGCGGATACTGATGATTCCTGGATGGGGCTGGAATATCTTGAAGAATTTTATGAAGAAACGCCCGAAGAACGTCAGGCGATCGTTAATAAGATACTCGGCGATTTCGCGGCAGATGACATTGATCTGCCGAGCGAAAAGATCTCGACTATCAATCGAATAATGAAGATGGGTATGAAGGACCGCGTGAGGCTCGCGATGAAGGGCGACCGCGAAGCAAGGAACATCCTTATCCGCGATCCAAACCGCATCGTTTGTCAGGCCGTCGTTACTAATCCAAAGATCACCGAACAAGAAGTTGAAAAGATCGCGGCGATGCGATCGGTCAGCGAAGACATTCTGCGAAAGATCGCGAACGACAGGCAGTGGGCCCGAAGCTATTCCGTCGTGCACAATCTTGCCCGAAACCCGAGAACCCCGATCGCAAATGTCCTTACCATTCTTTCTCGATTGCAGCTTCGGGACCTTGCCAACCTGTCGAAAAACAAGAACATTTCAGAAGCTGTTCGACGACAGGCCGACCGTCTTTCACAAGCTCGGAAGGGGCATTGATCTAAAGAAACTCGCCGGTCTTGCCGGTCTTGATGTACGTGAGCACGATATCCGTGATCGTATGGCTTGCGGCACCGAACCATGTGCCGGCGAATGCCGCAATGAAGACCGTGGCTCCGAAATGCTTTCCCGAATCTTTACCAAGCGTTCCCCACATCATCGCCATATCCCCCGCAGAACCAGCGGCGACAAAGTATATCGCGGTGCCGACCAATGTTACAATCCCAAAAAAATAAACCACTCTAAAAAGCGTCCCGAATAAAAGCCCGTGCGACCAGCGTGAGCGGTGTTTGAACATCTTGCGGTACGGAAACCAGATGAAACGGGCGATACTCCAGCGAGCATAGGGCCGCGAGGTCGTGTCCAGATCCGGCCCGAACATGAGACCGCCAAATAGAAACCCGGCGCTCACGACCAACGTCAACGCGACCTCACCAAATGCAAGATGGGCGCCTGCCGCGATCGGAGCCGCCAACAAGAACGTTATCGCATCGTGTGTTTTTCCGCTCGGCATGTTTCCAATAGAGAGTAATGAACGAACCGGTGAAAAGCGAGTTTTGGCGGTCGGGAGAATGCGATTTGCGACCGCCTGATGCCCAGGTTTTGCAAAATGCAAAGAGGACAAGACTGGAACATCCGGTTTTGCTAGACTTCGTTTTTGGCATCACATTTGTATTAAGCTTTCTCGTAAACAAATTTTTTCGAGAGGAGTCATTATGCGATCCTGGATTGGAAAGTCGGTTTTTTTTATCGGAGTCGTTCATTCGGTGTTTGGTTTTGTCGTATTCCGTTCGACGCTTGGCGAGCTTGTCGGCGAGGGTTTGATAAACACGGTGAACGGCCAGCCTGATCGGGAGTTTGTGTTCTGGTTTCTTTTCTTTGGGTTTATGGCGATAATCGCCGGGTTGTTGATCGACTGGTGTGAAAAAACCGTCGGAGTGCTTCCCGGTTTTCTCGGATGGTCGCTGCTTGCGTTAACGCTGGTTTGCGTTACCATAATGCCGGTTTCCGGAGCATGGCTACTATTTGTTCCGGCCGTCGGAGCGGTAGTGCGATCCGTCAAGCCCACGCATACCTCTCTTAAGACTTGATGCTTAGCCTTTTTCAGAAACTTAAAACGACGCTCGAGATGATAAAGTTCGAGCATACACTGTTCGCCTTGCCATTTGCATTTCTCGGTGCGGTTCTGGCGGCAAATGGATTGCCGACTTGGACCCAATTGCTTTGGATAACGGCAGCAATGGTCGGAGCGCGCTCGGCGGCGATGACATTTAACCGAATCGTCGACCGCGACATCGACGCAAAAAACCCGAGGACCGCAAACCGCGAACTGCCGAGCGGCAAGCTTTCGGTCGGTTTTGCATGGGTTTTTCTCTATGTTTCGATCGGGGTCTTTTTGCTCGCTTCGTACTCGCTCAATTGGCTGACATTTGCGCTTTCACCAGTCGCGTTGATTTTTGTGCTCGGCTATTCGTACGCAAAGCGATTTACCGTTTTCGCTCATTTGATCCTCGGCATCGCTCTCGCGATATCGCCATCGGCCGCTTGGATCGCAGTTCGCGGGGCTCTCGACAGCGAAGTCCCGATCCTTTTGTCCGTAATGGTATTAATGTGGACGGCGGGCTTTGATGTTTTATATGCCTGTCAAGATTTGGAGTTTGATCGTAAGGCGGGCCTTCGCTCGATACCGGCCAGATTCGGAATCAAAAACTCGCTTTGGATCGCGCGGCTATTTCACTTTCAGGCATTTATCATGCTTGTCCTACTTTACTTCGCAACTGAACTCGGGTTGTTTGCTCTAGCGGGCGTGGTCTTGGTTGGCGGGCTGCTTGTTTATCAACACATGCTGGTTAAGCCAAATGACCTGTCGCGAATGAATGCTGCTTTTTTTACGACAAATGCTTTTGTCAGCGTCGTATTACTGCTTACGTTTGGCGGCTCCGTCCTTGCCGCAAAACTTTAGTGAACAAATTCGGCGACGTGGCTTAGGTCACGAACCGGAACGGGGTCGATAGCATACGACGAAGTCTCAACCTCACGCAGCATCTTTTCAATAGCCTCGTTGTCAACGGGTCTAGAATACAAATAGCCTTGGCCGTGGGTGCAACGAACTTCGCGCAGATAGGCAAGTTGTTCAGCATTCTCGACACCCTCGGCTACAACGTCGAGTCCCAAATTGTTTGCAAGGGTAATTATCGTCTTGATTATCTCGGCGTTCTCGCCATCATTACCGATACGGCTTACAAACGAACGATCGACCTTCAGCGTATCGATCGGAAAACGATGGAGATAGCTCAGACTAGAATAGCCCGTGCCAAAATCGTCGATCGAGACGCGGACACCCATCTTGCTCAACCTAAGAACCGTGTCAATGGCGTCTTCGGCATTACTCATAATGACGCTTTCGGTAATTTCTAGTTTTAGACAGCGTGGGTTAAGCCCTGTTTCAAGTAAAATCGTCTCAACCTCTTTCACTAAGTCTCGCTTTTCAAACTGACGCGCCGAGAGATTAACGTTTACGATTTGTGATCTTGCTCCGGGAAATCGTCGCTGCCATTCACGCATCTGCCGGCATGCCTCGGCGAGCACCCATTTTCCAAGCGGTAAAATCAATCCGGTTTCTTCGGCGATCGGAATAAAATCACTAGGAGGAATTATTCCCCGTTTAGGGTGCTGCCATCGCACCAACGCCTCAAAGCCAACAATGAGCTCGGTATCAAGCTCAACTATTGGTTGGTAATGCAATACGAATTCACGTTGTTCAATTGCTCGCCGCATGTCAATTTCGACTTGAAATTGAGAAATCGCGCCGCCGTGGAGATTCGAATCGAACATCTCAAAGCGTCCTTTACCTTTAACCTTTGCACGATACATCGCAAGATCCGCGTCGCGAACGATATCATCGGGCGTGTCATACGAACTACAGCTAAACGCAATCCCAATACTGGCGCTTGTGTAAATTTTCTGTCCTGCGATCTTGGTTGGTTTTTGAAGTCCACTCAAAATCCGATCAGCGATTTTACAAACCCGCGTTCGGTCTCGAATATTTTCGATCAGGATCACAAATTCATCACCACCCAGACGGGCGACCATGTCGCCGGGTCGCACGATGTTTGAGAGCTTTCCCGCAACTCGTAACAGCAGATCGTCGCCGACCTTGTGACCGAGACTGTCGTTGATCGTTTTAAACCGATCAAGATCCACGAAAAGCACAGCGAAGCGATGCCCTTGGTCGAGTTTTGCCCGGCTTAGAGTTCGTTCAAGTCGTTTTATGAGTTTTTTGCGGTTCGGCAGGCCGGTAAGCGGGTCATGAACTGCATCGTGAGCAAGCTGCTCCTCGGCTCGTTTTCGTTCAGTGATGTCGGTTAGCGAACCTGCAATGCGGCACGCGTCTCCGTTCTCGTCTCTTACCGCCAATCCACGGATCAAAACCCAACGGTATTCGCCATTTGTATGCATTACACGGTGCTCACTCTGAAAGTGTTTCGACCGTCCCTCGAGATGGCTCTCAAAATCTGCGGTTACTCGATCATGATCGTCAGGATGCAATCTCTCAATCCAACAATTTTTGCAGGGGACTTTCCCAGGCTCGGACTCGATACCCATAATTTCGAGCCACCTCGGCGAATAATACACGTCTTCGGTAACGAGATCCCAATCCCACAGACCGTCATTCGCGCCTTCGGCGGCAAGCGCATATCGCGTTTCACTCTCGCGCAGCTGCTCGTAAACATCCTGCATCTCTTTTGACGAAATCATCAATGAGCGCTCCATTAGATAACGTTCCTGATCAGATTCGAGGTAGGTTCTACTCACCCGCTCAAGGAACCTGCTCCATTGCACGGCATTTGGTGGGATATTTTCGTCCAACTCGTTCTTTCGTAATTGGCGTTCTATTAGTGAATGAATCATAGGTATTAACTTTCACTAATCGTGGTCAGGGTCATTGTCTGATTGTGGAGATCGCAGTTCCCACTTGCATGCGGCGATATTTCGCCGTAGGAGTAAAATCCAATTTGTTTGGTTGTCGAGGGCAAACAGTCCATTACAGCATCAAGTTCCTCTTCGGCTCGTTCGCCTAAGATGAGTCGGCGGCCGACACAACTGATCGCTATTGATAACACATCACTCTCACAATGTTCGTAGGTCATTAAAGCTGCGGCCGACGCTCCGTCGATCAAACGGTCAAAGTTTGCCCGCATTAATTGCACCAACCAGCCCTCAGGCACGTCGCCCGCGAATGTCATTGATTGATTTGCTTCGTCAACGTTCAAAATTGTTCTGACGATTCGCTTATCATCGTTTGCATCGGCCCGTAGCGAAAGCGGAAATAGCAGAGCAGATGACGGTAGTTCTTTTGCCCGGTCGCCAAGATAATTTTTATAGAGTTCTAACGCAGGTTTTCCGTCAAGCTCGAACAGCAAATTGTCCTGCGATTTTGTGACTCTGCGTTCCGGTCCAAAGATGTCCCACCCACCTTTCGATCCGTGACGAATGCTAACATTTCTGCCATAAAATCCTACGGCCGACACGAAATTGCTCGTGGGAACACCATCCTTCAAAATCCATGTTTTTTGAAAGCGGTCACTGTCGCCCGCTAGTCCGCCGGACGTAATCACCGCAGGCGGCAATATCGAATTTATCCCCGATACTAGCTGACTACCGTTTACATTTAATCCGTCAGACAAAACCATAACGCCTCGCAGGTCAGGTTTGTCGAGTTCTCGAGCAATAGCCTCGCCGGCCGCAAACGAATCTGACGCGTTAGTTATAGACACAATGGCTGATGCCAATGTTGTCCGTTCAAACTGCGCTACCGCAGCAACGATGCCTTCGTCGTTAACAGTTCGGCCAAAAATCTCGCCAGCCGTTGAGCACCCGATAAATTTAGATTGTGGAAATTTAGATACCAGATCGCTGAGCGGCCCGGCATCATCGAGAAACCTCGCTGCGCCAAAAACGATGACCAGAGTGTTATCGCTATCTAATTCCGTCGGAGCTGGGTCAACCCATCCGTGGTTTTTGTCATAGAAACAAGTTGCTAATTTCATGTGTGTTTAGATCGGGAAATTTCTCCGACCGGACGTCGCCGCTAGGAAAGTAAGTCAATTTGACCGAGTCCAATTCTACCTGACGGCGTCGCAGCATATATCAGCGTCCGCCATAAGTACGTTTATTTATAATGGCTTAAAGAGGTTCCACTGCGAAAACCACGGTCATATTGAACGGTTTCCGCACGCGAACCCACCTCAGTTAGGGTTATAGGGCAACTCGCATTCCACGAAGGAGTTTGTTAGATCTAATCGGTCCGAGATTTGTTTGAGATTAGGCAAAATGGTTCGTTGGCTGATCGACAAGAGCTAGTCAAGCAGCTTTTTTATGCACACGCTGTTACCGACATCGGCGTACTGACCGTAATTTGGTATGACCTCGTAGCCCGAACGCGTGTAGAGAGCGATCGCCTCGGGCTGTTTGAAACCTCTTTCGGACGATAATGTTGACGCCGTTAGCTTCATACGTCCCGCTGAATTCGCGAGGCAGATCTTTTACCGTGATCGTTTCGATCATTTCGATCTTCCGGCCGTTCATATCAAATTTCAACTTTGCCTTTGCTCCGACCTCGCCCGGCGTTCCTTCAAGATGTTCGAAACTTTCAAGCCCACCATCCATTCGTATAGATTGTCAACGCTGTCAAAAAGCGCGATCACATCTTCGATCGGTTTTTCGATCTCTACCCGAAGTGTGTAGATCATGTCTTGGCCATCTCCTTCCTTCTATTTTTCCTTTAAGAATTTATTTATCTCTCCATCGGATAGTCTCAATCGCGTTCGCAGTATTTCGAGATATTCATCCGGCCGGTAGAGCGGATAATCGGTTGCAAATTTCACACGATGCAGCCCGAGCCGGCGAACATAAACGCCAAGCACAGCAAACTCTTCGTCAGTAAGTTTGCTCACGCCTTCACTGTCCTTATCAAGAGCCACGGCCGAGATATCAAATAAGATGCGGTGCTTTTCCAAATTCTTGTTCGCGCTCAATTCGGTAATGAACGCATTAATAAATGCGCGCGTCCGCGACGAAAAGCCACCTGATGTGCCGAAATGAGCGATCGTTAAATTCACCGGCCCAAGCTCATTCAAAATCGAGCCTGTTAATAACTTGATATCAGGCTCGCCGAACCTGCGGTGACTGTTGTCAAAATGCATCAAGATCGGCATCTTGTGGTTCGCCGCAAATTCGAACACTTTCTTCACTTTTTCCAAATGTGCCGGAACTGTCAGGTAAACCTGGTTCGCATTATGATGCAGCTTTATTCCGTCCATTTTAAGAGCACCGCGGCATCGTTCCAGTTCCTCAAGAGCATATTCGCGGAGCGGATCAATGCTGCAAAATGCTCTGACCTTCTTGGGGTACTTATCTCTGGCGGCCGCGACGTAGCTATTCTCTTTTTCGACCAACTCACGCTCATTCTTAAACGCACCAAACTCTTCCGAAGAATACACATGCGCCATTGAGATCAGGTCGATCCGCTTTACTGCCGTGTTCTTCAGGATGACATCGATATCCGAATAGTATTCATCCGGACGCGAAAAGGGAATACCGAGCCCCTTCCATATCTTGATCAGCTCAGGACTCAGAATATGAACATGACCGTCCGCTATGCCGGACACAAGAGGTCCGGCGCTCTGGCTAAACGCACACGATGCCGAAAAGATAAAGATCGCGAAAAATGTGACAGATCTGATTCTCATTTATTTAGGTTCACTGCTTGAATTTGCCGCCCTTTGGGCCGCCGTAGTTTGAGCGAACTTTAATTCGAAGTTGGTTGTAGTGTCAAGGCCGGACAATACGTCGTCGCCAACAACGAAAGCAACTTTCGACTTTTTTGCTATGATTCTATGTAGACAGGAAAAAGATCGCGTCTTGGCGTTCCGCGTGCCTTTCAAACCTATGCAGATCGATTCATCAAATTTAGGTATCCCATGCAATCTTTGCGGTTCCACCGAATCCGAAGAACTCTGCATGGTTGATCGCGACAAGAACTATTTGAGGACGGTTATTTGCCAAGAATGTGGGCTTGTTTGGACTGATCCTCGGCCGAACGCGAAGGAAATAGAACAATATTACTCAAAGGACTATCGCATAAGCTATAAGGGCACGTACACGCCGAAACCCAAACACATTCATCGTGCCGGGTCGGTCGCTATGCACCGTTGCCTTTTTATAGAGGACCTCATTGAACCATCACATACGATTCTTGACGTGGGCGCCGGAGGCGGTGAGTTTGTTTACTTTCTGCGAGCGCTCGGGTTTGATGCGGTCGGTATCGAACCAAATGAGGGTTATGCGGATCATGCCCGCATCAAGCTTAATTTGCCGGTAGAATGCGGCTTCATTCAACAGCAGGAACTAGAGCCCGGATCGCTGGATGTGATCACAATGCATCACGTTTTTGAACATCTCGACGACCCGATCGGGACCTTAGGCCGGCTCCGAAATGCATTGAAAGAAAATGGCATTGTGGTTATCGAAGTGCCGAATGTTGAAGCGACGTGCTTTGCTCCGATCCATCGGTTCCATGCGGCGCATCTCTACAATTTCAATCCTGTAACACTCGAAGCGATGGCCCGAAAGGCGGGGTTTTCGGTCGTTAGATCGGTCGTTTCAGCGGATGGCGGAGTCATAACTGCAGTGTTTCGAAGATCCGAGCATCCAGAAGAGTTTACCGGCTCTCGCGAAGATTATCGGCGGATCCGCGATGTCATCATCGGCCACACGGCTTTTTCGCACTATCTTTCATCGCATCCATATATTCGCCCGGTTCATCGCTTGAGATCTCGGCTCAGGGAACATCGTGCGGTGAAGAACGCGAAAGATGGTATCGACATCCTTAACAACATCGTCAACGAATATAAGAGTGATAGAATTTAGATAGAGATTTAAGAACATGCAGCCGGCCTTTCCAACTTCAACATTTATTCCAAGTGCGCCAAGTGCCATCAACTGCGCCAATTGCTATTCCGGATGAACAAAACTTGTTCGATAATTCCAATGGGCCGGGACCGCTTCCGGCAGGATTTTTGAACACCTTCAGAAAGGTCGGAACCGCGGATCTTGATCGGCGGGCGATCGCGTCTATCCGTCGCACACCCGCGATGGTTGCGAAAAACCGCCATAACCGCCGGAACCGCCAGACGGCCCGATAACTGTCTCATTTCGATAGGCTACTTTCTTTAATGAGACACATCGTCGCGGTAAATAGTTGACCCGCAATGGCTTAACTTGTCTCACTACGGGCACTTTGTGAGACAAAAGTGAGACAGCAAGAAGCCGATCCGGCCGTTCCATTTTAAGGTATCTATTTTCACAAGTGGAACGATTGATTCCGCTAAGCGACGTAATCGCAATGCTCTAACCCGTTCCACTACGGACATTTTGTGGAACGAAAGTGGAACGAAAATGAAGCGAACGACGACGCGAAAACGTGATCACCGTCTCAAAACTGAGACGAGCTTTCTGCAAAATGAGACGTACGGAACCCGAACTGAGACGGAAAGGGGCGATCAACACCGGGGCATCACTGGTGCGAGGCAGCGGGAAAAGAGCAATTAAAAAGGGCCGCCTTTTCAGGCAGCCCTTTATTTTTATCCGTCTTTACCCTGTGAGGAAGGAGCCGGTTTTGTTGGCTCGCTCTTTGTCGGAGGCGGATCGCTTTTTGGTGCCGGCTGACTTCGCGTCGGAGGTGGGTCGTTCCGCGGCGCCGGCTGGCTTCGGGTCGGCGGCGGATCATTCCTCGGCGCAGGCTGGCTTCGGACGGGCGGAGACGGCGGCGGATCATTCCTTGGTGCCGGCTGGCTTCGAGTCGGGGGAACGTATTGCGGCGTTGGCCTCTCGGTCACAGGCCGCGAAGTGTTGCCGCCGGAATCCGTCGAACGGGTTGGCGGTGCAGTTCTGATCGGCGTTGAAGGCGGCGCCGTCGGAACCGGCCGTGTCACCGCTCCTGTCGGCGGCGCTGTAGTGCGTCCGCCGGGCTGTGCGACAGATCCCGGTGTTGTCGCCCGAATCGGGGCTGATCGAACGGGTTCCCGGTCGCCAAAGATGCGAGATCGCTGAAGCTGGTTATCCAGCGGTGCACCCGCGTTCCGCACAGTGGCACCGGTCCGCACGGTTGGTGCCGGCTCTGCCGTAGCAGGCCGTGCGGCAAAGACTTTTGGATCCGGACGAGTCTTTATCTGTTCGATCGGCGGCAGGATCGGCGGCGTAGTAGACGGATCGATCGGCCGTGACAGTACTTCCCTCGCAGCGGTCTGCGAACTCAGCGGACGGCCGGTCTGCTTCTGCCCGAATTGATCGAGCGGCAATCCGACTACACCGCCTGGCGGCACGGTCGCAAGCGGCGGCATATTTCCGCGGGTCCTACCCGACGGGATCGGGTTATTGTCAGGGCCAGGAACCGGAGTCGGGACCGGGTTTGTAGCGACCGGTCCGGGATTATTGTTGCGAACAGACTTCGTCCATCTGTCCTTATAGCGGCGATTATAATTGTAATAACGGTAATTGTACGGAAGCGGATACCAGCAGACGCTGCCGTTGTAAATGGTCATATAAACCAACGCGGGCCTCCACCAACTTCGCCCCGTTCGGTAATATCCATAAGGCGACCAGAACCACTTTCCGTTTATCCAGATCCAGCGTCCGTAATGATAAGTTGCCCATCCCCAGGGCTCGTCATTTACCCATGTCCAGCCGTAATATGGTAGCCATCGCCAATGCCCATAGCGATACGGCGACCAATTGCTGTACGAACTCACCGCCCGATAATTCGGCTGCCAGACGTAGCCATAGTCGCGATCAAAGGTCCAATCGCCGTAATCGTTCAACTCATCGGCGCCATAAATATCGTCGTCGTAATACTTGCCATACTGGGCATTCTTTAGCCGATCTAAGGCCAGCAAGTCACGTTCAGCGGCCCATGCGAGGATCGCCAGCGTTCCACGATCTGCATCGCGCATGTCCCATTCGCCCTGATTGTCACCGGAGATGAAAAGCCTGGCCGCTCGTCCGCTGCGAAGCGAGAACCCGGACGTTTCCGAATAGACCCGCGCTTCGCCATCATCGAAAACCGAGATATCAACACTATTAAGTTGGTCAGCCGTAGAAACAACATATTCACCCGCTCTCTGAACGGCGATAGTGGTTCGCGGGGCATCGATCTCAAAATACTCGCTGGCCGTGTCGATCTCATTCATCCGCACGACGATGGTCCCACGCTGCAGACTGACCGCAATGCCGCTTTGCTGAAGGGTCGTCAAGGTAAAAGTTGTAAGCGAATCGCCGCGGAGGAAATTCTTGCTGTCGAACTGAACTTCAAACCGCGCACCCTCGCCTGCCGATATAACGTCGCCCTCTACGATCGGAAGATTCAACACCGCCTTTTCCCAATCGGCGCTCTCGCCGCGTTTGATCAGCACCTCGCCGTCGATCGCACTTACTCTGGCAACACGCTGTTCGATCTCCGGTTCGTCGTCAGGCGTGAACCCCAAAACGTGAACTGCAAGAAATGTCGCAATGAAGATCGACAATATCGGTCTCGTTGATCTGAGAAGCATCTTTTCCTCCGTGGGCCTCTAAATGAAATGAATATCCTGGCCTCTTTTTCTCATTATGGTTGTTAAGCCGCCATAGTTTTCCGCAATTTTCGTTCCTTTGACCGTTTCGGTTCACGAAAGCGACAAAAACAAATGAAATCAGGCGGTTTGTGCGTTCGGGCGCGCGAGCAACTCTCAACAAATTCGTGTATAAGCATGAAAATGCTCTCCGAAATGGTGCATCGGCGGCCCGATCAGGCAGCAAGAAAAATGAAAACTGCCGCCCCTACAACTCCGATGACGATGATTGCCAATGCCGCAAGTAATGCAACGCCGAACATCGGGCCGCCGCTCGACCGTCGCCCGTGAGAAGAAACAGTTCGCGATCCTCGGTACTTCTCAAGCATTCTGAGCACATCAGGATGGTGCGGATCGAGTTCTGCAGAACCGATCACCAACCGATCTCCGCGCTCAAGCGATTCAACCGATTCGAGGGCAGCTTTCAAGGACGTCCCGAATTTTTCGCGAAACTCCTTAACGGCCACGATCTTTTGGCCAGTTTCAACCAGGTCGATAAGCTGGGCTGTGAGCAGCGCATTTGATGACGTAGGCTGCGGAGTATGCGAAGGTTTTGCCGACAACGGAGTTTCCGCGAACGCTGCGCCGGGCACCATAATGTTCGCCCCGCAATGACTGCAAACGGCGGTCGAGCTACTCGAAAATGGCAGGCTGCCGGCGCACGCCGGGCAATTGAACGTTGCGGCGATCTGCATAGAGAAAAATTATAGATAAAAATTGCAATAACGTCATTTTAGCGGCCGCTGTTTGCGGTTAGTTCACGGGAAAACAAAAAGGGCCGACCACTGAGGCCGGCCCAAATAATTTACCCTAAAGCTCGCGGTTAGTTGACCTGCGGTGCCGAATAATTCGAACCGAGCTTATTGACGTCACCATCTGCCAGATCGTTGACCAATTCGTAGTGAAAATAGTCAAACTTTGACGCAACGACCGGTTTCACACGCTTTTCATACATTTCGCGTGAACGATCGATCGCCTCTCTTAGCCGATCGTACAGGTCACAAGCCTCGACACCTTCGGCAACCTTCTGTTCGTTATAAAGCTTGATCTCAGAAACCAGAAGTCTGGCAAAGCGCCGTGCCTCATTATGAACACGCCTTTCATCCTCGGGGACCTCGATCGGCAGATCCATATTCCTTCCGGAGTAACGCGGCTTAGAAACTTCCGGTACCATCACCGTTTCGGGAACCGGCATCGGCTCGGCAACGAAGGGCTCAGGCATCGGCTCGGCAACGAAGGGCTCAGGCATCGGTTCCGGCATCGGTTCCGGCACCGGCTCGGCGACGATCTCGGTTGCCTCAAAATTCGGCATCTCCGGTGCAGATGTGTCGCTCGAAACTTGGTCGTCATTCGAAGCAAACGCGAAGTCCGTAACGGTTTCGGTCGAATCATGCCCGGATCGCTCAACTTCGAATTGATCGTGTGCTTCCGGCGTCGAGATCTCTGAGAGATCGATAGAAGAACTCAAGTTCTCCATCGTTGGGTTCAGCTCTACATGCTGGCCGGGATTATATCCAAAGCCCGCATCTACAGATTCATCGACGATCTCATATTCCGGTTCTAAATCGTTGGAAACAGCCGTTTCGGCAACAGGTTCGTAACTGACACCCATATCAGCGGCCGTCGTAGCGTCTGTATCGAAGGTCGAATTGTACGCCGGCTTAACCACTTCCTGCACAGATACCGGGCTTCGAAAACCGCCGGCATAAGCTGGTGAATACGGATCCGAATCGCTAGTGAACTCACGGGCGCCGGCGTCCCCGTTCGGATCGCCTGAGATCGGAGCTGCTTTTCGGTCGTTCCGGTCGGAAGATATGTTCTGCCCAAGCGATTGAACTTGTGAAACATGCGCTGCGGCAAGAAGTTCTACGGTTAATCCCGCAACTCGAACAAGAGACTCGAGTGCTTCAATGTTCATGCTGGTGCCATCAGTACCGTAATCTACATACAATACTGCGACGCCGCGTCCTCGTGCAGTTAACGGGATCGCATACATACGGTCGGGACGGCCAAGCAACAATTCATTAACAAAGGAAGTTTCCCCACAGCCGTCAGTAAACTGGCCTTCCACGGTGCTGAGTGTTTCTATAGATCGAGAAAGGATCGAAACGTCGCTGGCCGGAAAGCGAACATCCGGCGAAGACTCGGCAGACGCCGTATCTCGTCCAAATCGTTTCCAGCAAACGAAGTTGTCATTCTTCAAAATAAAGAAAACACCGCGAGGCGCGAATTCTGAGGCATGGGTCACAAGCGAAGTGAGAATTGTTGACTGAGATGTCTTCGACGAGATCTCTTTGATCGCATCTCGCAGCTTGTCATAGCTGACAGGCACGTCGGTCGTAACGCGCAGTTTTTCCGCTTCGCCAAACGCAGTTGCGGCCAACTCGGCACCCGAATCCTTTGCAAGGCGAAGATGCTCGGCGATAGACTGCTGCAATGCTTCGTCGAGTGCGGGCCTTGTTTCAAGACTGTCTCGTAAAAGCCTGATAGCTTCGTCCATCTGAGACTTATGTTTCGCAATTTCGTTTTCGAAACTCTTTTCAAGATCTGCGGACCTCTGTCTGAACGATTCGAAAACATCGGACAAATGACTCTCAAATTCCGCTTTAAGACTGATCTCAAGTTCTTCGCTGTTCACTATTGGTTTTCCTCCAAAAATGCCTGTTTCACGGCAAATCAGGTTTGCTATAGGTAAGGCGGGGTAAAATGGTGGGGCTAGAAGCCGATTACGCGAGTGCAAGCATTGCTTGCCACGACTAGAATTATCAAGGAAAGCCCTGCCAATTGTCAAGAAATTATTGTCGCGATTAGATTTAGTGCCGGAAACAACGCTCCGAGGGCTAGGTGACCACTACTTCGATTCCAGGATCGATCTCCTCGCGGATCATATTTTCGATGGCCATCAAAGTACCGGTAAGCGAACTCGGACAGCTTCCGCACGCCCCTTCATACCTTACTTTTAGGATGTTTTCTTCGAATCCAACAACCTCGATCCAGCCGCCGTCGCCGGCGAGATAGGGCCTGATACGTTCGTCAAGAAGCGCGTTTATTTCACGGACTGTCGGGTCGTCATCCAATATTGCTCCGAGAGCTCCACCTATTGATCTAGCTGCTGAATCCTTCGAATCGCCATTTGTGCTAGCGACGCTTTCGGCCGCCCGGATAGGTACGGCAAGGTCAGGAAGTATCTCGTCCCACTCGGCGTCATCGGTCTTTTCGACCGTCACCATTTTGTCCATGTAAAAGACGGATACAACATTGCCGACCTCAAATATCGAAGCCGCGAAGGCGTCCGCGGCGGCATCGTCACCTGACTTGAACGAATGAGAGGTCCCGTGTGAAACGGCTTCTTTCAATATGAACTTAACAGCGTTAGGATTCGGTGTTTCCTGAATATCGGCGATCTTTGGCATCTTTTAATAAACCTATCGTATAAAGAATCTTAAATCCTTACATTATTGTCAAGTTTCCGTTCGAAGCCTTTCTTTATGGAAGATCGCCTTCAGAAAACGAAAAAGCAGACAGCCGAGAACCGTTCGGCGTGTCTGCAGAATTTCTAAACTAACTTAAACCCTTGTGGCCGTTATTCCGTTATGTGGATATCTTCCTTCTGGTTAACCCGCCCGGACAGGAACATCCCGCCCAAGCCAATGGTTCCAATAAGGAAAATGATTATTCCAACCAAATATAGATTGTTCCCACCGCTCGTCGTATATAACCAATATGACAAGCCTGTAAGGATCAACGAGACCAAAGCCAACAACCCGTAAAGCATAATCGACACCTCCGAACTCTTGTTTCAAACATGAACAGTAGAGCTTTTAGGGAAATCCCGGGAGCATTCTAAGCGGACGTTCCGGCTTATTGATGCCTCCCATAACTTTTCAAAATACCTTTTGCGGAACGCGCTAATATTAACTCTATTTTCGTTTCGAAAGCAAGCTATTTGCGTTCTTCATCCTTTTACAGCCTTCAAACCCCGCAGATGTCCGTGCAGGTCCGGGATCAGGTCAACACTCGGCCATTCTGACTCGTTCAACATTTCCAACACCGAATCTGATTGCTTCCAGCCGATCTCGATGAGCAAAATACCGCTTGTTACAAGGTATGTCGGCGTTGTTTGTATGATCTTTTCTATCAAGGTAAGTCCGTTATCGCCGTCGGTCAATGCGATCGCGGGTTCGTGGGCACGCACCTCCCGGTTAAGTTCGGCGTGCTCATCCGAAGCGATATAGGGCGGATTGGAAACTACAAGATCAAATAGCTCCAGTGGAACATTCTCGAAAAGATCGGATCGCTCGAGCGTCAACCGATCGTCAACGCCGTGAGCCTCTGCATTCCGGGATGCGGTTCTGATCGCATCTTCTGAAACGTCAACCGCAAAGCCGCTCGCCGCCAGTTCGTTCCTGAGGATCGATACGGCGATACACCCCGAACCAACGCCCAATTCAAGAAAACGTCTTGAGGCTCGCGATCTCAAAAACTCCAGACTATGTTCGACGAGAAGTTCAGTCTCCGGCCGCGGTATGAGTACGCTCGGGTCAACGAAGAAATCAAGTCCGAAAAATTCCTGCTTGTTGGTAATGTATTGAACCGGTTCTGAGAAAGACCTTCGATCGACAAATTCATTAAACCGTTCAGATTCGGACGCCGACAATTCGTATTCAGGATGTCCAACCAAGAACGCCCGATCCTTGCCGATTGCGAACGTCAATAAATATGATGCGTCGCGACCTGGATCACGCAGGCCCGATCCGGCCAATCGACGGGTTGAAAGATCAAGTGCTTCGGCTATGGTCATTTGGCACCGTCGCCCCTGATTACGGTCGGCAGCGTCAACAGGATTATCTTGATATCGAGCAAAACGGACCAGTTTTCGATATAGAAAACGTCGAGGCTAACCATATCTTCAAACGAAACACCGCTACGACCTGAAACCTGCCAAAGCCCGGTCAGGCCCGGTTTCATTTCAAGCCTTCTTCGATGCCGAATGTCGTATTCCTCGACTTCATAGGGTATCGGAGGCCTTGGGCCGACAATGCTCATGTCACCCTTTAGCACGTTCAGTAATTGCGGAAGTTCGTCCAAACTCCAACGCCGAAGGAAACTTCCAAAGCGAGTTATTCTCTGGTCATTCTCCACCTTTCCAAAGATCTTTCCGTTTCCGTGTTCGCCGGCGATGTTCTTTTTATA
>CAZXTS010000010.1:0-2803 GCA_964643745.1 uncultured Chloracidobacterium sp.
AGACGGTGCAGGATCAATATGCGTCGGTTCTACAGGCTCACGACCGAATAAAGGCTTTGAGGGATTCATTCAACAATGAAGCTCGCTCCGTTTCAGCTAAGACGGGCAAATAAATGCTCCTGTCTTTCATTCGGCTCGTCTTGCCAAAAAAGGGCCGCGCAACTCGCGCAGCCCTTCGATCTTCGATCAACACCCACCCACCTGAGACCGACAAATCGCTTACGTTTGAGGTGACGGTTTAGGAGCTGTACATCTGAACTCCGCTCAAAATAATGAGACATGGCCTCGCCCAATTGTATGTTACAACATATTTAAGAACTCAGCGTCTTCGAAAAAGTCAAACTTTCGGACCTCAAGTAGTCGTGCTCATAAAATCAAACACAAGGTAAAATTGGTATTCTGATGATTTGATGTTTAAAGGCTTGATCGAGAACTATTTATGTTCGTCAACGGTCCAAGCCCTTTAGCAAATTGTAGCGTTGTCGTATTTTTCCAACAACGCATTTTTTATAGAAGTATGGCTTTCGGTTACAATCCAATCTGAATGAGGCCATCCGGAATATTGTTATCGGAACAAAAGGTAATCTCACCTCCCGATTTTCATGCTACTGCGTTAGGACCAGGGGATCTCATTGATCGGGCAGTTCGGTTTTACCGGGCGAACTTTCTGACCTTGATCCTTATAGCGGCGCCGCCGGTTGTGACGGCAACTGTCGCGACGGTCGGGTGGACATTTTTGACTCGCTGGCTGTTTCCGAGTGGCGCGAACGTACAGAACCCTGATGTTGTGCTCTACTACGTATTTAGCTGGTTCGGGCGAACCGCGATCTGGCTGGTAGAGACGGTTGCGACGCTTGCCGTTATGGGCGGAGCTTCTCGGAATTTCGTCCGGCATATTCTTCATTCCGAACCTATATCTTTTGCGGAAACCTATCGAAATACCTGGAACCGGGTTGGCGGCCTGATCGGTGCTTCATTGCTGATCACAACACTTCTAACGGCAGTGGGCGGAGCGGTCTTTTATTTTGGCCTTCTGGCGGCGGTCATTTTATCCGCACTGGCAATTGCCGCGTTCAGCAGTGTTCCTACTGTCGGTGCCGTGATGGCGATCATTCTTAGCCTTGTGGTGATCTTGATCACTGCTCTTGTTTTTTTCCTTATCGCATCGCGCTTTGCCTATGTTCCCCAGATCATGTTGGTCGAAGGCAAAGGTGTCTTTTCATCCGTTGGACGCAGCATTTCGCTGGCAGGAGGAAATCTCCGCCGATTTGCCGCACTGTTTATTTTCACTATCGTCGCAACTTATTCAGCACTTGCAGTGCTGTATGTTCCGCTTGGCTGGTATGCATGGTATGAGGGAGTAGATATATTCGGTTTTTCCGGCGAGGTCGCCCCGGCGTGGTTTGAGATCTCGCAGCAACTAGTCTCGCAGCTGAGTATAATCCTACTATCACCGATCTGGATGATTGGCCTTTGTCTTCTATATGTTGATGAACGCATCCGACATGAAGGCTACGATATTGAACTAATGGCAAACCGTAGGCTGGGTGAGATCCCGGATGTTCCGTCCTCATATCTGAACCCGCTTGAACCGGCGATCGCATTGAAGCGGAGCGATCGGGCCGTTAAGATCACAAAAGTAGACAGAAACGATTCGGTACTTGGGTTAAAATGATACAGCCCGAGCTAAAATGACACACCGGCCAATTCATCTTTTTTTTGTTTTTTTAGTTTTCTTGGTTTTCGGCCAAGCTGAAACGCATGCCGCCCCGTTGACATTGGACCAACACAAGGCAGAGATAGATCGCGCCCGTTTGCTTGTCGGCGAAATGCTTCACGAGCTTGCTGAAGCTGAGGCCGGTATTGCAGAGTTCGACCACGGTCCTGAGGACACGGCCGATTTGCGCGCCATTCTCCCGTTTGTCGTTCAGGTGGACACCGGGAACGGGATTGCCGACGTTTCTTTTGCCTGGCTTCATTCGGCTCTAGATAGGTTTGACGGTTTGCAAGATATACGGCAACAGGCCTTGATCCTTAATGAGATGGACGAAAGACTCTCGGCCATTTCATGGAATCTAGGCGTGATGCGCGATTCCGCCGAACGCGCTCGGTCCAAGGATGAGGAAAAGCAGAAGCTTGCGGAGATACTTTCTCGTGATGAATTCCAGAAGCCCACAGTTCAGGAAGAGAGCCTTTTGGAAAAATGGCTGCAAAAGATCGGAGATTGGATCGCCAGCCTTTTCCCTAAAAGCGGGCCAAACATTGGAAGCGAGGGAATGGGTGCCGCAGCCTCGGTTCTTCGCGTGGTCTTGATCGCTTTGGTTGTACTGTTGATCGTTTTTGGGCTCTACAAGCTGCTGCCGTGGCTGATGCCATCGCGAAAGAGCAGGCGCAAGAAAAAAAGAGAAGAGCGAGTCGTGCTTGGTGAGGTCGTAGGTGCGGAGGAAACTTCGCAGACACTTTTTGACGAGGCCGAGCAGATCGCCTTAGGTGGTGATCTCCGCGGAGCGATCCGTAAGGGCTATATCGCGTTGCTTTGCGAATTGGGCGACCGTCGGTTGATAGGCCTGGCTAAGCACCGGACGAACCGCGATTATCTTCGCGACGTTTCCCGATCGCCAGATATATATCAAGAAATGCGCGAAATGACAGGAATTTTTGAACGGCATTGGTATGGCCCGGAACCAGGCAATGTTGAGACATGGGCCGATTTTCGGGATCGGTACAAAAATACTCTAAGGAATGCATAAATTTTCTTGAAGCAGAAAATGTTCTTAGTGCTGGCGCTTTTTCTGGTCATCAT
>CAZXTS010000010.1:2903-25292 GCA_964643745.1 uncultured Chloracidobacterium sp.
TTATGGAGATCGGCGTCGATCCGGCCGACGTCCTTCAAATGACACGGGAAATGCCGGCTGTCAGGCCCGCACTTGTCACCTATGCAAATCTTGGTGTATACGCAGTTCAGCCGTCGAGATTTGCTTCAAGGCTTTCAGTAGACAGGCTCGCGCATCTTGATCTGCCACAACTCGAGAAAAGCTCGGATGTGTCTGGAGTAGAAGACGAACTCGAAGATAACGTGGAAGGTGAGCCTTCGTTCAATCAAGAGCCGATGTCGGCCACCGACCAGAACGGCGACACGACAAATATTCCTTCAATCCCCGCTTGGCTGAAAGGGCCGCTCGTCCATCTCGCAAATGATGACGGAGCGATAGCAGTTGAGATGCCCTACGGAAACGGACGCATCCTTCATATATCCGATCCGTTTATTGTGGCAAATGGCGGCATTTCGTCGGCTGACAATGTTCAATTCGCCATTAACGCCGTCGGTTCGCCGGAGCTTATTGCTTTTGACGAATATCACCATGGAGTCGGTAGCGGCCAGAACAAAGTTGTCGAATATTTCGCCGGAACCCCGGTCGTCGCCATTTTTCTTCAGATTGGCGTTATCATTGCTCTTGTTTTTTACTCACAAAGCCGTCGGTTTGCTCGGCCAGTTCCGGAGCCTGAACCAGATCGGCTTTCCAAACTCGAATATGTCTCGGCAATGGCGGAACTCCAACGCCGTACTCGCGCTTACGACCTGGCGTTGGAAAACATCTATACCGACTTCCGCCGCCGCGCTGCAAAGCTTTTTGGTATTGATCTTCCGATCAAGGAACTGGATGAGTTCGCTGGCCTGATAGCGGATAGATCGGAAACTTCGGTTGAGACGGTTTTAGGTTTGCTGAACGAATGCGAAGAGGCTCTTATTGATCCCGAAACTGATGGTAAAAAGGCTTTAAGGCTCGTAAAAGGTCTAAGAACCCTTGAAAGAGATCTAGGCCTGAAACGAACGCGATCAGCTTAGCGGCGTAGCTTGTTGGGGGTTGGGTCGGTCTTGCACACAATGGCACCGTTAATTCTACTTCTGCTTGTAATCCTCTTTTTTGTCACTAGTATTGTTGGTGTCGTTACAGGCAGCAATTCGTTGATAACAGTTCCGGTGATGTTCCAGTTTGGTATAGATGAACGGGTGGCAGTGGCGACGAATATGTTTGGCCTGACTTTCATGGCCTTTGGTGCAACTATCCCGTTCTTACGTTCCGGACAACTCGAACCTAAGCGGCTTTCGCCGTTGATCCTTGTAACGATCATCGGCTCAGCGATAGGTGCGGCACTCGTCGGCTTTATAACGAACGAGGGCATCAAGCTGGTAGTTTCCGTAGGGATGATAGCCATCGTAGCTTTTACTATCATTTTACCGAAACGAAACGATGAGGAGGGCCACCAAGCTATTTGGAAGCTCTCAACGACCGGCCTGATCGTCACATTCTTACTCGGGATATACGGCGGACTTTACAGCGGCGGTTATGTGACCGTTCTGACGGTCGTGTTCGTTATGTTTTTCGGGATGAACTACGGTGCAGCCATACCGGCTACAAAACTTGTGAACGTGTTCTCATCCGGGATTGCGACACTTGTATTTATGTGGCAAGGTTTAGTTGATTATAAACTAGGTATTATCCTTGCAGTTACAATGTTCGCCGGGGCATTTGTCGGTGCACATCTTGTAACGAAAATGAACGAGGCATGGCTTAGAATGATCTTTCTTTCCACCGTGCTGATCCTTGCGGTAAAATTGTTATTCGACCTTTTTTCTCAATAAATGCTGCAATATACACCTACAACAACCAGTCATATTTTTAACGAACTCCGGAAGACCATCGTCGGGCAGGATGAAGTTATCGAACAGATACTTGTTGCCGTTCTTGCCGAAGGCCACGCATTGCTCGAGGGCGTACCGGGCACGGCGAAAACACTAATGGTCAAGACGCTGGCTGAAATTGTCGGAGCCCGTTTTTCGCGAATTCAGTTTACTCCTGACCTGATGCCTTCTGATATCACCGGAACAAACGTCTTTAATATGCAGACGTCTGAGTTCACGCTTCGCCAAGGCCCGATCTTCACAGATATTCTGCTCGCAGACGAGATCAATCGAACACCGCCAAAGACTCAGGCGGCATTGCTGGAAGCGATGGAAGAGCGGCAGACTACGATCGACGGCGAACGGCATCAACTTTCTCCGATGTTTACGGTTCTTGCTACCGAAAACCCGATCGAATACGAAGGCACGTATCCTTTGCCGGAGGCGCAGCTTGATCGGTTTTTGCTCAAGATATTGATCGATTATCCTGCGGAGCACGAGGAACAAGAAATAGTCGCCCGATGGGACGCCGGATTTAATTCCCATCACCTTGAGCTAGCGAATATACAACCTCTTCCAGATCCGGCTTCGATCTCGTTTTCGCGACAAGAGATCCGAAACATGCGAATGGAGCCCGGCGTTCAGAAGTATATAGTTGATATCGTACGGAAGACCCGAAACCATTCGACGATACTCTATGGAGCAAGCCCGAGAGCATCAATATCTTTGCTCCTCTGTTCAAAAGCCCTTGCTGCGATTCGTGGACGCGAATTCCCGACACCGGACGATGTGCGCGATATCGCGTTGCCGGTTCTTCGCCACCGCCTCGCACTTCGTGCAGAAGCGGAACTGGACGGCGCGACAACTGACGCGACCGTCACAGACATTTTAAAGACGGTTGAAGTGCCAAGATAACTCAGGTAAAACGAACTAGTTCCTTAGGCCTTTAATAATGCCCATGCGTCGATTTTGGTCCAGATCGCTTTCAGTAGCGTTTATTCTGTTGGCTGTTGCCCTCGGTGGAAGGGCTGAAGTGCCGTCTGTTGGGTTCTTCAGTATCGATGAACTCAAAAGACTTTATAACGAGGATGAACTTGATGGATCGCTCCAAGCAAAACTAGATACTCTTCTCCGAACTCCAATTATTCTTAATTCATTTTCCGGTCCGGTTCATCTGCCAAGCACTGAAAAACTCGGTCAATTCCTTCGGGTCGCGCACTGGAACATACAGCGAGGCATCGAATTCGAAGCGTTAAAGGCGTTGCTTACCTCGGATGAAGACCTTGTTCCGCTTCTTAACGACAAGCGTTTCGGCCACAACAGCCGTGAACGTGAAGAACTTTTCGAGCAGATCAGATCGCTCCGAGCGGCAGACATAATCGTTCTTAACGAAGTTGATATCGGAATCAAACGGAGCGGATACCGCAACGTAGCGGCCGAGCTGGCTGAGGCTTTGAAGATGAACTACGCGTTCGGCCTTCAGTTCATTGAACTCAGCCCTATCCATATTTCGCAAAGAAAGAAGCCTGCTGATCTGGCCGAACGCGCACTATTTCAACTTATTGAAGTAGACCCCGCACGGTACAAAGGATTTCATGGCCTCGCGATCCTAAGCCGCTTTCCGCTTGAGAATGTTCGTGTTCTGCCGTTCAAAGATCAGCCCTACGATTGGTTCAAAGGTGAAAAGAAGGGCCCCGGCATGATCGAAAAAGGCAAACGCGGCATTGCAAAGACGGTATTTCTCGAGGAAACACTTCGCGAGGTTCGACGAGGTGGAAGAACGACGCTGCTGGCGGAGATCGTGGATGAACGTTTTCCGTCCGGACGAGTTACTATTGCCGCAACCCATCTTGAGAATCGCACAAAACCCTCAAGGCGGCTTGACCAGTTGAACGAACTTCTTGACGAGATAAAGCACATCGAAAACCCGGTGATCCTTTCGGGCGATATGAACACAAGCTCGACGGATCTAACGCCAACCTCGATAAGGCGCGAGTTAGTTAAGCGCTTCGGTGATCCGAAATTCTGGATGAAACAGGCTGCAACCTATACGCTTGGCTTGGGAATGCTCGAAGAAGTGGTGTTAAGCGGTGTCACCTTCGGACGAAAGCAATCAGACCCAACCGTAAAGCACATCCCGATCATTGCCCCCAACAAAGAAAGGCGATTCTTCCGCCGTATTCGCTCATTTAGATTTGCAGACGGCGGCGCCTTTGATCTGAGAGGTGACAAAGACCGTTCGGTGGGTTCAAAAGGCAAGCCATTCTCTAATTCCAACCAACGCGGGAAAAAGGGATTTGTCACGACCTATCAGGTGAACAGGCCCATTATGTTCATCGGAAAATACAAGCTTGACTGGATATTCATAAAATCGGAAAGATTGACCGATCCGTTGGACAGAAAAGCGCCGTATCGCTTTGCTCCACACTTTGGCAGAACGCTGACGATGGTAAACGAGGCGATAGACGGGCGAATCTCGGACCATCGGCCTATGATCGTTGATCTGCCTATTGGCGAACCAAGATGAACCGGGTAAAAGAAACGAACTATTTCCGGAATTTTAACAAGCTGCCCTGAGCCGAAACTCGCTGGCCTGCAGCTAATTTCTCGTTCGCCTCCATTGCACGCAAAAAGTTTAGCCCGAGCACTTTGCGGATCTCCGCTTCGGTGTAGCCGCGACGCAGCATTTCATAAGTAACTAGCGGCAGATCTTCGGCACCGTTCATCGGCGGGTTTAGGAATGGAACGCCGTCATAGTCCGATCCAATACCGACGTGGTCGATTCCAGCGACCTTTTTGATATGGTCGATGTGATCGACGATACGCTTATAGTCAGCGATGTAGATCGGATTCTCGGCGTAAAGCTGGTTGCGTGCGGCATAGAATCCGGGGTTGTCGTCCTTAAACTGCTCGCGAAGCGCGGCTAATTGGTCACGAAGCTTTGCTGATCGTTCGCTTTGTTCTTTCGCGGTCCTATCGTCGAGAAACACCGGATAGAAAACGACCATGATCACTCCGCCGTTTTGCGGAAGCCGTTTGAGCACATCATCGGGAACGTTTCGAGTGTGATTCGAAACGCCGCGGGCTCCCGAATGTGAGGCGATTAACGGGGCTTTGGTAATATCGAGAGCATCGTGCATCACCTTATCGGAAACATGCGATATATCGATCATTATGCCGAGCCGGTTCATTTCGCGGACCACCTCTTTGCCGAAATCACTTAGCCCGTTGTTCTTTTTCTCATCGCCATGCGCGTCGGCCCAATCATGGGTCACGTTGTGCGTCAGCGTCATGTAGCGGATACCGAGCCGATAAAAGTTTCTCAGCGCAAAAAGCGAATTCTCGATCGCATAACCGCCTTCGATGCCCATCAGCATACAGATCTTGTTCTGCTTTTTCGCCTGGCGTATCTGTGCTGCTGTCGTGCAGATCGAAAGGTCCTTCGGATGCCGCTCCGCCTCCCTGTTCGTTACGTCTATAAGCTCCATTGCACGCCGCATCGCACCGCCCGTGCGAAGCGTGTTGCCCGACACATAGATCGACATAAATTGGCCGGTCATGCCCCCTTTCTTCCAGCGGGCAATATCGGTGTGCATCGGGTCGCCGCCCGATTGGAGCCGGCCGGTCGAATCATCGGCAAGGTTAAAATCCATATCCATCATCGGGCCCGTGATGTCATTATGGCCGTCGACCACGATGGCTTTACGATGGATCTTCAAGGCCTCGGCCCAGATCTTCGGATCGGCATCCGGCGGTATCGACTGGGCAAAGGTGCAAACAGCAAAGGAGAGAAGCAGGAAAAGAGCGGTTACTTTTTTCATAGTTGTCACTTATGGAGAATGAGTATTCGATAATTCTAACCTACGTTCCGGAAAGACGAAAACTATGAAACAAGCGGGAAGAACTGACCATTCAATGGTTCGCCTTTCGGGATGACCGGTATCCCGGCAAGCAGAGGTTCGTTGGAATCGGACAATACGCCGTCACACTTTCAAGAAAGGCCCCGATCGGACGTGAGAAAAATGAACGCGAGCCATATAGATCGAGTCTGTCCTTACAAAGCGAATTGGTGTCCATTATTCCGCACTTAGCCGCCATCGCGGTATATGGCTTGCAAAGCTCAACCTTGCCCACTTGTTGTTCCCACCGGCAATGTTTAGCTAAACGTTGCAATTCCTAGATTTAGCAAGAACTAAGATCGTTCGCCGCAGCACGATGTGTCAATCTGTGTCACCAACCGTGTGCCAAATTGCGTCAAAACTCCCCGACCATCAATACTATGAGCCGATCAAACACCTCGTCCGACTCAGGTAAGGAGAAACTCCCGATCTTCAAGAAACTAGATTCTAAGATGCTAAGATCATCCAAGATAGAACTGGACGATCTACATTTTCGCGGGTTTATTGAGAATCTTCCGGTTCTATTTTACGTTGTAGAACCGACCCCGCCCTATTCCCCTTTATATGTGAGTCCTTCATTCAAACGGTTTGGGTATCCGCTCGAAATGTGGACCTCCGACCCTGATGTTTGGCTGCGCGTGATGCACCCGGAGGATCGCGATTGGATCTTTAACCAAACAAATGCCTCAACGCGTTCCGGAGAAGAAGTCGATTACGAATGGCGTATTGTTGATGCTTCGGGGCTTGTCCATTGGGTTCGTGATCGCGGTTGCCTGATAAGAAACGAAGCCGGTGAGGTCATTTGCCGTGAAGGCGTGATGCTCGACATCACTCAACGAAAAAAGGCTGTTGATGCTCTGGAACGCAGCGAAACAAGCTTTCGACAATTGGGTGAGGGCATCTTCCATCAGGTTTGGACCGCCGAGCCGTCAGGAAAACTCGATTATGTGAACCGCCGCACGCTCGATTATTTTATGCGATCTATGGATGACATGATCGGCGACAATTGGCAAAGCGTGATACACCCGGATGATCTGGACGAATGCCTCAACCGCTGGGCATATTCATTAAAGACCGGCGAATTTTACGAGACAGAATTTCGGCTCAGACGCCACGATGGGGCTTACCGCTGGTTCCGCGCTTGTGCGAATGCGGGACACGATTCCAAAGGCAACATCATCAAATGGTACGGAACGAACACGGACATAGATGATCAACGTGAGAGCGAGGCAAAACTAAATTATTACGCGAAGCATGATTCGCTTACAGACCTGCCGAACCGGATCGAATTCATGAACCATCTTCGAGCGGCGATCGACAGGGCAGCCAACCATCCTTCGATGCGTTTCGCGGTTCTTTTTCTGGATCTGGATCGGTTCAAAATGATAAACGACAGTCTTGGTCATGTCGTTGGTGATAAACTGCTTAAATCCATTGCCGAGAGACTGAAAAACCAGATACGGCCGGGAGATGTGGTCGCCCGTTTTGGCGGCGACGAATTTACGATACTGCTGAATCGAACCGGAGCGGTCGAAGATGTGGAGCATGTTGCCGACAGGCTGCAGCGAGCACTTACCTCGCCATTCGAGATAGAAGGCAATGAGGTAGTCACGTCGGCAAGTATAGGAATAATCGTCTCCGATGATATTATGCGCCAGCCTGAAGATTTCCTGCGCGATGCAGATGCCGCAATGTACCGTGCAAAGGAATCAGGAAAGGCACGGTACGAGATATTCAGCGACGAGATGCATGTTCGAAATCTAGGCATTCTAAAGCTGGAGAACGACTTGCGGCGTGCCGTTGAAGCAAATGAATTCGAAGCATACTACCAACCTATCGTTCGATTGGATACGGCCGAAATAACCGAGTTTGAGGCATTGATCCGTTGGCATCATCCGGAAAAGGGTTTAGTTGCACCAAAGGAATTCATCGCTATGGCCGAGGAAACCGGCCTGATCATTCCAATAGGAAATTGGATCATCGAAGAAGCGTGCCGGCAGCTTGCGGCCTGGCAACTCCGGTGCGAGGCGATTCTCTCAATAAGCGTTAACCTTTCAGCAAAGCAACTGCTGAATCCGTCGTTGCCGAAAACGATCGAAAAGGTGATCAGTGAGAACCAACTCGGGCACGGTCAGCTAAGACTCGAGGTCACCGAAAGTACTGTGATGGAGAACAGAGAGCGTTCGCTTAGCGTTTTCAATGAGCTTATCTCGCACGGCATTTTGTTTTCATCGGACGATTTTGGGACCGGCTATTCGAGCCTCAGCTACCTTCAGACGTTCCCGTTCGAAAGGCTGAAGATCGACCGGTCCTTCGTCGAGAATATTGAAGATAACGACAGGAGCAAAGCGATAGTCAGGTCGATAATCGCATTTGGTGAGAATCTGGATATCGGAGTGGTGGCTGAAGGCATCGAGACCGCTGGTCAATTGGATATATTAAGATCCTTCGGCTGCGCATATGGCCAGGGCTACCACTTTTCCCGCCCCGTTAAGGCAGCTGAATGCGAACGATATCTTCCTGAAGGCCCGTTGTTGGAACGGAATGCCGGAGCATCGATCGAGACATCAATGCAAACGATAGAACTTCCTCTGGTTCAATAAACTACCAGACACAGAAAAGCCCGGCGATGAACCGGGCATTTTCTTGTAAAAGGTACAGGCTAATTTCTAGCCGGACGATCGCCGCCCCGGGGTTTCGCGTTCTTGACGTGGCGGTCGAACCAATCGATCATCTCGAACAATGTATGTTCGATAGATTCTTTGGCGGCGTAGCCATGCGATTCGAGAGGCAGCATTACCAACCGAGCCGTGCCGCCGTTTCCGCTCAACGCGGCATAAAGCCTTTCCGATTGCATCGGGAATGTTCCCTGATTGTTGTCGATCTCTCCATGGATCAAGAGAATAGGTTCGTTGATCTTGTGAGCAAAAAAGAACGGCGAGACCTTAGAATAAAGCTCCGGTGCCTCCCAGAAAGTTCGGCGTTCGGACTGGAAACCGAAAGGCGTAAGCGTTCTGTTATAAGCACCGCTTCGTGCGATACCAGCCCGAAACAGGTCGGAGTGTGCCAACAGATTTGCTGTCATAAATGCCCCATAGCTGTGCCCGCCGACACCGACACGTTCCTGGTCGACCACACCCATTTCGACACCTTTATCGATAGCTGCCTTTGCCGCGTCGACGATCTGTGCCACGAACGTGTCATTCACGGTTTGCGGGTTGCCGACGATTGGCATCGTCGCATCGTCAAGGACTGCATATCCCTGCAGCAGGAAGAACAGATGAGAGCTTCCGCCCATTTGCGTAAATCGATTTTCGGAACCTGAGACCTGTCCGGCGACACCGGCGTCAGTGAATTCGAGAGGGTATGCCCAGACTACGGTAGGCAAACGGGTGCCTTCCTTGTATCCGGGCGGTGTATAGAGTGTGAATGAGAGATCGACCCCATCGGCGCGCTTATATCGAACTATCTGGCGTTTGATCTCACGAAGCTGCGGAACAGGATCCTTGAATTCAGTGATCTGCCTAAATGCCAGTGCGGTGCAAACCTTGCCGGGAGGGCACACCTGTCGTAGATAAAGGTTTGGCGGCTCGGTAGGCGATTCCTTACGGGTCAGGAAATTCATTCCTTCATCGTCCATCATTGCAACAAGGGTCTCGTATTCCTCGGTACCGGCCCGATATATTTCACGGGTCTGCATGGTCCGGAGGTTCATTGCTCGAAAGAACGGACGATCTCCTTCAGGCGATGCACCAGTGCCCGTGAGGAAGATCTCGTCACCGTTTTGTCTTATAACATTTCCGCCAGTCGGCAATGTACGCATTACAGGTGCACCAATATCGTTGTAACGATCACTAACGTTGCGGTCGTCGATTACTTTGGTCGAGACAGGATTGCGGTAGTCGGTCATAAAGATCCGTCGCTTGCGTGTATCGCGATCGAAATCGAAATACCACATCATCCCATCACGTTCGCCAAATGCCCGGCCTTGATAACGATGTTGAGTCTTAACTAGCTCTGCTCCACCCGCTTCGAACGGAGCCGAAAAAGTTGCGATCCGATCACGATGTTCCGCCGGTTTTCGGGGATCACCGCCGTCAAGGGCCTCTACCCAGATAAGCGTGGACTGCTCTGTCGGTATCCAACCGTGGCTTCGCGGAAAGGCTGACACACCCTGAACGGGCAAGTTATCCTGCAAGGGTGTGCTCGAAAGTGCTCTTACCAACTTACCGGAAGAGTCCCAGATCTCGACCCTTCGAGGGAATCGAAAAGCCGGGAATTGATATGAGAACGGACGTTCGATGCGAGAGATCAAAATATACTTCCCGTCAGGCGACCAATCCGAGGTGTCATAAATTGCGGGTTGACCAATGCGGTTCACGCGTCCCCCGGCCGTGATAGTCGCAAGTTGTGAGGTCGCATAGTATTCAAACAAGCGTTCATCATTCGGAGTTCTCAAAAGGTCTTGAAACGTTGCTACGGCCCCGCTCCGGCCCGAGGTCTCTTGTATATTCGGTTCGGTCGGCACCACATTCATATATTGAGGTGCAGAGCCTCGATTTTGGGGAACAATATTTGCCGACAAGGTAGTCGCATTTGCCCAGCTAAAACCACCGTATGCGGTATTGATCTGCACATTGTCAACTTTTGTCGCTCTTGCGGCGGCAGTATCAATTATCCAGAGTTCGACGCCTGAATCAGTAAGATTCCCGGCTGCGATATATTTCCCATCAGGAGACCATTGCGGCGAAACGATCTTTGCTCCCGCAGGAAGAGCAACTCTCTTTTCGGAACCATCGGCGATCGACTTGATCGTGACCCCAACGGAATACGGCTGCCGATGTTGTGAGTTCCGCGTCGGATCTATACGCAGACCGGCAAGGCGAAGCATCGGCCTGGCAAGTTCAGAGATCGGCGGATATCGAAGCGGTTCCAACAATGCTATCCGATCACGTGCTGGTGAGATCGAAGTTGCGGGGGTGACAGGAGCGTTGAGGACATCAAGCACTTCTTTCGGCGGCTGTTTATATGATCCCTGAGCCAAGATCCCGGCGGCAGTAATGCACACGAAAATTACAAGAAAGATCGAACGTTTCATAATTTATTTCCCCAGTTTTTCGAGACCATCCATAATGCGAGCGAACAATGCTGGGATGATCTCCTTTTCGTTTGAATGTTTTTCGGTAAAGATCGCGATCGCGAATTTATTTCCGGTCGATGTTTCGACGTATGCCGCATCGTGTCGCGAGCGGCTGGTCCATCCGGCCTTCGAATACAATTTCGCTCCCCGCATGTCGCGGTCCTTCAAAGCTTTTCCGACAAAATCTATTGCCTGACTGTTGGGCTTTTCAGCGAACGGATCGCGTTTAAGCAATTCCATCATCATCCTGCTGCGTTCGGAGTTCACCGAGCGGCCCAGTGCGATCTCCGCGATCAGGCGTGCGCTTGCATCGGTCGTCAGCATATTGCGGTTCTCGCCCTTATAATTGCGAAATTGCTGCTCCACACCGTATGCATCTTCGCAATGCGTTTTCTGATTAGCATTTATATTTGTGTAACCTTGTAATCCGAAATAGCGGTTCATACGGTTTCGCCGCTCAGACCATATTTCGAAATCTTTTTGAGGCAGTTCGCCACCGCTGGATGTATCGGTCAGAACATCGACAATGTATTGTGTCGCTTCATTTGAAGAATCGACGATCATGTCTTTCAACCCGCGTTCGAGTTCTTTCGTAAGCGTGATCTTTCCATCCTGTATCTGCTGATGAAGCGCAGCCATATAGAACACTTTTACGACACTTGCCGGGTAAATTCGCTCATTGCCGCGAAATGAACCCGAAACGGCATTAGACGTATCGCTAAGGTCGATCACCGTAACTGCAAGTTCATCCTCGGAAAGCTTGTTCCCTTTGTGCGACGCGATCATCTCTTTAATGATCACGGCGAGCATTTCCTGTAGTTCCGGGGACGTTTTAATTTCAAGCCCGCGATAACCGCGCGACGGAACTATCTCTTTTTCAGTTCCGGTTAGCTGTGCTCTTGCTTCGTCTGCATTTGACAGAGCGAAAAGAGCCATAAGCAAGAAAATAGACCATGCTTTTTTCATATTCGTTAGGGACTTTCTTTACGCGATGTGATTTTCAGAGTATAAACGAAAAGCGTCTCCCGAAAAAAGCTTCGTAGATCGAAACCAAATGGCAGAAGAAAAACTAGTTCGCGGAATAGGCCGCTGGGACCTAACGGCAATAGCGATCAACACGATCATTGGCACTGGCATATTTATTCTTCCGGCGCGAGCGACGGGCCTGATAGGCGATTTCAGTCTGATCGCGATCCTAGTCTGCGCCCTTATAATCGGTGCAGTTGTCCTTTGTTTTGCAGAGGTTTCAAGCCGATTCGACGAAACAGGCGGAATGTATTTATATGCCCGCGAAGCGTTCGGCCCGGTCGTGGGTTTCGAGGTCGGCTGGTTATATTGGGTAGTTCGCGTTGCGACCTATGCCGCAAATTGTAATGCCTTCCTGATCTATCTTGGGTTTTTCTATCCGGAGGCGAATGAGGGCTGGCTGCGGATCATGATCATTCTTTTGGTTCTGATCCCGATGACCTTAATAAATCTCTTCGGCGTTCGCGAGACAACGATCCTTACCAACATCTTTACAGTCGGAAAGCTATTGCCGCTTTTTGTTTTCGTCGGTGTCGGTATTTTTTTTATTGAACCGGCAAATTTTAAGTTCGACACGGTTCCCGAATATTCAAATTTTGCCGCTGCCGTTCTTCTTCTGATCTATGCTTTTGTCGGGTTTGAAGCGGCGGTTATTCCGGCAGGCGAATCGAAAGATCCGAAGAAAGATCTACCGTTCGCGCTATTCGTCGCACTCGGCCTGTGCACATTTCTTTACATAATGATCCAGATCGTAGCGACTGGAACTCTTCCCGGTTTGGCGGATTCTAAAACACCGCTTGCGGATGCTGCGGCCGGATTTCTCGGAACGGCCGGTGCAGCGTTCATAGCGATCGGAGCACTTGTTTCGATACTCGGAAATTTGAACGGAGGATTTTTGGCCGCATCGCGATTGCCATTTGCAATGGCCGAACAGAAAGAACTTCCACAGGCTCTTGCGAAAACGCATACGCGGTTTAAGACCCCGTATATTTCTATAATTGTCACCGCGGCAGTGATCCTTGCCTTAACTATATACAGCAGTTTCTTTACGGCTGTAGCGATCGCCACGGTAACACGTCTATTGGTGTATGCGACCACGTGTCTTTCGCTGCCGGTCTTCAGAAGGCGTGCCGATGCACCTGAAGCAAAATATCTCAGCCCGCTTGGGATACCGGCAACTGTTCTATCGCTGGTACTTATCGGATGGTTGCTTACGGACGAACGTGTCTTGAACGAAAGTCTTCCGATCCTGATAGCTATCGTAATTGGACTCGTTATCTTTTTTGCTTACAAATATCTAGGCAACCAAAAACAGGAAAATAACTTATAAGTGTGTGGAGCCCATACGATGAAAAGATCAATTTCTACACTCAGTCTCATACTCTGTATTGCCGTTAGTATTTCTGCACAAAGGATCGAAAATGCAAGCCGCACGACGATCGGGTACATTTCGTCGAGCGGAACTGTTGAAAGCGCATCGCGGTCAACACTCGGATATATCTCATCAGATGGAAAGATCGAGAACTCTTCACGGACGACGCTGGGCTATCTCTCTGACAACGGAAGAGTGGAAAACGCCTCACGTACGACGCTCGGATATATCAGCTCCAACGGAACGGTAGAGAATGCGAGCCGATCAACGCTTGGCTATGTGAGTTCGAACGGAAGGGTCGAAAATCGTTCGAGAACGACGATAGGTTATGCCGAAGGCGTGAAGCCTGAACACGCCGCCCTTTTCTTTTTCTTCTTATTCCAGCCGAAAGAATAGAAAGGAAGAAGGACTATTTGAAGATCTCTTCGCCGAGAATATTTTGGCGGATGTATTTGATCGTATCGTAAAGCGTTTCGCGTTCGTCGCGAGGCGAAAAACCAAGCTCTTCGACGGCTTTCGATGAATCAAAATACCAGAAATGCTCGGCTTGCTCGACCTCTTTCGAAGCGACCGGTGAAGTCTTGCCCCAGTTAGTAAAGAACGATTCAACAACGGATGCACCTGCAACGGCAAAATTCTTCGGAACTTTAAGCATCGGTGCCGAAACGCCCGAAAGCCGCTCGAGCCTGCCGAAAAATTCTTTGAATGTCATATTCGCTGAACCAAGCAGATATTTTTCCTGATGTCTGCCTTTATCAGCGGCAGAAAGGAATGCCGCTGCCGCATCTCTCGTATCTACAAAACTTAAGCCGCCGCTCGGACAATAAGGGATCTTGCGGCCCAGAAAATCCAATACGATCTTTGTTGAACTTAAACGCTCATCGCCTGGACCGAGCAACAGCGTCGGATTCATAATCACGAGCCTTCGGCCATTGCCATCGAAATTTTCGAGGGCAGTTCGTTCCTGATAATATTTCGAGGCATAGTATGCCCAACGCGATATGACATCGACCGGTTGTGGAAATGTCTCGTCGAAGATCTGTTCCTCTTCGCTGACCGCGATAGTGCCGCTCGACGATGCAAGGATCATGGTTTCGACACCGGCTTTCGTCGCCTCTTCGCACAAAATCCGAGTGCCTTCGACGTGAACCTTGTTCATCGCGGCAGCGTCGTTATTGTCGCGGGATACTTTGCCCGCGAGATGATAGATCATCGTTACATCTTTTACGGCCTCAGTAACACGATCGCGATCCGTCACTGAGCCGGCAAAGGGTTCGACGCCAGCATCTGTCATCCAGGTCGGAACGCCTGATGCCATTACACGAAGATTCGCCGCCCCTCCGCTCAAAAATTGGCGAACGATCTCGGCGCCAAGAAAGCCGGTCCCACCCGTGATCAAGATCTTTTTCTTCGTTTTTGCCAGCGCCTTTTTCTTTGCCATTGGTCGTTGTTGATCAATTCAGTCTGATCGGATCTCCAAATCCTAGTTCCTTCAACCTCGGAAGCTGTGTTTCAGCGTCGCCGACCACGACCCAATACATCCGCCCAGCATTAAAATACTTGCCGGAAAGTTCACCAATCCGTTCGATCGTCATCTTCCGAACAATAGCCTCACGTTCTTTGATATAGTCTGGCTTCCAGCCGTATTTGCTGATGTTGTCGAGCAGATTGAGTTTCGCCCCTGCGGTTTCAAACGCACGCGCATTGCTCTTGATCAAAAAACTCCTGGTCGTTTCGAGATCGGAGGCTGTATAGTTCTTCCCGTAATTTTCAAGGATACTCTTGATCAGCTGTGTCGATTCGAGCGTTACGTTACTCCGCACGCCGCTTGATATCATGAACGGTCCGGGTGTTTTGGTGCCACCAAATCCGGAGCCGATACCATATGTATAACCCTTCCCTTCACGCAATTCCTGAGTCAGCTGTGAAGCAAAACCGCCGCCGCCAAGAATATAGTTCGCAACTACTGCGGGATAGTAGTCTTTATCGGTAACCGCTAATGCAGGATAGCCAATGCGTAGAACCGATTGTGAGGCGTTTGGCACATTATAAAAATAAACATGTGCCTTTTCCGGGGCTGCTGGAGTCTTGAAAACAGGAATATCAACTTTTTTCGCCTTCCATTGACGATTCAAATTCCCAAGCGGAGCGTTTACTGCCCGACGATTCAAAGCTCCGACGACGTGCATCCGTGCGACTGCCGGCGAAAAGCTCTTTGCATAAAACGCCTTAAGATCGTCCAGCGTTATCGAATTTACTGACTCGATGGTGCCAAGCGGGCTTCGCGAATAGATATTGTCCTGACCATAGATCAGCTTGTTGAATTGATTCTGTGCGACGGCGTTCGGATTTGCTTCCTGTTGTCGGATCTGGCTGATCGTGCTTTGCTTGATCAGGTCGAATTCCTTTGCGTCCCAGCGTGGTTGAAGGATCATTTCTTCAACGAGTGCCATGGTCGCCGCATAGTTTCGCGCTAAGGTGTTGCCGCTGACATAAATACCTTCCTTGCCGGCACCGATGGATATATTTGCGCCGAGCTGTTTGATCGCGTCCTCTAACTCTTCCGGCGTCTTTTTCGCCGTTCCCTGGTTCATCAACCGGGCCATAAGATTGGCAACACCGACTTTATTGAGATCTTCAAGAAGTTGTCCGCCGTCGATCTGAAGATCGAAATTCACAAGCGGAACTTCGTTATTCTCTATGCCGTAAATACGCATCCCATTCCCAAGTTTTTGCTCCCAAATTGCGGGGATCTTTACCTGTGGTTCAGGCCCGTACGGCGGTTCCTTTGTGCGGTCAAATGAAGAAGGCGTCCTTTCATATTCGGCCTGTGCCGAAGCATCTATTTCTTCCTCGGCTCCCTGCACGATCGGTTCTTCGACGACTGCAGCCTTCGTCGAACCGTTCAGGCCAAGTTCAACTTTGCCCTTCGGAACAAAACTCGTGGCAACATAGTTTTTGCCCTTAATGTATTTTTCGTAAACACGCTTAACGTCAGCAGGCGTCACGGCAAGAATGCTCTTAATGTTATCAGCAATGCAGCCTGGATCGTTCGCAAAAATACCGCATTGCGTCAGTTGAACACCTTTGCCGAGGACACTAGATAGCGAATTGTAGAACGCCGTTTCCTGGCCGGCTTTTATCCGATCAAGGTCTTTTTGCGAGATGCCGTCCTTTTCGAACCTGGCGAATGCCTCGTTGATCCCTGTCAATACTTCATCAAGATCCTTGTCGGCAAATGCTCGCACCTCAAGGTGCATTTGGCCCGCAAGTTCCGAATTGTACGGATACATCCCGACATCGCCTGACAGCTTCTTTTCTTCAACCAGAACTTGATAAAGCGGGGCTCGCTTCCCGTCCGAAAGATACTGTGAAAGCACCGCAAGTGGGTGGGAATCCGGGTGATATTGTTCGACCGTCGGCCAGGCCAACGTCAGTTCCGGCACGCGTGCGAAATTGTCTTCGTGATAAAACTTGACGGTTTCTTTCACAACGCCGGGCCGTTTTGGCAGCGGAGTTATGTCTTCGCCACGTTTGATCTCGCCGAAATACTTTTCAACCCATTTCTTTGCTTGGACCGGATCGAAATCGCCAACAACCGTCAGAGTTACATTGTTTGGGACGTACCATCGGCGGAAAAATTCTTTTACATCATCAAGAGTGGCGGCCTGAAGGTCGTCAAGCGAACCGATCACCTGCCAGTTGTATGGGTGATCTTCGGGATACAGAGCCTTGTCGATGACGTATTGTGTGTGTCCGTAAGGCTGATTATCAACGCCCTGGCGCTTCTCGTTCTTCACGACCTGTTTCTCTTTCTCAAGAACTGGTTGAGTGACAGTATTGATAAACCAGCCAAGCTTGTCCGCTTCGGCCCAGAGCATTTTCTCGAGTGCGTCATTTGGAACTGTTTGAAGATAATTCGTACGGTCGCGGTTGGTCGAGCCGTTTGCTCCCGAACCGCCGATCCGCGCACTCAGCTTATCGAGCCCGCCTTTTCCAAGGTTCTCAGATTCAAGAAACAACAGGTGCTCAAACATATGGGCAAACCCTGTACGTCCCGGCTTTTCGCGGGCAGATCCTACATGAGCGGTCAGAGACACAGCGACTACCGGATCAGACCGATCAATGTGAAATATCACATCGAGGCCGTTCGGCAGTGTGAATCGCTCAAACGGAACTGAGAACGAAGGTGTGCGCTGGCCAAACGTAAATGATGTGACCATTAGTGCGGCAATAAAGGTGGTAAATATTCTTTTAAGCATAATTTCGCATCCCGTAGATAAATTAACTTGCAGCGTATTTTGTTACGCAAAGAACATGGTATCGGGTTTCAATTCAAAAAAACTTGACTGCCGATGATATTTTTTCAATAGGTCTTCGCATTCTCTAGTGGATGACAAAATGACATCCATATTTTTAGAATATGAGTAATTATTATGAAGAACACTGTAAATAAAATGAAGAACGCGATGGGTTTCACCCTTATTGAACTGCTTGTAGTTTCGGCAAGCGTTCCGGTTCTCATCGGCCTGCTTTTGCCTGCGATCCAAAACGCTCGCTAAGCTCAGCGATTTCTAACGGCGGAGGTCTTCGGACCTCCCATATTATTCATCGATTACTGGTTCCTGCTTCCTAGCCTTTCGGCGTTCGACTTTCCATTGCTTTCTTACCGCTGCAACATCAAACTTGTCGCGTTTTCCATCTCGCATATTCTTGACCTCGTGTTCGACGCGGGCAGCGATCAGGCGATACGCCTCGGTATTCGGCACGCCTTCGGTCATTGCCTTCAGTTCGTCGTATTCGAGAAAATTACCGACCTTCGCACCGACCTTTGCTCCGATGCTGCTCCCTTTCGGTACTATGGTCCCTTTCGGAAACGCTTCGTAAGTTCCCCAAATATAGATAGGCAAAATTCCTATCTTTTGATTCAACGCCAAATATCCGATGATCGGCTTGAACTCGGCGATCTCACCTGATTCCTGGCGTCCGCCCTCTGGAAAAATAAGTGCGTTATAGCCCTCGTTTAAGATGCGAGTAACGTGTCGAAGCGATTGCCGCAGACTTCCGGTTCGCTCGATCGGGACAAGCGTCGTGAAGTTGTTCATGTACGCACGCTTATATTTCGTATCAAACCAGTAGTCGGCCGCGGCAACGGCAACTGTCTGTTCGGCTGCCTCTTTTCCTAGCGCACGCTTTACCAAACCGGTGTCGATGTGAGACGCATGATTCGGGGCAACAATGAAATTTACGTGCATCGGAACATTGCTTTGCCCATCGATCTTCGTCTTTAACACGTTCGTATAAAGGGTATCCTGAGCAAGATCGACCGCTGCGTTTCCGATCCGGCGAACAAGCGAAGGAATGTGAATGTCTTCCTCGTCTTTTCGGTCTTCGGCTTTCGGCTCGTCAGCCAGACGCTTTGTCTTATCGACCCGCTGAACTGCGGTCAGCAATTCGCGGACGGACTGCACTTCGTTGAGCGTATCAGGCGAGAGAACGCGTCCGCCGGCATCTTCAACCGCTGCTTGCAACTCAACAAACATTAGCGAATCGAAACCGAGGTCGTTAAGCCGGTCTTCGACGGCGATATCGGAAAGCGGCCTGCTTGAAACTGTGGCGACGATCTTTCTGATCCAAAGCAGATTGTCGTCGCCCTTCGAATCCGCGACCGCCTTGGTTTTATTCTTGTTTCGCTCCTCTATGGCTTGAAGCATTTCGACCACTTCAGGCCGCTTTACCTTTCGAGTTGCCGTTCGCGGGAGTTCGAAAGGCGTAATATGCATTACCTTTACACGTTTGAAGAAAGGCACACCGGCGGAAATTTCGCGGAAATGATCCTCGACCCTTTTGTTTGTTTCCGACCGCGTCAGAGCAATGTCGTGTTCGTAATCCGGCACCACCAGCGAAGCGATCTTTTCGCCGCCTTCATCATCAGGCAGTCCGACCACGCTGAGTTCTTTAATAAATCCTGACTTGCTGTAAAGATCTTCGATCTCGTCGGGATAAATATTCTTGCCATTCGAATCGATGATCACATCCTTGGAGCGACCGACGATATAAAGATTTCCGTCTTCGTCTATCCGGCCAAGATCACCGGTCTTCAACCAGCGATCATGTAACACGGCTTCCGTAGCTGCCTCGTTATTGTAATAACCAAGCATGACGTTCTGTCCGCGTGCGAGAACTTCGCCGACGCCATTCGCATCCGGTTCAGCGATCTTAACTTCTACACCGGGAAGCGGTTTTCCGACACTTCCTCTCAGCAATTTGTTTCCTGGACGAGCGACCGTTAAAACCGGCGACGATTCCGTCAATCCGTATCCTTCAAGGACAGTAAAACCAAGCCCATGAAGATCTTTCTGAACTTTTTCACTCAGTGCGGAGCCACCTGAGATCAGATATCGCATCTTTCCGCCCATTCCTTGATGGATCGGAAAGAACACGATCGGGCCGAGGTTGAAAGGTGTGTTGTCGCGAATCCACGCGTTGAAGTCGATAACGTTGTCGGCCATATCGGCGATCCAGTCACCGCGTTCACGAAGCCTTGTCTTTATGCGGCGGTGCAGCATTTCCCACAAAGCAGGAACGCCGACCATGCCGGTAACGTGTCCGTTTTCGATGGTTCGCGAAAGATCTTCGGCCGTTAGTTCGTTTAGATATGTGATCTGCGTTCCGTTCGAGAACGGCGTAAGGAATCCGGCGGAGAACTCGAACGTGTGATGCATCGGCAAAACAGACAAGACGCCGTCGGTCAGATCCATATCGAGTACGCTCGAAAGCATCGAGATCATGTTCGTAAAGTTCTTATGCGAGAGCATTACGGCCTTTGGTTTGCCGGTCGTGCCGGATGTAAAGATCAGCGACGCGACCGCATTTCCAAGCACCTTCGGCGGGAGCAATGCGAGACGCTTGGCTTCTTCGACCTCATCAGGCATTTCGAAAACCTGATCGAACGTCCATATTTTCACATCAAGTTTTTCGTCTTTCAGCTTATCGACTAGATCAGGATTCTCCGTGGCCAATTTTGGCGAAACAACAATAGCCGAAGCCTCACCGGCCTTTGCGAAGTTGATTATCTCTTCAACCGAACTTGCCGGGTCGATCGGTATCGCCGTCGCACCTGCTTTCAGGATTCCGAAATAGGTCATTCCCCATTCGGGCATATTGTTCGAAAACAGGATCACGCGATCGCCCTGCTTGATGCCATTGTTTGCAAGAAACCCGGCTGCACGAAGCGTGAGTTCTCGAACGTCCTCGAAAGTGTATTGCTCCTTGCGGCCGTTTCTTTCGATACGCATCGCCACGCGGGTCGGGAAACGTTTCACGGAAGTATCGAATAGATCGAGCAGATCTTTGTACGTATATGAGCGCTTCTCGACCGCCTTAAGCTCTTCTTCGAGAGTCGGCAAAACCCATTTACGCATTCCCGGAAAATGAACATTGAGCCAATAGTCGTACCAATCAAGCTTCTCCGGATACCACGGAAGTAAATGCCTCTCCTTTTCCTTTATCACCGACATCAGACCCCGAACATTGTCCGACCGGTATAGATATTCGTTATCGATCATAAACGGCTTGAACATCGCGAACGCATCCATCGTCGCCTGCGTATTCGACTTGAAATCTTCCGTCGATTTTTTTAGATCGGAAATGATGTTACCGATCCGACCGCCGCCCCAACGCGGCGTCGCCCGGTCCATGAGATCATCAGCCCGTTTGGCGATCTTGTTCAGCATCGGCGCCGACGTAAGCTCGTACGTCCGCTGCTTGACCGGTGCCGCCTCGATCATTCCGGCGAGCTTGTTGACGATCTTACTGCCGGTCTCTTTTTCTTCAAAGTGTTGCCGCTTATATAGGCCAACCAGCCCGACGATCCGTTTCATATCGTTCGGGTTCGAATCGCCCGACGATGCCTGGAAAACGAGTGGCGGATTGTCATCGACCAGCGCGTTCATCGCCGCCGCAATGATGACGCCCGCGACCATATCGACCGGAATTACATCAAGGATCAGCTTTTCGTTGACCGGGATGATCGGCTGGCCGCGAAGAGCGATAAGTATAAGCGGTGCGGTCGTTGTAAAGCCTTCGTTCCAGCCCGGAAACGGATATTGGTTTGACGATTCGACGATGCTCGGACGAACGAGCGTTTTCACAATGTCGTCCTGCTGAGCAATGATCTGTTCCGCGAGCGATTTCGAATAAGTGTAGATATTAGTCCAACCCCAATATTCCGCACGCTCGGCACCGAGTTCGGTCGTTCGTTCGCGGATCCACATCTTGCGTTCGCGGAAGATCGCAGATTTCAGTTCCGATTCGTCATCGGGATCGCGTCCTTCTTCGATAAAGCGATTGCGAGCCTGTTCACGAAACTTTGCCGCTTGAACTGCATCGTCCGCTTCCTGACGTGCTTGTTCGCTCAAACGTGCGCAGTCTTCAACCTCGCGGTTAACGTCGAAGACCGTTCCTTTTAGCTCTTCCTTTCGCGGAAAATATCCCACGACCGGTTCGTTCTCCCATATCGCTCCCGAACGTTTTCCCGCGACAAAACAAGTCGACACATGAACCAGCCGCGGCTTTTTCATCATCCGCGCCATTTTGATGATGTTGTTTGACCCGACAACGTTTGTTCGCAGGGCCGTTTCAAGCGGCGGATTAAAGGTCACATTCCCGGCACCATTAATGATGATGTCGGTATCACGCATTATCTTCTTAGCTTCTTTTTCATCGAGGCCGAGATACTCGTTACCAACGTCGCCGTTGACTGGCACGACCTTGGACTTAATAAAGTCATCAAACCCGTCGCCGTATTTCTCGCGCAGCGGATCGAATGTATGCGAAGTAACTATGCTTGTCCAAAATCTGATCTTCGACTCAGCCGCATCCCGCGCCCGAACCGTCGCATAAACCTTCCCGATATCAGGAAAATTATGCAGCAGCATCGACAACGTAACCTTCCCCACAAAACCGGTTCCGCCGATAAAAAAGATCTTCTTGCCCTTAAATATTTCTGTTGGTGATAGTTTCATCAATTCATATACGCGAACATCGCGTTCCACGTCACACCGTTCTCGCGGCCTACTTTAGTTTCTTAATGTTCGAATTGTTGATCAGCGAAGTCATTTG
>CAZXTS010000010.1:25392-28785 GCA_964643745.1 uncultured Chloracidobacterium sp.
CCGTCGGCAAAAGATTTTCTTTGATCGCGTCGGTGTGAATGCGGTAGTTGATCTTCGCCAGCGTTCTTTGCAGATTCCATTCGAGCTTTAATCGGCTATTTTCATCATCTTTAAGCCGTTGAAATTCAGTTATCAGGTACAGCTTAAATTCCGACGATATCCACGAAGCAAATTCGAACGCGATGTCTTTGTGCGCAAAGGTACCGCCGTAGCGACCGGCTTTTGAGACTAGACCAATTGCATCCGTGGATTCGATCCATCGTTGTGGAGAGAGCACGAAGTAGTTGTTGCCCGCTTCATTTCTAAACCTCTCGAATTCGATAGGTTTAAAACTTGGATTGTTCAATGTCTCCCAAAGTCCAATGAAGTCGATCGTACTCTTGCTTCGCATCCAATTGTTAATAACCGAAAATGGCTCGACAGTGTTTCGGTACTTTGCAATATCGGTCAAGGAAAGAAAATCCTTTTCATCACGAGTTGAAATCGCGATCTCCGTGCCTTTGACTATTATGGATTTACTTTTAGCCATAGCGATTTTTCCGGAACAGAAAGGAGTCGAATTCGATCCCTTTTCAATAGGTGTACCGATTCTTTTCCCAAGAAGCCGACAAATTGTTTAGCCTAACCCTAAACTAACTCCATCGAAATCGATGGAGTTGAAAGATAACCACCATACTCAAATAGCACTACAAAGCCGGTCCCGCCGATAAAGAAAATCTTCTTACCCTTAAATATTTCTGTTGGTGATAGTTTCATCGGGTTTTCATTGACTGAACCAAGCGCGTTTGATTGAAGGCGGAAGTTATTCGGCTCGCCGCCAAACGCAAATCGCGATGAGAACGTATGGGCTCATAACGAAGTGAAAGAATAAGGCCTTTTAGGGCATGTTGGAACACTAGCTTTTCATCCGTTGTTAACCCAGAGTTCGCTACTTCGCTTAAAAGCAACAAAGCGCTAATCGGAACATTTACTGCTAATCCTGGAAGCAGTAGATGGTTAACGACAAACTCGCCGCTTTCACCTTCAACAAGTTCTACAGTGAATTTGTCCGCTTTATCGTAAAACGAATCCGATGTGCTTTTGGCCAGAACATCGCGAATGTGTTGTAATCGCAGGGTGAAGTCTTCTTCATTCTGAAAAGGAGATTCTTCATCGCCTTCCCACGCGATAATGCTCTCAAGTAATTTGTATAGAACATCTTGAACCTCTTGCGGCTCAGATGAGATGACGTGCGCAATTTTGGCAGTATATTGAATAGCCAACTTCATATGGCTAATCGTATTCCCACTGATATCCGGATTCCACTCAACCGCGCTCTCACCGGACGGATAAATCGTTACAACTGATCTCAATTTCACTCGGGCTGATGATCGTCGCCGCAAAGCGGAAACAAAATACACGAGTCCTCCCACAAACATTATGAGAATCACAACTACAACAAGTATTGTGCTAATTGACATTCAATACTCCTCCATTCCACCCTCGTTCACGAGGCTTTCCGCGTTTCGCGGCACTTAGCCACGTCGTTTACGGCGTGGTCGGCGTCGGTCAAGAGACCGAGAGGGCGTTTTAACGTCCTTCTCACCCCTGGCTTAAGCCGCCGTTTTGGTAAGCCCGTTGAAACGGGCTAGCAATCAAATCCTCGACCTCCAACCCCGCCGTAAACGGACGGGGCTATGCTCCCTTCGGGAAAGCCTCGTGAACGAGGCTATTTTTCCCAAGGCTCGTCGCAGAAATCTTCAAGCGTCCCCTCAATCCACTCCAAAGCTTCTGCCTCTGCTTCTAGATCAGCAGCCATTTCGCGATAACCTTTTTCTAGTTCTAGCTCTTCTTCCATAACCTGTCGCAAGTTGCGATACGTTCAAGATCACAATTTGAGATCTTGAATTGAACTCGTCACAATCTGTGCCCAGTTCGTTTGATAATCACATTGATATCACAATCTGTGATTTCAACTTTGAGGTCGCAAATTGCGACCAGTTCGTTTTGGGGTCACATTCGGTGACCTCAAACAAAAGTGTCCGCATTCCGTCCTAATCGCTGACATTACACAACCCAATTATCGGCTGATGGAGCATTGTGATCTCGGCGTTGCGGCCCATGTATGAGCGGCCCATGGCGATGGCCTCGGTCAGGTTGTCTGCACGTTCCCAGCCGAGCATTTCGGGGACGTGGGCGTTCTCGGCCCCGGCGACAATGACCTTGCCGACGTGCTGACGACCGTTTTCGCCCCAGTACCACATAAAGAATGGGTGAGCCCCGTGATATGCATTCCCGCGGCGATACATCTCGACATATGCCGGATTCGACGCGAACTCGCGTTCGTACTTTTCGCGAAGGTAGAAAGCGTCTCGCGATTCCGGCAGCAGCCGATGGAAAAACTCGATATACGACGGATGGAAATTATGATCGAACTCGTCAAAGCACGGATGAGTAATTATCATCACACCACCTTTCCTCAAGAGCGGCTTGTTCCGGTACATATTGAAGTGGTACCCGAGAGCCATCACCTGAACGAGCAGAGGATTGAGCGCGGAGTAGACGTTGTATGGCGAAATATCAGGGATTCCAGAGATCAGAATGTCACACTGCCCTTTGACCGGGATCTCGTATTGCCGATAGTTCATCTCGAGGATCTTCTCGTGAACCGGCTCGGTCGAGCCGGCATAACACGCTATCAGCTCATACTGTGCCGGGATCGCGTGAAGCATTTTCCGACGCGCAGCTCGCGGCATTTTGGAGAATGTCCGCGCCATCGCTTCCCATTTCATCCTGTCCATGAATGAGAACTCGTCCTCGTTCCGAGTCAGGATGTCATAGCCGTCCGAGAACATCTTGTTGTTCAAGGCGGTCTCGATGTGAAAGACCTTGCACTGCTCGTCCACCAATTTGCCGAGCCGGATCACCTTATGGTTCAGCTCCGAGGCCGGCGGGTCCATATAAGAATGCGAATCGCGGATGGTCTGCGGTTCGTGGTGCGCCCGCAAGCTTTCGTAATCGCAAAGCCCGACCGCCACCGACTTATGCCCGCCGTCCATCGGCACAAGATTGATGTTGAGATATATCAGTAGGTCGCTTTCGATCGCGCGTTTGTTCACCCGCAGCGGCTCGTTGTGCCGCGTGTGCCCGAGCGTAACCAGATTGTCATCGTCCTCGGCGTCGTGGTTGTAATAGCGGTCCGGGTAGTATTCGTTGTAAATGTCGGCACCGACCATCCGCTTCATTTCCCACGCCGTCATCTTGCGGTGCAGCGAATTCGCTATGATCAGATGAATATCATCAACACCGTTTGCCGCACACATGTCGAGCACGACCTCGAGCATCGTCTGCCTCAGGTCCGGCAAGGCCATCGGCGGAAGCGGCAGCGAGATGTCGTCCATCGCGATAGTCACC
>CAZXTS010000011.1:0-28748 GCA_964643745.1 uncultured Chloracidobacterium sp.
CCGATTATTCCGATGCGTACGTCGCGAGCTATCGCCCGAACCCGGAGTTCAACGGCAAGAACATCAAGGAGATCACAAAAATGGTCCGCGGCAAGGACGACCTCGATTCGCAGCTAGAACAGATCTTCGAAATGTACGACAAGGGCGGTGCGCAGATGGTCTATCGCGTGATGAGTGAGGACGACGTAAAACGCATAATGGCCGCGCCGTTCACGATGTTCGCTTCCGACAGCGGAGTTCGCGAATTCGGTTCAGGAGTGCCGCATCCGCGCGGTTACGGCAACAATGCACGTGTGCTCGGGCAGTATGTCCGCGACCTAAAGATCATCACGCTCGAAGATGCGATCCGCAAGATGACATCGCTGCCGGCCAATGTCTTCGGGATGCGCGACCGCGGCCAGATCCGCGAAGGCTTCGTCGCGGACATCGTGATCTTTGACGAGAAGACCGTCGCCGACAAAGCCACATTCGAACAGCCGCATCAATATGCCGTCGGATTCTCGACCGTGATAGTCGGCGGCGGAGTAGTTTTTAACGGCGAGAAAATGACCGGCACGATGTCCGGCAATGCTATCCGCGGAAATGGTTTTGGAAACTGACGACAATGGATATACGATCCGGTTGGCATCGGCAGATGACGTCGCGTTGCTGCCCGAGATAGAACAAAGGGCGTCGGAGCTATTTGCCTCGACGCCTTTTGCTGATGAAGTGTCGCAAGAATGCCTGTCGGTCGAATTTTTGCGTGAACAGTTCGCGGCGGGACGCATTTGGATAGCGGTCAATGCGGCTGATGCTCCCGTCGGATTTGCTGTGGCGATAGTGGTTGACGGAAATGCTCATCTGCACGAAGTCTCGGTCGATCCGGCACACGGAAAGCAAGGTATCGGCCGCCGTTTGGTTGAAGCCGTTTGTGAATGGGCGGCCTTGCTGAGTTTCGACCGCGTCACGCTTTCAACCTTTCGCGACATCCCGTGGAACGCACCTTTTTACGCAAAGCTCGGCTTCCGCGAACTCCCAGAAACAGACCACGGCCCGGAAATGCAAAAACTCCGAATGGAGGAGGAAGGAACAAGCGTCGACATCTCGCGTCGTCTGATAATGTTCCGCAAATGGTGAACGCACAAAATCTTCCACGATCGATAACCAACATTTGGTGTATCATCGATGGTGTTAAGTTCTAGAATTGTCGGCTGTCTATTCGCGGCTTTCGAATAACGATGTACACCTACTTCATCTTGGCAAAAGAATCGGAGATTGCCCAAATGTCATCGCTCAACGACGTCTTGACTCACATGGAACGCGTAAAACCGATGCTTGGAGGTTATTTCAGCCTTGAGGCGCTTACATCGTTATCAAAGGTTTTTTTCCAAGGCGATAAGCGAGGGCCATTACCGACTCAATATTTGTGGGCCGATGGATCGCGATTCTATGCCTTTGACGCTGATCTTTCTATGAAGATTGCGTCCGCTACACAGGAAACGCTTGAGTATGCAACGGTGCCATGGTCCGAGGATATGCCGTGGAAAGACAAAGAAGTAAATCGGATGGATTTGGCTGGTATGATCTTGGAGTTAGCCGCTCTTTGTAAGCAAGTGAATGCTGAGAGAGGTTTGTATATTTTGTTTTCCAGCGATATTTGAGCTGCTGATTCGTTACCGTTATGATCGACAAAGAAAGGACGATAAACCAGCCCGTGAAGGTTCGGGTCTCAATATTTGAGCGGATAGTGCCGTTCGCGGCGTTTGGGTTAGCGGCGGTGGCGGGCGGTATCGGTGGATGGATGATCATATCGCTGATGAACACGCTTTCTGCAGTCGAAAACGCCGGGACGGCTGCGATTTCCGGCGGGCTGGCGGAATATACGATCTATCCGCTCGTACTGCTCTACGCCGCGGCCGCTCTGGGCGTAGTTGGCATTTGCGTGGCCGTAGGACGGATGATCTTCGGCGAAAAGACAGCGTCGCCGTCCGGCATTTCGTACATCGTGCTCGGCGCGCTGAGCCTGGTGCCGATCGGGATAGTGTGGTACACCGGTTCGATCATTATCGACGTGATAAATGACACCTACGAAGGGGACGCCATGCTGCTCGGTAGTGTAGTCGCGGAAATGTCGATCGCGGCGATGGTGACCGCGCCGATCGTTTTGATCGTGCTGCTGGCGTGGTCTCTGCTACCGTTTAAGGCGAGGCCGGGCAGAAGATTCGGGCCGCTGATCGCGTTGGTATTGATGCAGATAATTCTCTTCGCCGTCGCCGTTATGTTCCAGCTTCGTGTCTCAGAACTCTGGCATATCAATCGAACGATGGGCTAGAACTCGATCGGACATTCCAATTCGAGCGTTTGTTTCGTCGTCGGATGGCGAAACGCGAGCTTCCAGGCGTGAAGGCACAGTCGTGAATGTTCAGTTCCGCCGCGGCCAACATCCCCGACTATCGGATGGCCGATATGAGAGCAGTGAATACGCAACTGGTTGGTGCGGCCGGTCACGGGCCGGAGTTCTAATAACGTCTTGTCGGCGTAATGCCTGAGCACTCGGAAATGCGTCTCCGACGGCTTGCCGTCTTCCATCACATCCCAATGCTTTAGGTCTCCGTAACGGCCGATCGATGCCGATATCGTGCCCTCGTCATCAGCAACCACGCCGTCGACCAACGCAAGATACCACTTCTGCACGTACAGCTGCTGGAAGTAGCGTGTCATCTTCTTGTGCGAATGCTGATTCTTCGCTATCACGATAAGCCCGGACGTCTGGCGATCAAGCCGATGGATCAGCCCGGGGCGGATGATTGCGGATTTGGGATTGCGGATCGCGGATTTATGTTCGGCAGCTTGATCGTCTTTACTCAAACGGCCAGATGAACGATCAATCAAGGACTCTGAGTTACTATCTCTAGAATCCGCAATCCGCAATCCGCGATCCGCAATTGAGGCATCCTCAATCGAACGGTTCAGGTAATAACTCAGGCCATTTAGTAACGTTCCGCTGCGGTCGAAGTTCGTCGGATGGACGAGTACGCCCGCGGCTTTGTTAACTACGATCAGGTCATCGTCTTCAAAGACAATGTCGAGTTCCATCGCCTCCGGACGCATCGATGTTTGACGGGCAAGGTCCAGCTCGATCTCGATGAAATCATTCTCCCGCAAGCGGTGGCCGACGTTCTCCGGACGGCCGTTCACCTCGCATTTCTCGTCCTTTACGATCTCGCGAAGATACATCTTGCTAAGCTCGCCGAAGTGGCCGAACAGAAATTCGTCCAGCCGCTGCTTAAACCCTGATGTTCCTACCACTATCTCGACGCGTTCGCTCATTGACACAATGATATCGCGGCAAGAGGTTTCCAACATAATTGTAGGAATCTGTTTATTCACTTTCTGGCCGATTTGTTATCATCTTGTTCTTACGGTATGAGTTCCCCGTCACTACAAACAGACCCGATAGGTCTTATCGCCGACGTAAACAGCTCGCTGTCCGCTGCGAAAGACGTGCGGCTCGGGATACGAAACGTGCTGGAAACGGTGCGGGCCGCGTTGGGCTTGGAAAAGGTCTTTTTGTTTTTGCAGGACGCGGGCAGCGAGAGTCTTTCGGTTGCCGAGGCTGCGGGCCTCACACCGAACGAATTTCGGCGACTAGACGCTCGAGCCGATCGCTCGGGACTGCGTGGGGTTTTCGAGGGCGGTCGAGTTGAACGGATCACGGACGACGCGGAACTTGTGCAGATGTTAGAGAACGATCCTTCGTTGGTGATAGACGCTGCAACTGTTGGAATCGGCGATGTAAAATTCGGCGTGCTTGCCTGGTGTATTTCAACTGATGTCGAGCATGATCGTCTGCTCGAATTGCTTGCGTCGATGATCGCACAAGCGCTTCGCGTGGAATTTACCGTCCGCGGTGAGCGGCAGAAACTCCGCGATGAGAACACGCACCTAAAGAACGAACTAAAAGATAAGTATGATTTCTCGCATATCGTCGGGAATTCCAACGCGATAAAGCAGGTTTACGAACAGGTCATTCAGGTTGCCCGATCCAACGCGACGGTCCTGCTTCGCGGCGAAAGCGGCACCGGCAAAGACCTGGTGGCTCATGCGATACATTACAACAGCCTGCGGAGCAAGCGGCCGCTGATCAAGGTGAATTGCGCGGCGCTACCGGACACGCTGATCGAGTCGGAACTGTTCGGGCACGAAAAAGGAGCCTTCACCGGTGCCGAACGGTTTAAGAAAGGCCGCTTCGAACTTGCAGAAGGCGGCACGCTTTTTCTTGATGAGATCGGCGATCTGCCGCTCCAAACACAGATAAAACTTCTCCGCGTGCTGCAGGAACGCGAATTCGAACGCGTTGGCGGATCCGAGACGATCAAGACGAACATTCGACTGATCACTGCGACGAACAAGAACCTTGAAGAAGCCATAGCCAAGGGCGAATTTCGCGAGGATCTTTACTATCGACTAAATGTTTTCAGTATTTTTCTTCCGCCGCTGCGTGAGCGTAAATCGGATATTCTTTTGCTAGCCGAGCATTTCCTTGAAAAATACGAGGCCGAGCATGACAAGCGCATTCGCCGCATCTCGACGCCGGCCATCGACATGCTGATGAGCTATCACTTTCCCGGAAACGTGCGCGAGCTTGAAAACGCTATCGAACGCGCGGTTTTGGTTTGCGATACGAACGTAATCCACGGCCATCATTTACCGCCGACGCTACAGACCGCCGAAGTAACCGGAACCGTCACTGATCTTACGCTCGAATCCGCAGTCGCGGCCTATGAACGCGATCTAATTTTGGATGCTCTCAAATCAAACAAAGGCAGCGTTGCCAAGGCCGCACGTGCGCTAGGTTCGACCGAGCGCATTATCGGCTACAAGATCAAAAAGGCAGGCATCGACCCGAGGCGATTCAAGCAATGACAGATGAAGAAGACCTGATAAAAGATCTTCCCGAACCGGATTCTGTCCGTCGTTTCCTTACTGGCTTTGCCGAAAAACATCCCGTTAAATTTCGCAAGCTGGAAAAGAATTCCGCCCTGATTTCGGATGTCGCAACGCTTGCGGCATTTAGCCCTTTGCTCGCCGCTACGATGCTGCAGCACCCCGAACACATCGCCTGGCTTGAGCGAAAGCGAGGCGAATCGGTCGTTCGCAATAAGGACGAACTGCTCGAATCGCTCGCACGTTTTTCGCTGACGAATTCCCAGACGGATGCACACACGCTGCTTTCTCGTTTTCGCCGCCGCGAACTTTTGCGGATATATCTCCGCGACATTCGAAACCTGGCGACCATTGCGGAGATCACGGAAGAAATTTCAAACCTCGCGGACGCCATTCTCGAACACGCTTTGCGTCTCGCAAAGCAGGAGCTTGATAATCGTTTCGGCACGCCGCAAGAAACCGATGAAAAGGGCCGCTCGCTGCCGGCGACGGCGTGCATAGTTTCGTTGGGGAAGCTCGGTTCACGAGAGTTGAACTATTCTTCCGACATCGACCTGCTCTTTCTTTATTCCGATGAGGGCAAGACCGCCGGCGTTGGGACACGCGAGCCGGTAACGAACCGCGAATATTTCATCAAGCTGGCTGAACTTGTGACCAAGCTGGTCGGTGAACAGGCCGGGGAAGGTGCGGCGTATCGTGTGGATCTTCGGCTGCGTCCGCATGGACGCGTCGGACCGCTCGCGATGTCCATCCGCGACACGCTGCGTTATTACCAGACGGAAGCGGCGGCGTGGGAACGGCAGGTTTTGATCCGTTCACGTTCGAGCGCGGGCAATGAGGGCTTGTTCAAAGCCTTTTCGGGCGAGATCGCGGACAGCGTTTTCCCCGCGAATTCTTCGGTCGGCGAATCGCTCCGCAGCGTTCGCGAATCAAAGCAGCGGATCGACCTCGAAAACATCAACGCAAAAGGCACAAACGTAAAGCTCGGCCGCGGCGGCATCCGCGAGATCGAATTTATCGCCCAGGCGCTTCAACTTGCATACGGTGGCCGCGACAAATGGCTTCGCGTGCCGCACACGCTGATCAGTCTTTCGCGGCTTGCCGACCGCGGACACATCACCGAGCACGAACTCACAACGCTTTCCGAAGGTTACGCATTCTTGCGGCAACTGGAACACATTCTGCAAATGGAAAATGGCCTGCAGACGCACACTCTGCCGCACGAACCGGAGCGGCTTCGGGCCGTCGCGATAAAGATGGGATTCGCGACCGAACACGAATTCGAAACGGCGGTCGGTGAAGCGATGTCGGCGGTTAACGGCGTGTACAAGCGAGTGTTTTCCGATGAATCGATCGACAGCGAACAGCACGCGAATGCCGGAAAACGCGACCCGGCGTTCCGGCTTGATGAGCCGACGAACCTCGAACAAGCGTTGCCGAACGGCGAAGCGAGCGGGCCGATCGAACGAGTGCTGCGAATTGCCCCGCGATTTGCGGAGTTAGCCGCGGCAGATGCGTCGCTGGCCGATTTCGTCGAAAAGGACCTCGAACAGCAATCGCTGCCGGAGTATCTTGAAGCGTTTTCCGAAAGTTTGCTGAAGGCAACGGGGCATCGCGAAAAGCTGGCGGTGCTTCGGCGAACGTGGCACCGGCAGATCGCGTTGATCATTGCCCGCGATGCGTTGAATTTGATAGGCATTCGCGAAGCGAAATCGCTTCAGACGTCGCTGGCGGAAGCGAGCATCGACGCAGCGTTTGAAATTGCAAAGGACGAGGCGGGAAAACGTTTTCCGAATGCCGAACCGCCGGCGATGGCGGTGCTCGGGCTTGGCAAATTGGGCGGAGCGGGCGTCGATTACGATTCGGATCTTGACCTCGTGATCGTTTACGACGACGGTCAACACGCAAATCAGCACGCGACGCGCATCGTAGAATCGTTCGTCAACGCCCTCTCGGCGATGACCCGCGAAGGTTCGCTCTATCGCGTCGATCTGCGACTGCGGCCGCACGGAAAAGACGGCCCGCCGGCCATTTCGCGGGACGCGTTCACCCAATATATGCGCGAGGACGCCGCGATCTGGGAGCTGCTGGCCTTTGTAAAATTGCGGGGCGTCGGCGGTGACCTCGCGGCGGCAAAAGCTATCGAAGCGGAAGTCCGCGAAGTGATACACGCGGCCGCAAAACGGATCGAACCGGGCGAGCTTGCCGCCGAGACGCGCCGAATTCGCACGGGCCTGGAGAAAAACCGGGCCGATCTTCGCAGCCGCCGCGACATCGACATCAAGTACGGCGAAGGCGGGATGCTCGATGTCTATTTCGCGTGCCGGTTTCTGCAATTGCGGGACGACATTCGCGACGCGGACGGCCATCGCTCGACCGATGCGACGCTGGAAAGATTGCACGCGGCCGGTTCGCTCGACGCCGAGAACTTTCAAGCGTTATCCAAAGGCTACAAATTTCTGTCGGCGCTCGATCACGCGTTGCGGCTGGCCGTCGGGCGATCGACGCGGCTGCCGCTGGCGAACAAGAAAGCTCTCGCCGTCATCGCGGACCGCCTGCACGCATCCTCGACCGACGAAATGCTCGCCGAGCTGTCCCAAGCACGCCTGCTGATACGCGAAGCATTCGACGCGATCACCCAAAAACATTGACCGACGCCGCGAAACGCCGGCCCGAATCTTATTGACGGGACAAATTATATCGGGATAGAATCACAGATTATGTTCAAGCCTTCGTTTTTCATCGTGCTGATTTTGTTGTCGATGTCCGTTGCCGCACAGCGGGAGATCCTTTCGAACGCGTCGGTCATCGAGATGACGGCGGCGGGCCTTTCCGCAGAGATAATCACGGCAAAAATATCCGCATCTGACACGCGTTTCGACGTTTCGACCGGTTCGCTCGTCGAGCTGAAAAAGGCCGGGGTCGCGGACGACGTAATTAAGTTAATGATGCAGCGGGCCGAAACGCAGCTTCCGGGAATTCCGCCGCGTGATGCCGAAACACGGATCGCGACAGCTGCTGACGCAGAATCTAAAGAGCCCGGTGCAGAGCCGGCGACGTTTAAGCCCAGCGAGGCGTTAGCTTCGGCAAAGACGATCGCATTCCATAAGTCGTCCGCACAGCCTTCGCGGCAGAATTTGGAAAAGGCACTGCTCAAGAACGCCGATTTCAAGCAGATGGGGCTCACAATTCAACGCTATAAGGACGATGCCGATCTGTTCGTCGAGATCGGATACGTCTCCGGAAGTTGGATCACGCACCGTTATGTCTATCGCATTTACGACCGCCGTTCGGGGGCAGTAATGGCGGCCGGAGAAACAACGTCGTGGGGCTCGCTCGCCGAAAATCTTGCCCGCCACATCACGCGGAGTCTAAAAGAAATAAAAAGTTCTTAAGTTTCACAAACGCTTTCGGGCTGTCGCGGATCAGATTCGGTGAACCGTGTTTCGGGTTCGATAAAATAACAACCATTAAGAGGTATTCAATGAACAAATTCGTTACGGCATTTCTTTTGGCCGTTGTATTTAGCATCGCAGTTTCGGCGCAATCGAAAGAACGCAGCCCGTATATGATCATTGAGCTTGATCGGTTCACCATTGCCGAAGGGGTCGAATTCCCTGAGAACGATCTGAACGAACTGATGAGCTTTATGATGACCCATTTCAACCGGTCGCGTCGTTTTGAGCAGGTGTTCTTTTCGACCGACACGGCGGCACAGACGGCTGACGCACGCCGCGCGAAAATTTCCGGCGTGGTCACGAAATATTCCAAAGGCAGCCGTGCCGCGCGCTACATTATCGGGATGGGAGCCGGCCGGACAAAGCTCGTTGCCGACATTACCGTTGCCGATGCCGAAACGGGCGACGTCCTTTTCAAGCAGCGCGTTGACGGCCACGTTTACGGCGGACTCTTTGGCGGCGAGACCGATGGAGCAAAGGGCAATCTTACGAGCGATATCATCAAGTCAATGACCAAGCAGGGCTGGGCAAGCAAAAACAGATTGCGGTAAACGCGTCGCGGCGGCCTGAGAACGACCGTTCCCGGCCCGACCACGATACACGGCGGATGTCCTTCGAAAAGCGATTGACATCCGTTCGTCGTTTAAATACACTCGCTTACGAAAGTTCACCATCGGAGAAAAAAAATTTATGAAAATTCACTTAAAGCCCACCGGCCTTTCTGCGCAATTTATGTGTGCGGCCGCGTTGTTTTCCTTAGTCTTTGTGACGAACGCCTATCCGCAAAAAGAGCCGACGTATTCGATAGAGATGGCTGTTTCCAAAGGAAAGAAGGCGGTTGAAACCGACGCCGATATTACCTTTGGCGAAACGACGGTGCGGATCGTTCCGGACAAGAAGAACCTTGCCGATGCGACGAAGGAATTCGCATACGCGGATATCAAGAACATTGATTACTCGTTTGCCAAAAAACCGATGCTTTCGGGCGGTGGTGCGGTCGCGACCGCTCTGCTCGTCGGATTTATCTTCGCCCTTCCCTTCCTTTTCATCAAAAAGAAGCGGCATTGGGCGATCGTACAGACCGAGGACGATTTCGCCGTGCTGAAGCTGGGTACAAATAATCACCGCCAGGTAATGGAAGAGTTCCGTTCGCGCGGAGTTCAGGTCAGCGAGCTAAAAGAAGAAGGAAAAAAGTAGGTCCGTTAACAGATCTCGAAAGAAAAAAGCCGGACGCAGGGAGATCCGGCTTTCTTTTTTGTTGGCAGAGGGCTGTATCCCGTGCTCTGTCAGATGTTTTTATGGGTTTGTGACGATGGTATATACCGGCGAGTATTGCGTGACGGGTTCGTTCTTGTCTAGCAATATGCCGCGGTATTCCATCGCTTCGGGTTCGCCGCCGTGAGCGGTCGCCTGGTCGATGCCGGGCGAGGTCGTGTGAGTTCCGGCATCGATCAAAGAAAACAAGAATTCTCTCAGTAAATATCAACGTTTAACCCAGGTAAATTCCGGTAAAGTCTTCGCATTTTCTGCATCTTCGGCTTGCATCTTCGATTTCGATTCGTTAATCTTTTCTTCGTGTTTGCGGGCGACCCCAAAATCGTTAGCATTCACACCTGGGGAAGTAGCTTTTACGGTGTGGGAGACGTAACGGTAGCTTCCCCTCTCTATTTTAAGCACCGAACAGCGGTTAATTTTGCGGCAGGCGTATCGCCGTGACCTTCCAGCGTATATTTGCACGGTCGTCGGTTCGCTTAAAGCCCGCGATCTCCAGAGTTATAGGGATGACCTCGCCCGGCGAGATCGAACCGCGTTGGGTCGGGACGACGAGCACATCTTTGCTTTTCAGCACGTTGTTTTGCTGATCGAGCACCGCCGCATTTACCGAGAGGCCGTTGTAAACACGCTCGCCCTTGTTCTTCACATTTCCGACGATGTACATTGAAATGCTGCCGAATGCGTTCGGCGATTCGACGGTGTTCTCGCCGGTTTCGATGACGATGTCATTCGTAAGATCGACGAACTGCGGGTCGCCCTCGTGGACCGCATCGGCGAGCACGGCGGCCTTTTGCTCTTCCATCGAAGGCTGCATCATCAACACGCCGACCGCCGCCGCGATCAAAACAACGCCGATCAGAATGCCGACAAGCAGTCCATTGTTCATCGTCGGCCGCCGGTCGTTCTGCTTTAACAAATTTTCCATGTCCATAGCTGGTTAGATGATGTTTTCCGGATTAAGTTCCACTAGGTTATCATCTCGATTGTTCCCATACGAAATGACGCGACCGGAAGCACAACATCCGCCCGAATTTGCCTTCGTCGAAGTGGCGTTGCCGCTGCCTTTTCGGCGGCCGTTTACTTACCGTGTCTCGCGTTCCGTCGGCGATGCGTTGCAGATCGGCTGCCGCGTGCTCGTGCCGTTCGGCAAACGAACGCTGACGGGGTATGTTGCCGAATTGGACGCCACTCCACCCGACGATCTCGATATTTCGCTGGTCAAGGATGTCATCGAAGCGGTCGATGACGAGCCTTTGCTGACCGAAGAGATCCTGCAATTGACGCGTTGGGCCGCCGATTATTACGCGGCTTCGTGGGGCGAATTGCTGAAGGCCGCTCTGCCCGCCGGGATAAGTTCGCTTGCGAAACGCGTGTTCACAATTGTTGACAGCGGCCGCTCGCTCGTGCCGCAGAACAGCGGAAAACGAGCGTTGAAATGGCGTGTGCTCCAGCATCTTGCCGGGACGCGCGAAGCGGACGAGGCGGAACTTGGGAAAACGTTCGGAAGCGGTGCGAAGCGTGCTGTCGCTGAACTTGTGAAGGCCGGACACGTTTCGGCGGAAACCGAACTTGCCGAATCGAAGGTCCGCGCAAAACGGCAAAAGGCTGTCCGGCTTTTGCGTTCCCGAAGTTTTGACGACAAGCCGCTTACTGACGTGCAGCAGCGGATAATCGAACGGCTCAATTCGCACGACGGCGAGATGCTTTTCACCGACCTGCTCGCCGCGGCGGACACCGGAGCTTCGCCGATCAACACGCTTGCACGGCGGGGCATCATCGAAGTTTACATCCGCGATGTGCTTCGCGATCCGCTCGCCGGAGTAGACCTGCCGGAGTTCGAAAAACTCACGCTGAACGCCGAACAGCGGTTCGCGTTCGACGAGATCGCCGCGTCGCTGGCCCGCGAAAATTATGAGGCGTTCCTGCTACGCGGCGTGACCGGCAGCGGCAAGACCGAGATCTACATTCGCGCGATGCGCGAAGCCCTCGAACGCGGCCGATCGTCGCTGATGCTCGTGCCGGAGATCTCGCTGACGCCGATCTTTTCGCGGCGGCTGCGGGCGGTGTTCGGAAAAGACGTCGCGATACTGCATTCCAATCTGTCGCCGGGCGAACGTTTTGACGAATGGCGTCGGATAAAAAGCGGCGATGCCCGGATCGCGATCGGGACGCGTTCCGCTGTGTTCGCACCACTCGAAAACATCGGCCTGGTGATCGTTGATGAAGAGCACGATGGCTCTTATCGGCAAAACGAACCGCCTTTTTATCACGGCCGCGACCTCGCGGTGATGCGGGCACACATTTCCAAAGCCGTGGCGGTGCTCGGTTCGGCGACGCCGTCGATGGAGAGCTTTCACAACGCCCAAACCGGAAAGTATCGTTACCTGCAATTGCAAAATCGCATCGGCGGACGGCCAATGGCACACGCCGAACTCGTCGATATGCGCGACGTTTTCAAGGCGACGGGCAAAGACGTCATCTTTTCGCCCCGCCTGATCGACGCAGTGAATGAAACGCATTCACGTGGCGAGCAAACCATAATATTGCTGAACCGGCGCGGTTTTTCGGCGTTCGTGCTGTGCCGCTCGTGCGGCGAATCCATTCGCTGCAAGAACTGCGACATCGCGTTGACCTACCACAAACGCGACCGCCGGCTCGTTTGTCATTACTGCACCTATCACGTTGATGTGCCGGACGTCTGCCCGCTTTGCAAGAGCGAATTTCTTTATTTCATCGGGCAGGGAACCGAACAGCTCGAAGAACGGCTCGAGAAGCAGTTCGCCGGAATGCGCATCGCCCGCATCGACCGCGATTCGATGAAACGCAAAGGCGAAATGGAGAAGACCCTGCTTGCGTTCGATAAGGGCGAGATCGATATTTTGGTCGGCACGCAGATGATCGCGAAGGGCCACGACTTTCATAATGTCACGCTCGTCGGCGTGGTCTCGGTCGATACGGGGTTGGGCTTGCCCGATTTTCGCTCGGCGGAGCGGACGTTCCAATTGCTGACGCAGGTCGCCGGACGCGCGGGACGCGGGAAGTTGCCCGGCCGTGTTCTGATACAGACTTATTACCCCGAACATTACGCCTTGCGGCACGCCGCCGTGCAGGATTTCGAAGCCTTTTACAACGAGGAGATCAAATATCGCGAACGGTTCGGCTTTCCGCCTTTCGTCGTGCTCGGTTCGGTCCTGTTCAAACATAAGGATGAGAAATACGCGCTCCGCAACGGCAACATTCTCCGCGACGCGCTCGACCGGCAGAACCATGACGGTTTCCTGCGGCTGCTTGGCCCGGCACAGGCGCCGATCTCGCGGCTAAAGAACGAATACCGTTTTCAGATGATCATCAAAGCCGCTTCGCGAAAGACCTTACGCGAACGGCTCGACGCCGCGATCGTCGAGGCCGAAACCCTCGGATTCGACAAACGCATCGCCCAGGTTCAGATCGATCCCGTCGATCTTATGTGATCGAACGAGCGGTGAAGATATGACCGCCCGTTGTCTCACTTTTGTCTCACAAAATGACCGAAGTGAGACAGGTTAACCCGTTATTATTCAGACAATTAGCTCGATATTTTGTCTCATTTCCGAAAAACAATCCCGTTCCACTTTCGTTCCACAAAATGGCGGAAGTGGAACGGTGTAACTGTTGCAACAGCATATGGTTAGCGGATAATTTCGCTCCACTTTGAAATAACACCTATCAAAGTGGAACGCTGTGGAAAAAAGATCGGCCTAACGTCAGAACCGCCTGCGTGAGCGGGCAGCCAGTTCGGTGGACTGAGACCTTATAACGCAAAGCCGCAGAGTCCGCAAAGAGCCGCGTCTTTTTCGATCCGAGACGAACTGAGACGAAATCGAGACGGAAAAGCCAAAAACTGACACGAAACTGAGGCGACGTCTCACTTTCCGGCTCGTCTGCGACCCCGCGCGGCATAAACTTTCAAAGACCACGCGGCCTCCGCCATTAACCGCACGCCAGATCGTAGCAGACGTTGCATGTAGAGTAGAGTAGTATAGACGAATCAGTCACTCAGAGCGCGGAAATGCCTTCGGGGCCGCAGAGCGTGTATGATATTCTAAAATTTGGAGACCTAGACCAGAAACCCACCAAGGAGCATTACGGATCAAGATGAATCGTTTAATATCTGCACGCTTGAGCTTTGCCATTCTTTTCGCTGCCGCAATTATCGGCGGCTATTTTCTTAGCCTTTCGGAACCGCAGCAGGCGCAGGAAAAGTCCGAAAAAGTGATCCCGACCTATAAAGGAACGTTCGAGAAATTTGCCAAGGCAGATCCTCTGACGGCCGAACTGCGAGACCGTTCGTTCGAAGTAATTCGAGTCAATTACAAAACGTTCGAGCAGATGGAAACGATCGGGCGTTACGGAAAGGTGATCGAAGACTTCGGCTCCTCGGCCATTGTTTCGACAAAGAGAGCGGCCGAGCTTTCGCGTGCGGGTTATGATTTTACGAGGCTCGAAACGACGGTGAACCTGCCGGGCGCAAAGTTCGATCCGCTGACGGCACCGCCGGCTGAAACGATCGCACCCGGAGCCGAGGTCGAAGGCGGCAGCGATTATTTTGTCGTGCAATTTGGCACAGCGACCACGGATGAACTTTTGAACAGTCTCCGCGACGCAGGTGTGGAAGTCCTGCAATACGTTCCGCATCAGGCATTTTTTGTTTATGGAAACGGTGAATCGATCGGCAAGGTTGCGGAACATTCGCGCGTCCGATGGGTCGGCCGGTATTTGCCGGAGCAAAAATCGTCGAAAGAACTGGAAAGATTTGTGACTGCCGAGAAAGGGAAAGTGGCCAGGTTTGACATTGCAGTGTTCAAACGTGAATCGTTGAGTGAATTTTCAAATTCTTTTCGCGGAGTTTCTGGCGGACGCATTCTTGGCGAAAGCGATCTGCCGAACAACTACTTTAATGTATTGCACGTTGAAGCCTCTGTAGATGAGATTGGCAAGATCCTCGCTTTGTCCGGTATCGTTAGGGTCGATCCGTTTATCCAGCCAGTGGCAGAAGATGAGAGGTCGGCACAGATCGTGGCAGGAAATTTCTCAAGTTCGACCGTGCTCAACGGTCCCGGCTACGATCCGCTCACTCAGTTCAGCGTTGACGGAACAGGTGTCACGGTCTCGGTCGTGGACAGCGGCGTTGCGATCCCCGGAGCCGGCGGGTTTTATATTACTGCCGGAAACACTGTGAATGCCGATCTGGGCGGAGCGACGGCGGGTTCATCAGGCCACGGGCATAGTGTTGCGACAATGATCGCCGGCGGGTTGCCTTTCGGTCAACTCGACAGTTTAGGATATGCCTATGCGATGGGAGTCGCTCCGAAAACTAATATAATTAATATTCCCTTCCTACGATCAGGTTACGGGGGAACGGCAGCAAAGACCTCGAATGACACGGTGGCCACGCTCGGCGTCAACGGTGTCAGAGGAACTATATCGAACAACAGTTGGGGTTCCGGGCTGAACAGCAATAGCTATGACTCTTTTGCCGCTCAATATGACGGATTCGTTCGGGATGCCTCGTTTGCGGAAACCATCGATCCATTGCTTGTAGTGTTTTCTGCCGGTAACGACGGCACGGCGGGTATGACCAGGCCCAAGATGTCTAAGAATCCGATCGCGGTCGCAAATTCGGAGAACATCAGAACTGAGCTTTTAGGAACTGGAGCAGACAATATCGAAGATCTCCGTTCGTCCTCGGGTCGAGGGACGGCTTTCCAAGGCAGAATAAAGCCGGATATAACTGCACCAGGCACAGCGATAGCAAGCGGAAACGGAACAACATCAGGCTGCAATATAGACGCCTTCCACTGCTGGGGAAGCGGAACCTCGTTCGCGGCACCGCAGGTCGCAGGAGCAGCGGCCTTGTTCACTCAGTATTGGAAAGATCGAAATGCGGGACAGAATCCAAGCCCGTCGCTTATCAAAGCTACGATCATCAGTAGCGGACAGGAAATGAACGGTTTTATCACCAATTCATCGACCATTCCCAATGGAAACGAGGGGTGGGGTCGGATGAACATGCGTTTCATAATGAACACCGGCGTTCCGATGAAGCACGTAAACGAAACGCACGAATTTTTTAATCCGGGCGAATCCGTCATTTATTCGGGTACGGTCGCGGATCCCACGAAGCCTGTTCGATTCACGCTAGTGTGGTCGGACCCTCCGGGAGTTGCCGATCCGGCACTTGTAAATAATCTCGATCTGACCGTTCAGGTCGGTGGCGACCCCTATCGCGGAAATGTATTTTCAGGCGGCGTTTCGGTGACCGGCGGAGCCAACAGCACGGTGGACAACGTTGAAAACGTGTTTCTGGCGGCGGGCATTCCGGCGGGAACACCGGTGACCATTACGATAACTGCAACGGCGCTAAACGGCGACGGAATTCTCGGCAATGCCGATCCGACCGATCAGCATTTTTCATTGGTCGCGTACAATTTTCAGGAAACTATAACGGATGCCGTAGCACCGTTTGATTTCACGGGTGACGGCAGGACCGATCTCGCGATCTATCGTCCAAGCGTTGGCGAGTGGTGGTACAGTTCGACCGAACAGGGCGGCGGCAGCGGTGCATTACAATTTGGTGCGCCGACAGACGCGATCGTCCCGGGTGATTACACGGGCGACGGTAAGACCGATTTCACTTTGTTCAGGCCTTCGACCGGCGAATGGCTGGTTCTCCGCAGCGAAGATCTTTCTTATTTTTCATTCCCGTTTGGTGCGGCAGGCGATGTGCCTGCGGCCGGCGATTTTGATGGCGATGGTCGTGCAGACCACGCGGTGTTTCGCTCCGGGACCTGGTTCATTCAGATATCGGGCGGCGGCGTTCAGATCCTGCCGTTCGGAATTGCCGGCGACCTGCCCGCGGTTGGCGATTATGACGGCGACGGCTTTGCCGATCTGGCGATCTATCGGCCGGCCGGAGGCAGCGGAAACGGCGAATGGTGGATAAATCGAAGTTCGGGCGGCGTTACGGCGTTTGCATTCGGTACGGCGACGGACCGGATCGTCCAGGGCGATTTTACCGGCGACGGCAAGACCGACGCGGCGATCTGGCGGCCTTCGACCGGATTCTGGTACGTGCTTCGGAGTGAAGACAATTCTTTCTTTGCTTTCCCGTTTGGCGCGGCCGGCGACATACCTGTCCCGGGCGATTACGACGGCGATGGCCAGATAGACGGAGCAGTGTTCAGGCCCGCGACGAACACATGGTTCATCCAACGTTCGACCTCGGGAACGCTAATAGCTAATTTCGGTTCCACCGGCGACATCCCGGTCCCGAGCGCGTTCGTTAGATAGCTGAAAAGGTGCGTTAATAAACTGACACTAAAACGAAAGGACACGAATTCGCAGATCGCGGTTCGTGTCCTTTTCAATTGAAGCAGGGACTTATCAACGCACTTCGAAACTCTTGATCTCGGCAGCGAGCTCACGTTCAAGCCGCTCTTTCTCGGCGAGTGCCGCTTTACGTTCGGCTTCGATCTGCTCGATCCGCGATTCCTGATCGTTCGCCTTTGCAATATAACGCGCGATCAGGGCCTTTGCCTCAGCGGTCTTCGAGAGAGCTTCGATATTCTCGCGGAAACGTGCCTGATCCTGTGTGATCGAAGTAACTTCGGCGGTCAGCGTTTGCATTTTTTGAGCAATAAGATTGATGCTTCCGCGGAGTTCGAGCAGTTTCTCCAGTCTTTGCCGGGTTGGCTCGTCGATATAGCGGCGGCTAATAAAAAGATCAAGCTGCTCACGCGAAAAAGATGAAAGTTGATATGCGTCCATCTGCCCAAGCTGCTCGATCACTGGAACCGTAACAGTTGCGAACGGCTGGAGTCCTACACGGAAGCGATAATATTTATCCGTTGTCGTTTCGGGTTTTGCCGAGCTTTCGGCAAGACCCCAGCGGTCCCGGATCGGATGCTCGATGTAAACGAATTTTACTCTGTCTGTCTGGTTCGTCAGTGTATAGGTCTTCGCATCCTGACGAAAATAATGAGCCTGGAAAACGCCGTTCACGATCTTGATCAATTGGACCGGGCGGAGATCGGTTTCGGACTTTGTGCTGACGCGTGTGCCGAGGTCGAGAGCAAATGAGATCAGCCGCCGTTCTTGCGGCTTTAACCGCTCCATCAGAGCCTCGCCGGCATACGCATCGCCATCGAGTACCGTTAGGCTCCCGCCCTCGAAGGTCAGTGGCGTTGTGTTGCTGAGCATCATCCCGCCCATCGGCCGGTCCTTTCGGGCCGATTCGTTGTAGATCGAAACGCGTTCGCCTTCCATTTTGGTCTGAACGATGGGGATCAATGCGGAGCGGTTCCGCTCGACCGAAACCGGAGCCTCGATCCGGTATTCGAAAAGATCGCCAAGCTCATTTCCGGTCGCCGCCGTCTGCACGCCTGCGGATTCAGTTTTAAGTGCATCGCTAAGGCTGGTTGTTGCACCGGGAAGCAATGATAAGTAATTGGACGTAATCCGGCTACCTGAAACATCAACCGAGGCGGTTCCCCCAGCAGAACCACTTCCAAAACCTCCGCCGGAGCCTGAACCGTATCCGACCCCGCCGCCAACTCCTTCCGCGTCGTAAATCTGCGGATCGAGATTTAGATCGTCAGGGATCGGTACGATGGGTCGATAGCGGTAAAGCGGCTTTTGCAGATTTTGAATAAACGAAACTGGCGAACCCGAAACGAGCGAAAGCTGTACGTTATCCCAGCTTTCGTCGCTTACGTTGTCAACTATCGCCCAGCCTTGAAAGAATGGCTTTCCATCGTCACCCAGAACAACTCTATATGTGGTTTTCCAGATCGGAGCGGAGACTATATAGCTGACGATCATTTCGCGAGCACCGCTTCCGCTGCTCGAAACCGAGATGGTCTTAGCATCGCGAAGCCGCGTCGAAGCTGTGGCATTCGCGAATTCATTGATGTTTCGCCGTGTGCCTTCTTCGAGGAGTTTGATCGATCGAATATCCGACAATTCGAAAGCTGAAAGTTCGCCCGAATCAGATGCAATGACAAGAGAATACTGTGAAGGCAGGGTAGTTATTTCATCATCTTCTTTTTTCGTGATGCCGCGCTTTTCAACCGTCAGGATCGAACCCGTTTGTGTGCCCTTCGAACTTGTGACCAATACCTTTGCTCCCTGGATCTGTCCTAGCACACCGGCAAGGCCGCCTGAACTTCCGTTGCTATCTTCAGTTTCTGGAGCGATGCCAAAAGGTATCTCTGCGGTTCGAGCCGAAGCGGGTTGGGACGAATTATAGGAAACGGCGCCGATGCGGCCTTGGCCAAGGTCGAGGACGACCATTGATTTCAGGACGTCGTCTATCTGCGATTGTTTGAATGAAAGGTTTACCTCGGCATTGCCCGTGACCATGCCGCGGCGTTCGATATAGGCGACCCCATTGGAATAAAGAATGACGCGGCGGATTGGCAATGTGGTCGCGTTACTGGCCAGAGCGGTCCTTTGAATTCCGTTGGCCGCAGACGTTCGCGTTGTTCGAGTCGTTTGTGAAAATGCTGCGAGAGCGCACACCGATACTATTAGGAGAATTGTCCCTATCTTATTCATTTTATTGTCCTTTTTGTGTTAGGCAGTGTCTAAAACTATTGCTAAAGATGAGTCCAGACGGGGAAAGGGTTGCTTTCGGAACAAGCAAAAACCGCCTGCGGCGACAGGCGGTTCTAGGCGAGGCGTAAGTTTGCCCAAAATCTAAGCTGCGGCGGCTACCACTTTTTCGGCGGCGTCGTTCATACCGGTGGCGGGGATTATGCCGATGCCGGAGTTTGTGAGGATCTCACGGCCGGCTTCGACGTTCGTGCCTTCGAGTCGGGCGACGATAGGGATCGAAACGCCGAGGTTCTTTGCTGCTGCGACGACGCCGCTGGCGACCATATCGCAGCGAACGATGCCGCCGAAGATATTGATGAGCACGGCTTTAACATTCTCGTCAGCTAGCAGTATTTTGAACGCCTGTTCGACGCGTTCTTGCGAGGCACCGCCGCCTACATCGAGGAAGTTTGCGGGTTCGCCGCCCGCGAGCTTGATGATGTCCATCGTCGCCATCGCGAGCCCGGCACCGTTGACCATACAGCCGATATTGCCGTCGAGCTTGATGTAGTTGAGGTCGAACTTCGAAGCTTCGATCTCGAGCGGCTCTTCTTCGTTCAGGTCGCGAAGGTCGGCGTACTCTTTGTGGCGGAACATCGCGTTGTCGTCAAAATTGACCTTGGCGTCAAGTGCGATCAGGCGATTGTCTTTCGTAAGTAGGAACGGATTGATCTCGACGATCGAAGCGTCCATCTTTTCGTATGCGTCGTACAGCGAGAGCATGAATTTGGCGGCCTGATTTACCAGATCAGCCGGTATTCCAAGGCCAAAAGCGAGCTTGCGGGCCTGGAACGGACGCATTCCGACGGAAGGGTCGATCGTTTCTTTCAGGATCAACCCGGGCGTTTCTTCGGCGACCTTTTCGATGTCCATTCCGCCTGCCGATGATGCCATGAATGTGTTGCGGCCCGATACGCGATCGAGCGTAACGCCCAGATAAAATTCTTTATCTATCGGCATTCCTTCTTCGATCAGGAGCGTCTTGACCTCCTGTCCTTCGGAGCCGGTCTGGTGGGTAATGAGCTGCATGCCGATCATCTCGGCGGCGATCTGCTTCGCTTCGGCTGGTGATTTCGCGAGCTTCACCCCGCCGCCTTTGCCTCGTCCGCCGGCATGTATCTGTGCCTTGACGACGACGATCTCCGTGCCGAGTTCTTTCGCGGCGGCTTCTGCCTCGTCAGCGGTCCTTGCAACAATCCCACGCGGAACCGGCACACCGTATTCCTTCAAAAGGGCCTTGCCCTGATATTCATGAATTTTCATAAAGGGTTAGTTTATCGGTGTCGAACGGCAAAATCAAAGGTGCGACTCGATCGCCGCACCTTTGCAGACCTGACGTATATCTTAAAGTTCGCCGCCGACCTTTATGTTGACGCCGATCAGTTTCCAGATGCCGTCGTCTATGACGTATTTGAATTCAAAATTCGCCTGTTGCGGTTTGGTCGGATAGCTGCCTTTTACGATAAGGGCATCCATTCCTTGCACCTTGTCGATCTTGGGGTCCGGAGAGAAAGTCGCATCAAGCGGAGCTACGGCCTTGTTGAAATTATAGATTTCTTTTTTTTCGGTGAAGACCTTGAAAGCCTCATCCAGCTTTTCCGGAGTCGATGAATCACGCCAAACTTTGGCTACTTTCTTGTGAAAATCGGAGAAATCCTCAGCCTGAACGGCGTCGCCAAATTCGAGGAACGATGTTTTGACGAGAGTCTGCAGCTTGTCTTTCGAAGGAACTTCGGCCTTTTCGGTCGTGGTCGAGCCCCCCGATCTCTTATACACGACGCCATCGATGGTCATTTCGTCATTTGCCGGTGCCTTGTCGATCTTCATCGGAGAGCCCATGCCGAGCAACGTTATACGCAGTGTTTTGTCACTGTCGCTGACCACGGCCTTGCCGCCGGAGACGGACGCTCCGCCGATCTTATAATCCGCACTGCCGTCGGCTCGGATGGTAATGGTCGAGCCATCGGCCGCGGCCCAGGCACCGACGAACTCAGGCCCTGCCTGCTTTTCGTCACCCGATCCGGCGCTGCCGCCGCATGCGAGTCCGACCGCTAAGAGTGCGGCTGCTGCAAATATAATGTTGACTAGATTTCGTTTCATAATTTTTCGTTAGGTCTTTCGCCATGGTTCGAGCAGCGTCATCCAGCTATCGACCGTCTTTTGGTACTCGGTCGGACATCGGACGGCGCGTTCTTTCGGAAGGAAGCCGCGGGTTAGAATATTCGAATATTTAGCCGGATTTGATCCGTAGATCATGCACAGCGAATTATAGAAACGCTGCTCAGATAAAAGATGTTCGTCGGCGAGATTGCGTTTCGCGGTTGCCGATCTTTTCGATTCGATCTGAAAAGCCTCGGCGGCAGCAAACACTGCGTCGACACCTTCCTGGCCGAGCTCTTTCAGATTAATGAATGCAGAACAACGGTCCGCTGCGTCCTCTTCGCCGCCCATTATCGGCAGCTTGTAGGCATCTATCAGAGCATGTCCGATCTCGTGCAAAAAGACGAACCGGACCGCGGCGAACATCTGTTCATACGATTCTTCTTCCGATCTTCCGTCGCTTTTGAAGATCTTGTAAAAATATTCCATCAACTCGTAACACATTGTGATGGACTTATCGCGGGGATCGAAGTAAGCATTGACGTCGTTGCAGTCCTTCGTCCGCATCGTGATGTCGTGGGGCAGAGCCAGTGCTTTGTTCAGGCGGTCGGCGGCGTCTTCAAGCAGTTTTTCATCCTTCACCTGTTGGTCGATCTCAACATAGCGAGGCGTAGAAACGGCTGTATATTCGACTTTGAAATCGCCGCGGTCCGACTTGGAATTCTTGCCGTCAACGGGCGAGTCAGAAGCAGGACGGTTCGAAGCAGTTGATGGCCGGTCGCCGAGCGGCGATGTGCCGGTTCTTTCTGATCGGCAGAAGCAAGCCGTGACAAGGAAAAGTGCTCCGATTGCTATCACCAGATTTATTAAATTCTTCTGCATAGGTTAAGGATCGCGCCGATCAAAATTGCCAAAGAAGTACGTCCCAGGGTTAATGACACCTTGGAAATAAAGACGCATCTGGTTCAATAAACTTGCCAAAAAATAATAAAGGGCTGATATAAATACCAGCCCATAGTAGATCGAATTTGATGGAAAGTCTATTGCGAACGCTCGACCAGATTGATAAGCGATCTGATCGCAACACCGGTCGGGCCTTTTGCGTGGTGAGGTTTTACACCATCAGCCCAGGCCGTTCCCGCGATATCGAGGTGAGCCCATTTGGCTTTATCGATGAACTCCTGGATGAATACCGCGCCCATGATGGTGCCGGCCTTTCCACGCGGGCCGATGTTCTTGATATCGGCAATTTCGGATCGGATCTGTTTGCTGTATTCCTTGCCGAGCGGCAGCTGCCAAAATCCTTCGCCGGCCTCCTTGCCGCACGCGACGATCTCATCAACCAAGCCCTGATCGTTGCCCATAATGCCGGTATTGTGTTCGCCGAGCGCGATTATCACGGCACCTGTAAGCGTTGCCATATCGACGATCCGCGTGGCTCCAAGCGATTCGGCATATGCGACGGCATCGGCGAGCACTAAGCGGCCTTCGGCATCGGTGTTCAGGATCTCGATGGTCTTGCCGTTCATTGCGGTTACAACGTCACTTGGCCTGCTTGCTCGCCCATCCGGCATATTCTCAGCAGCCGCGACGATCCCGAGCACGGGAATCGAAGGCTTGAGCAGTGCAATCGCCCGCATCGCACCGAGAACGGTCGCGCCGCCCGACATATCGTATTTCATCGCGTCCATTCCGTCGCCGGGCTTTAGCGAAATGCCGCCCGTATCGAAGGTGATCGCTTTTCCAACCAGGGCAAGCAGATCTCCTTTCTTAGCTGTGCTTTTCGCCGGTGTGTAGCGGAGAACGATCATTTTACCGGGCTGTTCCGATCCATGCGAGACGCTTAGAAAGGAACCCATTCCCATTTTTTTCATCTTCGCTTCGTCGAGCACTTCGTATTTCAGACCAGTTTCTTTCGCGATCGTTTGAGCCCGTTTCGCCATTTCGGTTGGATGAAGGATATTTGGCGGCTCATTGGCAAGATCTCGCGCAAAATTCATCGAATCTCCGATGGCCTTTCCCCGTGCTATTCCTTTGGAAAGATCAGCAGCCTTCGCTCCGTCAACAAAAACTACGACCTTATCGACCGATTTATCGTTCTTATCTTTCGTCTTGTATTTATCTAGTTCGAACTGGCTGGTAATTGAACCCTGAACGGCATTCTGTGCGGCGGCAACCGCATCTTCGTGACGAGCATTGATCGCAAACGATTTTACGTTCGCTTTCCGGAGAAAGCGGGTCGCACATCCGGAGGCTACGGCGATAGCGGGAGCTTTGAAGTCCTTTCGATCACCGACGCCAACGAGCAGCAGCTTAGAAGCTTTCTGCTTTCCTTTAGGTGTCAGTCGTAAATAAAGCCTTTCATTTAGATCACCTTTGAATTCGCCTGACTTCATCGCCGACGCGATCTGGCCACCGGTGAGAGAATCGAGATCCTTAAGGTCGGCCGAATTTGGCTTCTCTCCCTTAAAGACGACGGTTACTAGTGCTTCGACTCCGGCTTCGGGAAAGCCGGTAGAAATTCCCTGAAATTCCATCTATTACCTCAATTTATAAGTTTGTGTTATACGTCCGAAAATAGCTATACTATCTATAGCTTATCTATCTTTTTCTTTCAACTGCTGCTTGGTTTCCTTCTCGACGGTCTTTCGCATTTCAGTTTCGCGTTTGTCGTAAAGCTTCTTGCCCTTTGCGACACCTATCTCGAATTTTATGCGACCGTTCTTCCAGTATATCGCAGTTACGACCAAAGTCATTCCTTTCTGAGTTGTCTCTTTCTGTAATTTTTCGATCTCCTTTCGATGCAGCAATAGCTTTCGCGTGCGGAGCGGTTCGTGATTCTGCTTATTTCCGTGGGAATAGGGCGAGATATGGGTATTTAACAGCCACACCTCATTATCTTTGATCGCGACGTACGAATCTTTTAATTGGATCCGGCCCGCCATTATGCTCTTGACCTCGGTTCCCAACAAAGCCGCACCCGCCTCGAATTTATCAAGAATGTGATATTCGTGGAAAGCGTGCCGATTGTTAATGATCTCTTTATCGGTCAGCATAAACCTTTATTTTGCCTTTCGTTAGCGAAATCTGCAACCGGCCTCATTTGACAATGTGTCGCCGCGGTAAGTAAATTAAACGTATCGCTGGGAGATCGTCTAATGGTAGGACTGCAGTCTCTGGATCTGCCTATCGGGGTTCGAATCCCTGTCTCCCAGCCAATTTATTATGGACGGCTGGCATGAAACCGAAATTCGCGTCCGGTATGCCGAGACCGACAAGATGGGCATCGTCCATCATTCCAATTACCTCATCTGGTTCGAGGCCGGCCGCACCGAATTCTGCCGTGAACGCGGATTTTCCTATACCCAAATGGAAGCCGATGACGCATTGATGGTCGTCGCCGAAACCTACGTTCGCCACAAATCTGCGGCTTTTTACGAAGATGTGATTACGGTAAGATCAAAGGTCGCTGAGCTGAGGAGTCGATCGATCCGATTCGTTTACGAGATCGTTCGCCGTTCAGATGACATGCTGATCGCTGAAGGCGAGACGCTTCACATAGTTACAAACAGCTCTAAGAAGGTCCGCACCGTTCCGGATCTTTATCGGCGGCTTCTCATCGGTGAGAACGGAAACGATGTGGTCCCAACCACTGAAGCCCCACATTGAGACCTATTTCGAAGTGTCAGCCTTGCGTCGTTCGCCTCCTGTAAATAAACTCGAAGAATGCCTGGTTCAGAGACCGCCGAGATCTATTTTATCGCGGCAATGATGATATTGATCCTTATCATCAGCTTTGCTGCCGTTTTCTTCTTTTTTAGGCAGTATCGAAAGGAAATGAAAAGGAAAGATCGAAAAGATCCGGGCGATGACGGACCGAACGAACCTACGAAGAGTGGAAATGACGAAGGTGAATAAGTTAAAAGAAGCCGAAAGCTCATTGGTCGTGGTCGATATGCAGGAAGCATTTCGCTCGGCGATACCGGAATTTGCGTCAATCGCTTCGCGAATTTCGATTGCCGTTCGCGGGTGCGCTATTTTGGGCGTTCCCATTCTTGTTACTGAGCAGTATCCGCAAGGGTTGGGCTCGACTGTCGAGGAATTACGAGTCGCTTTGCCGGACGAAATTGAACCGATCGAAAAATCTACCTTTAGCGCAGGCGTTAGCGGAGAATTCCTCTCAGCATTGGATCAAATAGGCCGAAAGCAAGTGATCATATGCGGTATCGAAACGCATGTTTGCGTCACCCAAACGGCGCTTGATCTGCTCGATTCGGGATTCGACGTATTTCTTCTAACCGATTGTACTGCCTCGAGATACGGGCACGACCGAGAGGCCGGAATCGCTCGAATGCGTTTTGCCGGTGCTGTTCCTTCATCGATGGAAATGGCGCTGTTCGAATTGATGGCCGATTCGAAACATGCGAAATTCAAGGACGTTCAGGCACTGGTCAAATGAACCCAAAATGCAAGATATTTTTGAGAACCTGAACGATAAGCAGGCTGAGGCAGTTCGTGAGACCGAAGGCCCGCTATTGATCTTAGCCGGTGCCGGGTCAGGAAAGACACGCGTCATCACAGTCCGCATTGCCTATTTGATCACCGAAAAACAGATCGCTCCGCACAACATTCTTGCGGTGACTTTTACAAATAAAGCAGCGGGCGAGATGCGCGAGCGGGTCGTGGAATTGTTAAAGGAAGAAAAGCTGAATTCGTTTCCGCTTATCTCTACGTTTCACAGCTTGTGCGTTCGGACTCTTCGTCAGGATATAGAACAACTGAACGAAGGCTATAAACGGAATTTCACGATATATGACACGGACGATTCTCAGAAAGTTATAAAAGCCTGCATTAAAGACCTCGGGCTTGACGAAAAACAGGTTCAGCCGCGCGTTGTCCGCGGTGCTATAAGCAGTGCAAAGAATCGCGGTGAAGGCGTCGATGCATTTACCTCGCGGATCGAGCAGACGGATGAAAAGCGAGCAGCGACGGCGAAGATCTACCGGATGTATGAAGAGCGGCTGCGGCTTGCGAACGCTCTCGATTTTGACGATCTGCTGATCAAGACCGTCCGTTTGCTGCGTGGTTCGGCCGAGGTCCGCGAAAAGTACAACGACAGATACAAATACATCCTGGTCGATGAATATCAGGACACGAATCCGCTGCAGCTTTCGCTTATAAAATTCCTTACCGAAAAACAGCAGAATATTTGTGTGGTCGGCGATGATGCACAGAGCATCTATGGATTTCGGCAGGCGGACATCAGGAACATTCTAGATTTCGAGCAGCACTTCCCGAATGCAAAGGTGATCTTGCTGGAACAGAATTATCGTTCAACGCAAACGATCCTCGACGCTGCAGGCGCGATCATCGCCAACAACGTAAATCAGAAAAAGAAAAAGCTGTGGACATCCAATCCGGGCGGCGAACAGATATTTTATTTCCAATCTGGCGATGCCGAAGGCGAGGGAAGATTCGTTTGTTCGACCATCGAAGATCTGATGCGGCGCGATCAGAATTCTAGATTCGCCGTTCTGTATAGGACGAATGCACAGTCGCGTGTGTTCGAAGAATCGTTTCGAAGAGCTCGGATCGATTACAACATCGTCGGCGGATTTTCGTTCTACGAACGCCAGGAAGTTAAGGACGTGATCGCTTACCTGAAACTGGTCCTAAATCCCGAAGACGATATTGCACTGCTTCGCGTGGTCAACACGCCGCCTCGCGGGATCGGAAAGACGTCGCTCGATGAATTGCAGGCGAGAGCAAAGGAGATGGGATTGTCGCTGTGGCAGACAATCAATGCGATCACCGCAGAGGATCAGCCGCTCGGTTCGAGCCTGACAATTCGAGCAAGAGATGCCTTCAGGTCGTTCCGGAAGATCATTGAAGGCCTCCAAAAGAAGCAGGCTGAAGCGGCGGGAACCGACCGAAAGGTATCGGATGTCGTAGTTGCGGCGATCGATGACAGTGGTTATTCATTTATGCTTCGTTCGGAGAACACAGACGAATCCGAAGCGCGGCTCGAGAACCTTGAGGAACTCGTAAATGCCGCCGCGGATTATGACCGAATGCCTGAGGCTTCGACCCGCGATTTCATAGATCATGCCGCGCTGACATCAGATACGGATAAGTACGATCGGGATGCGAGAGTTACGCTGATGACGGTCCATTCTGCGAAAGGGTTGGAATTTCCGGTCGTGTTCCTGGTCGGCCTCGAAGACGGCATATTTCCTCACTCGCGAAGCGTCAACGATCCGAAGGAACTCGAGGAAGAACGACGGCTAGCCTACGTTGCGATCACCAGAGCAGAGCGGACGCTGTATCTGACGCATTCGATGCGGCGACGTGTTTATGGTGAAGAGATGGCGGCCGAGCCTTCGCAGTTTTTGAATGAGCTGCCGCTGGAGTTGATAAAAGATCTTTCGTACGGCCCGTCATGGCTTTCATATGCATCAAGCTCGACGACCCGGAGCAATAAGATGGCGGTCGCCGCGTTGAGAGATGAATTGCCGAGGCCAAAACCGAAGAACTTATACACCGGAAAAACGTACAACAGCGCTGACGCCGTGATGGAGTTTTTCAAGAAGCGGGAATCGGCGGGTTCGATCGTTGAATCTCGAACAGAAACACCGGATATGGGAAATGCTGACCCGGGCTTGACCGATTTTGGGCGGTTAAAGGCAACAGCTTCTAAGGAACCTGGGCCGGCGGCACGTGAGATCAGCGGCTTTGTTCCCGGATCACATGTTCGACATGAGAAGTACGGAAAAGGACTTGTTTTAAGGCGAGAGGGAAGCGGCGATAATATAAAATTAACGGTCAGCTTTCCTGGATTCGGGCAGAAAAAGTTGATCGAAAAATATGCGAAGCTCGAATCTGCTTGACGGTAATATTTCGGGTATGCAAATTCAGGGTGTGTTGTTCGTCATTAAATGTGTAACTCCCGCGAGATTAAATATTATGAGAAATAAATTTGCTTTTACGGTCGTTGTTGTAGCATTGATGGCCTTAGTACTTGGTTGCGGCAGGCTGAATCCGCTTTCCGGCGAGTCTGGAAGTTCTGGTGACAAAACCACCACGGATCGTGCTGTTGATACGGTCTTGGGTGAAAAACGGATCGGCATCCCGGAATGCGATGCCGTAATGGATTTCTTTGACCGTGAAATGAATAGTCCGGACGATAACGCAATTTCGAAAGCGATAAAGGCGACGGTCCTGAACACGATGAAGGAAAATTTCCGGAAGAGCATCGAAGAGAACAAGACCGACAAGGCCGAGCTTGCCAAGACCTGTGCTGAGTTTAAGAAGAACCTGGATAAATATAAGGCGGAAGAAGACGCGAAGAAGTGACCC
>CAZXTS010000012.1:0-28620 GCA_964643745.1 uncultured Chloracidobacterium sp.
GAGAACACCAAATTGCAGATCGAGAAATTCACCGAGGCGTTGAGCCTAATGGATAATGGATAACGGACAATGGACAATGTTACGAAATCTGAAAATGTACTAGCGATCAAGACATACGAATTTGCTCGGCGATCGATCAAGTTATATCGCCATCTTTTGTCCGAGCACAAAGAGTATGTTCTGTCGAAGCAGATCTTACGGTGCGGAACATCGATCGGGGCGAATGTAGCGGAGGCGAATCAGGCGCAGTCAAAGCCGGATTTTATCAGCAAACTTTCGATCGCATTAAAGGAGGCCGTCGAGACCGAGTATTGGTTAAGACTATTAAGGGACGAACAGTTCTTAACGACCTCGCAAGCGGAATCAATGCTGGAAGATTGCAGGGAGATCATCAAGATCTTAACCGCATCGATCAAGACAGCAAAAAGGAGCCTGAAATAAATTGTCCACTGTCCATTATCCATTATCCACTGAAAAGATCTTTGATCTTTTGATCATTGGAGCCGGGCCGGCGGGGATCTCGGCGGCGTATGAGGCGAAGAAGGCTGGCCTCGAATACGTCGTGATCGAGAAAGGATTGATCGGCAATACGATCTATAATTATCCGGTCGGGCTGACGGTCTTTTCGACGACCAACGAGCTTGAATTTAACGAAGGCGATCTGAACCCGGCTCGCGAAAAGCCGACGCGCGAGGAACTGCTTTCGTATTACGTTCGGTTTGTTTTGGATAATGAGTTGGATATTCGAACGGAAGAAGTAGTCGAGAAGGTTCTTAAAAGCTCCCCTCCTTTCGAAGGAGGGGTGGCAGACCCGATGTCTTCTATCGGGGCTGACGGGGTGGTTGTCTCCAGCTCGGCAGATCAAGAGAACCCCCCCCAGGCTAACGCCGTACCCCTCCTTCGTAAGGAGGGGAGCTTTCTTGTCTCAACGAATAAGGCTGAGTATCACGCCTCGAACGTCCTGTTTGCGATAGGAGCGATGGACAATCCGCGGAAGCTGAATGTTCCTGGTGAAGATCTGCCGAAGGTTCATGATATGTTTCGTGAGACTTATCCGTGGGTGAAGAAGAACGCGTTGATCATCGGTGGTGGAAATTCTGCGGGCGAGGCCGCTTTGTTTCTGGCGCAGGAAGGTGCGGAGACGACGCTGGCGATATTTCGAGAGGATTGGGAAAACAATGACCCGAAGCAGGGCTGCATAAAATATTGGGTGAAGCAGCCGCTCGAACAGGAACTGAACGAGCATTGCCTGAAACTTTTCTTTCTTGGAAAGGTTATCGAAATTCGCGAGAAAGACGTCGTGCTTGAGAACGAAAAAGGAGAAAAGGTGACGCTCGAGAACGATGTCGTCTTCGTGCTCGTCGGTTCCGATGCGGACCTTACGATGCTCAAGTCTCTCGGCATAGAAACCGAAAACGGTAAGTACGGCGAGGTCCCGATCTACGACGCCGAAACCTACGAAACAAACGTCCCCGGCATTTACGTCGCCGGACATTTCACCAACGAACGCCACATAAAAGGCGCGATAGAAGTTCCGCGAAAGATGATCCCCGCCATCACCGCGAAACTTGCGCTTGATAAAGCATCGGGCTAATCTTGATTGAATTCAAACGGTAAAATTTATTCAATGACTGTTGCCCTTGCTCAGGAGATATTGAAGTCCCGATTCGGATTTGATGATTTTCGAATGCATCAGAAGCCGGCTATCGAGGCCGTGTTGGCGCGTCGCAATTGCTTGCTCTTGATGCCGACCGGTGGCGGCAAGTCCGTTTGTTATCAGATTCCGGCGATGATCTTTGACGGCCTTACGCTGGTCATCTCACCGCTGATCGCTCTCATGAAAGATCAGGTCGACGCCTTGCGGAGTTTTGGCGTCAACGCAGCGTTTCTGAACTCAACGCAGACCGCAGCGGAGCAGATCGAGGTGTTTCGCACAATCAAATCCGGTGATCTGAAGCTGCTGTATGTGGCTCCCGAACGACTTTTGCAGAGTGGCGACCGATTCGTCGACTTTCTTGCATCGATCAAAGTCTCGCTCTTCGCGATCGACGAAGCCCATTGCATCTCAAGCTGGGGTCACGATTTTCGACCGGAGTATCAAAAGCTCTCCGTACTTAAACGAGAGTTTCCGACCGTTCCGATAATTGCTTTGACTGCGACCGCGGATGATCTGGTTCGCAAGGATATACTTCGGCACCTTACTATTCCAGACGCTGACGTTTTCGTTTCAAGCTTCAACCGGCCGAACATCAAATACACTGTCGAGCCGAAGCGCGATTCGTTTTATCGGCTGCTGGAATTTCTCGAAACGCGAAAGGATGAAAGCGGCATCGTATATTGTCTGAGCCGTGCGTCGGTCGAGCGAGTTGCCGAAGATCTTCGCGACGAAGGCTTTGCGGCACTGCCTTATCACGCCGGACTCGAAAAGCGCGTCCGCGAACAGAATCAGAATGCCTTTCTGAATGACGAGGCAAAGGTCGTAGTGGCGACCATCGCGTTCGGGATGGGCATCGACAAATCGAACGTTCGATACGTTGTTCACATGGATCTGCCGAAGAACATCGAAAGCTACTATCAGGAAACCGGACGTGCCGGGCGAGATGGTTTGCCGAGCGAAGCACTGTTGTTCTATTCGATCGCTGATGTGCTCAAGCTGAAAGGATTTGTCGAGGTTGAAGGAGATGCCGCACAAAGCAAGGTTATGCTCCGCAAGCTGGACCGGATGGCGGAGTTTGGCGAGATCAGAACTTGTCGACGCAGATTTCTGTTGGCGTACTTTTCCGAAACAACCGATAGCGATTGTAGAAATTGCGACAACTGTAATACCGAGGTCGAAAAATTTGATGGAACGATCATCGCGCAAAAAGCCTTGAGTGCCGTTGTTCGAACCGGCCAGATGTTTGGTGCGGGATATTTGATCGATCTGCTTCGCGGCTCTAAGTCGCAGAAGATGCGGCTCGAACATTTGAATTTAAAGACCTATGGTGTCGGTGCAGATATCTCAAAACAAGATTGGTCGGCGTATTTCCGAGATCTGATCGCACAAGACTTTCTTCGCAAAGCGAGCGGTGAATTTCCAACCCTTTCTATCACGGAAAAAGGAAATGAAGTTCTAAAAGGAATCAGAAACGTCGAGCTGCATAAGTTAACGCATGTCGATCTGCGACGGGCATCGAACAGCGGAACGGTTGATCATGATAAGGACCTATTCGAAGAACTTCGCCGTGTTCGAATGTCGCTTTCCGAACGTGAGGGGGTTCCGCCGTACGTCATTTTTTCCGACGCAACACTTATCGAAATGGCCGCGTTTCTTCCACAGCATCCAAACGAGATAGCCAGGCTTTCGGGCGTCGGGGTGTTCAAATTGGAGAAATACTGCCCGGCATTTCTCAAAGTCATCCGTGAGCATTGTGAAGCGAACGGCCTGGGGTCGAAGATCGGCGAACGACGCTCACCCTTTCGTAGAGAGAGGCCATCGAAACGCAAGCCTTTGGGTGACGATACGTACATGGCGACTTTTAAGCTCTTTCGCGAAGGCAGATCGATCGCGGAAATCGCAACATCGAGAGGGTTAGCGTTGAGCACGATCGAGGGGCATCTGTCTCGGTTCATCGAAGACGGCAGAGTAACCGTTAATGAAGTGGTGAATGCAGAAAAGATCAAAACGATCAGGCAGGCACTGATTGACCTGAAGGTTGAGAACGCGATATCGCCCGTCAAAGAACACCTTGGCGAAGACTTCAGCTATGGCGAGATTAGAGCTGTGATGGCGGATCTTGCGAGAGAAAAAGAAACCCCGACATAGAATTGCTTCCACGCCGGGGGCTCATTAATTAGCGGATCAAAGATCTATTTCATTTCCGCGGGTTTTGCGATGCGGATCTTTACGTTTTGGTTATCGAAGCGTTCCGCGATGTTTTCGGGGTTTACTTCGTAAGAGGCGACGTCGAAGATCTCGGTGGTCTGGCCGTTTGCGGAAGTCGTCCATTTGTACGGGAGCTGCACGCCGTTCGTTGAGCGGAAGTCGCCAAAGCGGACGAACGATTCGACAGCCGTCGAAGCGTCCATCGATTTCGTGATCATAAAAGCTTTCTTTTCGCCTTCGACGGGAGCTTCATCGCCGCGTTTCATGTGAACGATCACGGGCATGTGGCCCTTATAGCTCATGCCGACCGGCAGATTCGAATCGCGGTCGAAGTGCAGCCGATACGTTGCTCCGGCAAACGATGCATCGACCGTGTTCACCGAAGTTCCGTCGATATTACCTTCGCCGACGAACGAATAGCTGACGTCCATGCCTTCGGGCGCCGTGACGAGCAGGGCTAGCGTCATTCTGAGCATTTCATTATTCCGCGCACCCCCGTGGCTCGCTCCGGCCGCGACACGCCTGAACTTTAATTCCTTGCCGTCAACGTTCACAATGTCGCCGTCTTTCGTGACAAACGGCGCGGCGTTTACACCTTCCATCTTGCGAACGATAACTTTCTTGCCGTCCGCGGTGGTAAATTCGCCGTCCTTGCCTTCAATAACGGTTCCGTCGGTGTTCTTCATCACGATAACGTCGTGAATTTTCATCGCCGAGCCCTCGGCAGTGCCGGTGCCCGAGCCGATCTTCACCATTTTCAGCATCTTGTTTGGAAACTGCATAACAATTTCGGTCTCGCCCTGATCGGTGCGAGCCATGCCGTCGATGGTGCGCGTGGTTGTGGTCTGGCCTTTGATCGAAAGGGAGCGAATTTCGGCTATCGCAGCGTCGCCGCCGATCGCCTGCCGGGCATTAGTGATCACTTCGAGCGCCTTTGTGTCCGACTTAAATCTCGCCGCGGCCTTGTCCACGACCGCTCCGACACCGATGAACAAAACGCACGTAAACGCAACATATCCCCAAAATCTTTTCATATAATTTCTCCGTGTAAGATTGAATTTCCCCTGGCTCTGTTGTCAATAGACGGCAGTCAGTGTTGGCTGGTTACTGTTTTTTTTCGAGGATACGTGAACAAATACAAAGCCGCGAACACAAAGACCGCGACTGTTTCAAGCCGCGGCCTTTTTTTAATTTTGCAGACAGCTTGACTTTATTTCTGAAAGCTTTCGCTGCTGGCGGTGATGACCAGATTGGAAATGTCTCCGGTTACCTGAACATTTTGAACCGGGAACGTGTAGCCTCTGGCGAAGGCCGTGACCTGATAGGTTTCGCCGGTCGGAATGCTTTCGAAAATGAACGAGCCCAGAGTGCTTCCCCTTGTCTGAAATGCGAGCGACGGGATTCCGCTAAATGTAGGCGGCGGAGCCGATGTCATTGTGATAATCGCTTCGCTGACGGGCCGTCCGCTCGGCGTCACCACGCGGCCGGTGATGGTCGCGCTTGACTGAGCAGATTCAACCTCGACCGAACCAATGTCAACATTCGCTCCCTGCGGACGCGCGATGCCTCGCTGATCGGTCGTTACGTTCGCTGGCGGATTATTCGCGGAACAGGACGAATCAAGAACGCAATTCTGTCCGCCATCGATAGCAGGCGAGCCGGCCATCGGCAAGAAGGTCAGGGTCGGGCCGCCATTATCACCAAGCGGTCCGAGCATCGGGTTCGTGTCCAGAAGGTCGCTCTTTACCCAACCTGTGCTGGTTCCGGTTACGCCGATAATATTATTGCCCTGCGATGAATTACCTGCAGCCGAATTTGTAAAATCAGGCGAGGCCGCAGTTCCATTATTGCCGGCAACGATCGAATTTCTCATATAGAAATTAACGTTCGTAGAACCGCGATGAATGCCGCCGCCGTTGTTAGGAGCGTTGTTTCCAGAGATGGTCACATTGGTTAAAGTGATCGCGGAACCGTTTACGTTGAGGGCCCCGCCCCCGCCGGTCGTGTTGCTTGTATTGCCGGAAAACGTCGAATTCGTTATCCGGGCAGTTCCGTTCAACTGCATCGCTCCGCCACCAACGGTGCCGCCCCCGCTCAAATTACCTGTAAACAATGAATTCGTAACAGTAATTGTGCTGGTGCTAAAGTTTTGCACACCGCCCGCTGAACTTCCGGTCGATGTATTGTTTGAAATAATGGATTCGTGTATGGTCATCTGGCTGCCGGTGCCGCTGTTGCGGATCCCGCCGGCGGAACTTGAGCAAGAATTTCCGTTGACCACTACTCGCACAAGTGTTAGGTTTCCTGCATCGTTAAGGATCGCCCCGCCGCTGTTGTTGGTGACCGTACTCACGCCATTGCCGCCTGTGAAGGTAATGTCTGTTATCGTTGCGACGGATGCACTTGTGTTTCTAATAATTCGGCTCGCATTATTTCCGTTTAAGGTTAGAAGACCTGCACCTGGCCCAGTGATCGTCAGTTGCCCGTTATTTACGATAACGATCTCCGAGCCGGATAAGACAATGGTCTGAGGTGTATCAAACAGGCTCGAAAATTCGATGACGTCATCGCCCGCAGCGGCATTTGCTGCTCCGACGGCCTCGCGGAATGAGCAGTCGGTATCGCAAACACCATCGTTCGTATCTTCGATCTTGGTTACGGTAAATGTTGCAGCCGCAGCGGAAAACGCGGTAAGCGTGATGATAAATGCCGAAACGGCAAAATAACGCAAAAACTTCATTCGATCCCTCCTCTCAGTTCAAAAAGCCGTCGCTGCGGTTCATACCACTTCGACGGCGGAAAGCGTCACTGTTGTGACCAACAATGCCAAAAGTGAAAACTTTAATAGTGAAAAAGCTTGGATGGGTGAATGTTAATCCAAAATCGAGGTTTTTGCAAAATTAATGGAACTCGGTATCTGAATCGGAGCGCGTGCGGCGGGCGACGCCTGATTCGTACGCGGCCTCTTCTACTTTTGCGGCGACGGCTTCGCCGACGCGGCGGTCAAAGACAGATGGGATGATGTAGTCGGGGTGAAGTTCGTCTTCGCCGATTATCTCCGCGATCGCGTGTGCGGCAGCTAGCTTCATCGCTTCATTGATGCGAGATGCACGGCAATTCAATGCACCGCGAAATATGCCGGGGAAACAAAGTACGTTGTTGATCTGATTCGGATAATCCGAACGCCCGGTCGCCATGACGGCCGCAAGCCCGACCGCGACCTCGGGCATTATCTCAGGCACAGGGTTCGCCATTGCGAATACTATCGGGTCGGCCGTCATATTCTTTAAGTCATCAGGCCCGATAACGCCCGGAGCCGAAAGACCAAAGAAAACATCTGCATTTTTGATGACGTCGTGGATGTTTCCTTTTTCTTTCAACGGATTGGTGTTTTGCGCATACCAATCTTTTACCCAGTTCATATTCTCCATTCGGCCGGCGAAAAGTGCTCCGGTCGTGTCGCATCCGACGATGTTTTTTACTCCGGCGGCCATAACGATCTTGGTACACGCAACGCCAGCAGCACCGATCCCGTTGACGACGACCTTGATATCCTCCATCTGCTTGCCGACGATCTTTAAGGCGTTGATTAATGCCGCGAGCACTACGACCGCAGTGCCGTGCTGGTCATCGTGAAAGACGGGAATATCGAGTTCTTCTTTCAGGCGTTCTTCTATTTCAAAACATCGCGGTGCGGAGATATCTTCAAGATTAATACCGCCGAACGCGACCGAAATATTCTTTATCGTTTGAACTATTTCGTGCGGGTCTTTTGTGTTCAGGCAGATCGGAAATGCATCGACGCCGCCAAACTCTTTGAAAAGCTGACACTTTCCTTCCATCACTGGCATCGCCGCAGCCGGGCCGATATCGCCGAGGCCAAGCACCGCCGTGCCGTCAGAAACCACCGCGACCGTGTTCTTTTTTATCGTGAGATTAAATACCTTTTCCGGGTCTTTGTGTATCGCCTCGCAGACGCGTGCAACTCCGGGCGTGTATGCCATCGAAAGATCGGAGCGCGTTTTCAGCGGCGCTTTTGACACCATTTCGATCTTGCCGCCGAGGTGCATCAAGAACGTTCTGTCCGAAACGTTCACGACCTCGACACCATCGATATTGCTTACGGCGTCGAGAATTTCTTTGTCGTGTGTTTCGCTGGCTGCGTTTACGGTTATGTCGCGGATAAGGAAGTCTTTGCCGACGCTGACGATGTCGATGCCTTCGATATCGCCACCGGCCTGGCCGATCGATGTTGTGATCTCGCCAAGTTTTCCTGGTTTATTATGAATTCGGACTCGAAGTGTAAGGCTGTAACTGGCGTTCGGGGTTGCGGTATTGCTCATTATAAAGGCTGCTCTGCTTTGACATTGCAAAGCGTATTTTTGATGAAAACGTAAACAAAAAGTATGACCAATTCGGATGCGATGGGCAAGGCGGGGAAACTGAGAGCGTTTATCGTAAAGCATTTGCGATCGAAGCGAAGCGTTCGACCGGAGCGAGTTCATCGGTAAGGATAGGTTGGTCGATGAATATTTCTTTATCGTATTTTCGCGTCAGAAATTGAGCGACGCGCGGATGATTTACATCGTCCGCCGACAGTTCGCCTGATCGGCAAGTTTGTTTGCACGCGACAATAATTACGTTTTGCTGAACATCGTCGGCGGTCTCGGGACGTACCTTATAGAGTTGAACTTCATTGAACACCGCACGATATGTTGCCAACTCGGCCTGAAGAAATCGGCTCGAAGGCCCGCTGATCGCCGACCCGATGTTGAATATAACCACGCCGTGATCAGCCATCGCGCGGTGCATTTCACGGACAGCTTCGATCGTAGTTAATTGAAACGGAACTGAAAACAGAGAGCCGAAAGCGTCCATCAAGATCGCGTTGTATTCGCCGTCTTGCGCAGAATTGAGCAACATTCGGCCGTCTTTGTGAATGATGTCCATTCGCGGATCGTCCGTTAATCCGAAATATTGTCTGGCGATCGCGGTCATTCCGGGGTCGATCTCCGCGACATCGATTCGCGAGTCTGGGAAATTGCCGAGAAATGCACGCGGATACGAATATCCGGCACCGCCGATCATCAATACGCGTCGATGTTCCGGCACGAAATAGCCTACCAGGTCGTAAAATTTCGTATATTCAAGAGCGAGTTCGCCGCTTTCAATATAACGAGCAGATTGAACGGATGTAGGGTCGGTAGCAAGTGCACGGATCCTGCGGCCGGTGCTGGTCTCGGTCACTTCGAAAACGCGAATTCGGCTGTATTGCGTGTCGATGTCAGCGATAACATTAGTGTTTGCCAGCAAGAGCGAATGACCTTCGCTTGCGACGATCCCAACGACTAGAAGGAGCATTGCGCCGACCCAACGGCGTTTGATAGCAAGTCCTCCAAGTAGGATCGAAATTAGAAACAAAATCGCCGTTACAATGTAAAGTGTTCGAACTGAGCCGACGAACGGAATAAAAAAGAAACCTGCGGCGAACGTGCCGACAATGCTGCCGATTGTTGAAAGAGCATAAAGTCTTCCGACGGTCGAGCCGGTTTCGTCGAGATCTGCAATGCGAAGTTTTGTCGCGTAAGGGATCACAAAACCTAGAGCAACGCTGGCAGGAGCGAACAGGAAAAGCGAGGCCAAAACAGCCCGGAGTTCATCCATCATGCTCATTGACGCGATAGCCGAAAGCAAAAGGTCCTTTACGAGGATCGTCAATGAGATAAGCGAAGCTGCAACAAATATCGCAAAAGCCAGCACACCGGTATTTGGTCGCCGGTCCGCCATTCTGCCGCCGAGCCAATAGCCGAGGCTTAAAGCGCCGAGGATTATTCCGATCAGACTTGTCCAGATGTAGGTCGATGTGCCGATGTAAGGCGCGAGAATTCGCGAACCAGTTATCTCATAGGTCATCACGACCGCTCCGCAGAGAAAAACGGCGATCTCAAGCGGCCACCCGATCGGTTTTTCGATTGATTCGTCCATGCAAAAAAGAGAAAGGCCCTGTCCGGCATTTATGCACTAACAGGACTTCAAAAGTCAATTGACGGCGTCACTCATGCGACTGCCGTTTTTTTTTCGCCGGTATCATAGACGAATGTCAGCCATTCTGCTCCATTCGGTGCGGGCCTTCGGGCATCGATAATCGCAAAGAATTCGTCCTGAAGTGCTTTTGTGATGTCGCCGCGTTTGCCGCTGCCGATCTCAATGCGATCGACCGATCGGATCGGCGATATCTCGGCTGCGGTGCCCGTGAAAAAGAGCTCGTCGGCAAGATACAGTGCAGAACGCTGGATCGTGGTCTCGATAACTTCGATTCCCATTTCGCGAGCGATCTGTGCGACCGAATCGCGGGTTATTCCCGGCAGTATCGAAGCTCCGAGCGGCGGTGTGTAAAGCTTTCCGCCATTCACCATAAAGATGTTCTCGCCGGAGCCTTCGGAAACATAGCCTCGGTCGTCGAGAGCGATACCCTCGGCAAAACCTCCGAGCTTTGCCTCCATCTTTATAAGCTGCGAATTCATATAATTCGCACCGGCCTTTGCCATTGCAGGCATCGAATTGGAAGTGATGCGGTTCCAGCTTGAAACACAAACATCGATCCCGTTTTCCAATGCCTCTTCACCGAGATATTTGCCCCATTGCCACGCTGCGATGTATGTATCGACCGGATTCAAAAGGCCGTAAACACCGAAGGCAGGCTTTTCTTCATCAAGCCCGCGAAGGATCACCGGACGCAGATAACATTCATCAAGCCCGCTCTTTTGAATCAGATCGACCGTTGCGTCGATTATCTCTTGGCGCGAAAAAGGCTGGTCCATCCGATAGATCTTTGCAGAATTCAAAAGACGTTGGATATGCTCCGTCAAGCGGAAAACGGCTGACCCTTTTGAGGTCTTGTAGCAGCGAATTCCCTCGAACACGCTCGACCCATAATGAACGACGTGTGACATTACGTGGATACGCGCATCATTCCAGTCGATTACTTCACCGTTCTTCCAAACTTTCTGAGATATCTTCATTGTTGAAACGTCTTTTTCTGCCATAATTTTTTTGAAAACTCCTAAATTTTATATACGTATCGGCCTTAAAATATGGGACAGGCTTGATATAAATGTGGCCAATGGAACCAAAATAGCGGGTTACTTCTAACGACAAGGATATTATACAGCAAAGCGAATCGCAAACATTACGAATAGTTATGCTGACATCAGAGCTTTTGATAAAGCTGTAGACAGCAAAAAAGGCCATCCCCATAATTGACATCGGGACGGCCTTAATTAGAATAAGTAACCCTTTTAGAGAATATTGACCTTCACTGCCGTGTCATCAAGCCGTGACTGGAACACGGATCCACCGCCGCCCACCTCGATAATGATCGGAACATCCCCGGCCCCGTCTATTAGAGGCGGAAGTTCAAAGTCCAAAATAAAGACTCCGGGCTCGACCTCAACCGGCTCACCAATTATTCGATTTCCGAAGACGATAAACCCGCCGATCCGGAGCGTAATAGCAGATGCTGGCACGTCTTGTATGCCGGTCATTCTGACCCTAAGAACCGTAGATACACGTCGTCCGCCGCGAATAAGAATAGTGTGCGCTGTGAACGGCTCGGTCGTATGAACGCGGTTCGTTACATTAAAAGCGATCGCTCTTCCGTTCGGCCCGGGCACTTCATTGGTCGAATAAAGATCCGGACGGGCCGGAATGATCGTAACCTTCCCGCGGAAAACGATGCCATTATTGTTAACAACTATTGGATACTCGGTTCCGGTTACTTCACTAAGAAGCCCACGCGGAACCTGGAAAACGATCTGTCGCCGGCTAATAGATTTAAGCCCGCAAGCAGCACCGTTGATCGTTACGGTCACGCCACCCAGTTCGATCGGTAATTGGAAACTTCGCTCCAGCGATCCAACCCCAGTTCTTGCCGGGATCGGAAATTCCAATGCAGCCGAGAAATCAAGGATCGCGATCATTCCCGGCGAGATTCCCAACACTGCAGGCGGGGTCTGCGGCGTAGGCGATGGCGTAGGTGAAGGTGTCGGCGTCGGCGTTCCGGTCGGCGTTGGTGACGGAGTTGGCGTTGGCGTCGGACTAGGTGTCGCGGTCGGTGACGGGCTCGGGGTTGGGCTTGGCGTCGGAACCGCGGTCGGCGATACCGGCATTCGCGAAGCCCCCGTAGCAAAGTTGATCGAAGCTACAGTATTCTGGACCACGTTCGGCTGATATAGGTAAAAGGCTTCCATCCGGTTATCCGGATTTCCCGTTCCAAGTTCAGTAAGCGAAAGATTGAACACCATGCGCCTAGACGAATCGCTCGCAAGCGGCTGTGTTGAGGCCAGGAAGAATGTGGAAAGCGGGAACTGCGTCAGCCGTTCAAATGAACCGGCTTGAGACGGAGTGTTCAGGCGGCTCAGATCAAAGGCGTAGATCTGCGTCGGCCTACCTTCCACGTTGTTCAGACCGCCATCAGCGTTGGCTGGCATTTCACCAAGTGAATTGATATTCAACCGCGTTTCCAACACCACAGACGCCGGCGTTCCATTCACATCATAGTCGGTAAAACTCGGGTAACGTACAATGTCGCCGCCCGGAGCATCCGCATCAGCATCACTCCGCGGCAAGATCCTGGTAAAACGGTTTACCATATCGGTCGGCACTCGGTCGTAATCGTAAACGTAAGTAGCGAAAGAAGTTAAATTGGGAGCCGGGCTCACGGCTGCCAGGTCTGCAAAGGAATCAAAGGCGACATACCGGCCGTCGCGGCTGATCCGCTTTCCAAAATCAAGAATATTTACCGGATCGCCGGGGTTCGTAGAGGTAGTTACCGTTATCTGGCGATGGCCGGAGCTGGGCGCACCTCCGGTCAGGTTGGCTATAAACACCTCTTCATTTCGGCTTGTGGGTGGATTTTCTCCAGGCGTCGTACCTATGATCGGGCCATCACCGGTGCTAACGAACACCACACGTGATCCATTTCCCGATATAGACGGATTACGATTGTATATCGGGTCAAAGATCGGCCCGCGGGGTGTTTGGGTTACCTGACAAATGGTCCCGACGGTTATGCCGACGCAAATTGGTAAATTGCCGCTCGCTTTACTTAATTGCGCGACCCTTTTGCCGCCGGATCGCACAAATGTAAATATCTCGTCATTGTCGTTTGTCGGAAACGAATTTCGGCCGGCAACAAGGTCTCTAGTCGAAACGAACGCTAGGGTCTCACCGTCGTCATCGATCGAGGCATCGTGATTGTCGTTAGCAACGAACGCTCCTGTGAAGATACCGGCGGGTTGCGGCAAGCGGCTCGCAGGTGTGTTTGTAAGCTGTGTAAATGCACCGGTTGAAAGATCGACAAAAGGGATCTCTTCACCGGTCGTAAGATCGGCTGGCGGGGCTGCCGGAATTTCATAAAGCCACATTTCCAGATTCGCGTCGCAATCCAAAGGATTGTTGAACGGAGTCGGAGCAGGCGTCGGGGTCGGACTTGGCGTTCCGCCGGGCGTTGGCGTTGCCGTTGGACTTGGCGTCGCGGTCGGAGTTGGGGTCGGGCTCGGGGTCGGAACAGTACATCCGGCGGGCGGCGGATCTTGTGTGTTAAAAGCGTTTCCGTCGAAATTGCCCGGATTTGTGCCATCCGGCGGAACCGGTGCAGGCGAGGGGCTGACTACGACCGAACGGGTGGCGTTGGAGCCAAAGGCGATCCAGCGGCCGTTATGGCTGATCACCGGACGGCGATTCGTGATCTCAACTCTGATATTGCTTTGTAAAGGGCTAAGATTCGGATTGATCCTAACACTTTTTGTATCAGTAATTTGGAAGATCTGACGCTGGGCGTAATCGAAGAGAAAGATCTCCACGTTGCCGTCCTCGTTCCGAGGATTTACGGTGGCGAGATTTCCGCGCGATTCGATAACGACGAACCGCCCATCGCCGCTAACTCCGCCGGCAAATGACTCTTCAAAAGAATTCGTCATCTGCCCGATCAGCGAATCAACCTGTGCCATCAGCAACGGCGAAAAAACAAATAGGGCCGCAAAGGCCAAAAAAATAAAACTGCGAAGCTTCACAAACGCCTCCAAAATAATAGCTGACCGATGCAACAACTGCCTTGGTCCGTCAATAAATTTACTGTTCAAACAAAACACAGTAGTTTAAAGAGTAAACCGCCGTTCTGCAAGGATGTGGGCAGTTTTATACTCAACGGCAGATGTCGTTCAAGCGGCTTAGATGCCTATCTCTCTGAGTTTGGTTGTAATGTTAAGGTCGCATAAACTCTAGATTCTGTTAGATCTTGAGAAAAATGGGCAATGCAAAGGAAATAATGATCGTCGCCGGTGAGGCTTCCGGAGACAAGCATTCGGCAAAGCTCGTCTCGGCATTGTGGGAGATCGAACCCGAAACCGTTTTTTTTGGTGCAACAGGCCCGGCAATGCGGGCGTTAGATGTAGAGACGATCGTAAACGCGGATGAACTTTCGATCATTGGCCTTCCCGAAATTGCGTCGGCCCTGCCGATGTTCATACGAACGTTCAGAAAACTTCTGCGGTCGGCCGAGGAGCGGAAGCCAGATGTCGTTGTACTCGTCGATTTCCCCGATTTCAATCTAAAGCTCGCTAAGTCATTGAAAAAGCGTGGTTTTCGGGTCGTATATTATATTTCGCCGCAGCTCTGGGCATGGCGGAGTTACAGATCAAAAATAATACGCAAAAGCGTTGATCTTCTGATCTCGATCCTGCCGTTCGAAAAGGAATGGTATGCGAAACGCGGCATTCATCACGTGGAATATGTCGGAAATCCGCTCGCCCGCGAGGTCCATCCGGAAATCAGCCGCGAGGAATTTAGGGCAAAACACTCGATCGATCTTGATGCGCAGTTCATTGCTCTTCTGCCCGGCAGCCGGTCGAAAGAGGTTCGAAAGATACTCCCGCTAATGATCGAGACGGCCGCAAAAATGCTCTCCCGCCAACCAGATCTGCAATTCGGAATTGCTCTCGCTTCCGAACGTTTTCGAGACGAAGTTGAATCTGCTATCAAGGAAAATAAAGTAGTGAGGGCCGGATCTTTGCCATTTTTTTCGATCATTTCAGGTGAGACATATGATCTGCTAAACGCAGCGGACGCCGCTGCCGTGACAAGCGGCACTGCCACGCTCGAAACAGGCATTATCGGAACGCCGATGGCTATCGTCTATAAAACGTCGGCTCTGAATTACAAGCTTTTAAGGCCGCTGATCGACGTAGAGCATTTCGGCTTGATCAATCTGATAGCGGAAGAGCGTGTTGCGAAAGAGATGATCCAAGATGAATTCACACCTAAGTTCCTGGCCGATGAGCTTTTCCGGCTTCTAGAGCCCGAGAACAACAAAAAGGTCCGCGAAGATCTGCAAACCGCAACCGACAAACTTGGCCACGGCGGAGCCTCAAAACGGGCGGCGGATGCAATAGTTCGGCTTATTGAAAGTTAATTTCCGGAGCTTAAGACCTTTAGGTTTTCCCTTTCGGATTCTGCTCTTCGGATCGTAGTCTCAAGTTCGTCCAAGCGCGTGTTCGTTAATCGAAGGACGACGATCCGAGGCGACAGGCTTTTTAACCTTTCAACATCTAGATAACCGGCTATCGGGATCACATTGAAACCATTTGAACCAAATTTCGGTTTTTCAGTCGAACGTTCGTGATCCGGAATGCGGATCAGATACGTTTCGCCAGATTTCAGTCCGCCGGAGACGGTCGTGGAGAGAACCTTCAGTTCCGGATCGCCTTTTACGAGATAGAGAATCTCAAGTTCGACCCTTGCCTGAGCGATCTTATTCACGGGCCCTCTGGCGGTACATCGGGCAACCACGATCGTCTTCGCATTATCGAGATAATCGTCCAGCGGTGTCCTCTTTGATTGGGCTACCGTAACCGTAGAGAAAAATAACAGTAAAAGCGACGAAAGTAAGATGTATTTGTCCACGAAGATCTTCTCCACAAATAGTTAAAGGTATGAACGAAAGGAATGCTCACTTCTTGCTGCTTTATTTTGGGCGGAAGCGGTCGGTGTGCAAAACTCTTCACAGGCGGAGATAATTTACTTGACATGATTACGCAAGTTGCGTAAAACTATACGCAGAATGCGTAAACGACCTATCGATGCGATCTTAACTCCGGTTCAACAAGTTATTCTCGAAGCGACGTTCCAGTCTCCTGATAGATGGTGGTATCTGTCTGAACTCGCCGCATTTGCGGATCGGACAGTTTCCAGCCTTCAAAGAGATCTAAAAGCTTTCGTTGCCGGTGATATCCTCGAATCGCGGCGGGATGCAGGACGAGTGTTTTATCGTGCAAATAAGAACTCGTCGCTTTACACACCACTAATGGAGATAGTGGAGCGCTCGCTGGGGATCGAGAAGCAGATCAACGATGCTGCCTTTCCATTAGCCGACCGGATCGAGGCCCTCTTTATTTATGGTTCGGTGGCGAGAGGCGAAGACGGTCCGAAGAGCGATGTAGATCTATTGTGCATCGGAAGCGTTGAACTTTCAGAGTTCGCCAAGGTACTTCGTCCGCTTGAAAAAAGAACGCAGCGAGAGTTCAACGCGATATGTTATTCGTCCAAGGAATTCTCGGAAAAACTAAACGGCGGCGATCATTTTCTAAGCACATTGCGGCACGAGCCGAAGATATTTATACTTGGGAACGAAAATGTCTTTGGCAGACGAAGCCGCAAACGGGCACATTCAAGTTCATAAAACTTCTGCGAATGAGGTAAGATCACTTCGCTCGCTGATCGAACGCGACCTAGCGGATGCTGCGATCGTGCAGCTTTCGGACGATCGCCGTTTTGCAACCGCTTACAATGCTGCTTTGCAGATCTCGAAACTTGCATTAGCGTGTGCGGGATATCGGGTTTCTAAGGGACACAGCGCCCACTTCGCGGCTTTTGAGTATGCCGCGCTTGCGATCCAGACTGAAGAAGTTCAGGAACTGACCGATTATTTCGATGTATGCCGAAGAAAACGAAATCACATCGATTACGATGGTTCTCAGGTCGTCAGCCGAACCGAAACCGAGGAGTTAATTCGAAAGGCTACCGATTATCGTAAACTCGTCGAAAAATGGATCAGTCAGACTCATAACGATTATTCAATTTAATCGATGATGTCCTAGCCTCGTTTCTTTAACTCCTTTACATCTTCCCGAAGACGTCCGAGGCCTTTGACCATTGCGTTTTGGCGTTTGTATTCGTCGAGCGGTTGTATCGGCGTGCCCCACCAAACGCCGGGGCGGACTATCTTGCCGGGAAGAACTCCGGCCTGTGAACCGATGATCGCACCGCTTTGAACATGGACATGATCGCCAAATCCGACTTGGCCACCGATGACGCAATCGTCTTCAATGACGACGCTTCCTGATATTCCGGTCTGTGCCGCGATCACGCAGCGTTTGCCGATCGAGACGTTGTGGCCGACTTGGACGAGATTATCGATCTTCGTCCCTTCGCCGATGCGTGTTTCGCCCAGAGCTCCGCGATCGATACATGTGTTTGCACCGATCTCGACATTGTCTTCAATAACGACGGTCCCGATCTGCGGAAACTTGATAAGCCCCCCTCCTGCCTGAGGAGGGGTGGCAGCCGCTTCGGCTGACGGGGTGGAGGGAGCGTCCCTAACGTAACCAAAACCATCGGCTCCTACAATTACACCGGCGTGAAGGATGACGTTGCTGCCGATAACCGCATTTTCGTAGATGGCGACGTTCGGATGGATGATGCAGTTCTCACCGATTGTTACGTTTTCCGAGATGCTGACACCGGCGTGGATATGTGTGCCGCTGCCGATCTTGGCGGAATCGGCGATCGAGGCTGATTGATGAATGAAAGAGACGTTCTCGCTCTTATGAAGCAAAGTAGCTGCCTTAGCAAAGGCGAGTTTTGGATCGGCGACTAAGATAAGTGGCACACTCGCTACCGTTCGTGTTTCTGCCTGGGAGGCGATCACACACGTAGCGTTAGTTTCGGGTATCGGATCCTTTTTTTCGTAGAAGGCGAGTTGACCGGCATGGGCGCGAGAGATGTCCGCGACCGAGGTTATTTCAGTGTCGCCGTCGCCGATAAGTTCACCGCCGACAAGCTCTGCTATTTCGCGGAGTTTCATTGAGCCTATTTTATGCGAAATGGTCTGGAACGCGAATCATACTACGGAAGGTTTTTGTACAGCTTCCAGCCATTAGCTTTCAGCTTCCGGTTTGAAGATATCAGACGTAGCGCTCTGCTGTATCGATCGCTGTCTGAAGAAAGATATCCATTCCCTGAATATCGACATCGCTGCGAAGCTCCAGCCGCATCAATGTCGGGGCGGAATCGCTGTCCAGAAGGTCGAGGTCTGCAAGGTCAATTGTTATCGGCAGGTCTGAGCCCGAACGAAGATCTTCAACTATACGCTCCAAAAGGATCGCGTCGTCAAGATAAAGCTGGCCCTCGACCCGAAGGTAAAAACGGCCGTCAGCTTCAGTTTGCTTGATATTCGTCGGCATTTAACGCTTCTTTGACGCTGATAGTACCTTAAAGGTTTCAAAACTTTCAAGAAAAAAGTTGTGCATCAGTCAGATCCGGTTCCCCGGTCGGGTTCGGGCGGTTCGAGCCTGGCAAGCTTTACGGTCGTCAGAAAAACGCCCAGGAAAACGAGCACGGCGGCAATAATGAATTTCGCGTCGATCGATTCGCCCAGGAAAATAACGGCAAGCAGGAAACCGATCAGCGGCTGAAGGTAAATGAATACCGCAACGGTGGACGCGCTGACCTTTGCGATCGCGTAAGCATTTAAGAGATATGGTCCCGCGGTTGCGACCACGGCGATGTATAGCACCAGCCACCAGATCATGGGCGATATAGATGCGATATCCACCGACGAGACCGAAACCAGCCCAAGCGGAACACAGATAACTGACGCGAATATGAATACCCACATCATCGAACGAAATGCGCCGTTTCGCGTAATGATCTCTTTCGAGGTCGCTACATAGATGCCGTAAGAAAGCGAGTTCACGATTATCAAAATATCGCCGACGGTGGTCTCGGATGAGAACGAAGCGTTCCGGGGATCGATCAGGATCACTACACCGACAGCCGCGAGAATTATCCCGACGGCCTTGATAAGCCGCAGCTTTTCCGCACCGATAACAGCACCGATCGTTATCGCAAAGATCGGAATAGTGACCGCCAGCAGGGATGTATTCGAAGCCTTCGTGAGCGAAAGCCCGCCAATAAACAAAAGCTGATTAAATGTGACGCCGAATAGGCTTAAGGCAGCGAGACGAACGTAATCAGAGCGCTCTTTCAGCCAAAGCCTTCCTCGCAAAAATTGGACAACGAACAAGACAAAGGCGGTAATTCCAACCCGGAAACCGACCAACGCGACAGCCGGAAGCACCGCAAGCACGACCTTCCCGATCACCGGCAGCGACCCAAAGAAAACCTGTACGCCAAGCAAGGCCGCTATCGGCCCGCCAACGCCCTCTTTACCTTCCCGGTTCTCGACCATTGTACTTTTCGCCCACCAAATGAAGCATATCAAACAAATCTTAAAAATAGTGGGGCGGGCGTTGAAGGCGAATAAAAGCTTGATACAATCAAAATTAGCTCATTCGTGCGTTGGGCCCGTATCCGCCGGGCGAGGCGCAATTAAATTCTATTTCTGGAGAAGTAAATGAACCTTTTCATACGTCGTGTTTTAGCCGCGCACCTTGTGGCAATCTTCCTGTTCACCGCCGCTTTCGGGCAAGCACCGGCTTCCGCTTCGTCGTTCAGTGATATTGAGCGGGAGATCATCGAAAAGATCACTGTTAGTTCGATAAAAGATTCGACGACCGCCTTAACCGCCACCGAAATGGAAGGCCGAGGAACCGGACAGCCCGGCGGCGATAGGGCCGCAAATTGGATCGCACAAAAATTTACCGATCTTGGCTTGAAGCCGCTTGGCGATAAAGGAACCTATTTTCAGAAGATCGACTTTAAGGAAACGACCGTGCTTCCTGATGCTTCGTTTACAGCCGGGACTACCGATCTTTTACATGGAACGGACTTCGCACTTGTGCCGCAGAATAACGGAAACCGTAGCGCCAACGGCGATGCTGTTTTTGTTGCCTATGGGATCCAGGCAGACGCAGCAGGGATCGATCAGCTCAAGGGCGTGAATATCAGCGGCAAGGTCGTGGTTATGCTGGAAGGCCCGCCGCCGGGAACTTCCGAACAGGTTTGGCGTGAGAAGAACTTTCAGCAGGCGATAATGCGAAATGTGGTCATGGGCGGAGCCGCCGCGATAGTTTTCATCGGAACAGGCGAGGAAAAAAGGCCCCCTGAGATGATGATCGATTATTTCAGCCGACGGCAACTAAGCCTTCCTAACGAACGTGGATATGCGCCGCAGGTACCGCCATTTGTCTATGTGAGTGCGGCAGGAGCCGAAAAGCTTTTTGCGTCGTCGCCGGTTACACGACAAGAGGCGATAGCAAGTTCTGCCACGCGAGATTTCAAGGCTTTCGATATGAAGACGAAGGTCAAGCTATCGGTTAAGTACAAGTCGGGAAAAGTAAGCGGAAGTAACGTGATCGGGTATATCGAAGGCTCTGATCCAAAACTGAAGGCCGAGGCCGTAGTTTTCTCCGCTCACTACGATGCTTACGGTAAAGACAACGGCAAAGTGTATGTGGGCGCGGCGGATAATGCACTTGGCACTGCCGAAATGTTGGCAGTGGCGGAGGCATTTTCTTCACTAACAGAAAAACCGAAACGGTCGATGATCTTTATTGCTGTAACAGGCGAAGAGTACGGCCTTTACGGATCAAAAGAATGGGCGAAAAAACCAAGTTGGGATGTGAAAAAGATCGCTGCAAACTTGAACCTTGACGGCGTGGGTACAGAGGTTTACGGGCCGGTCAAGACCATCGTCGGCTACGGCGCAGAACATTCTTCCCTAGGTTCGATGCTCAACGAGCTCGCTAGTCCATTTGGCGTCGATGTTATCCCCGATCCGGTTCCGGAAGAAAGAATATTCCTTCGGTCCGATCATTATTCCTTTGTTGAACGCGGTATTCCAGCACTGATGCTGAAAGGAGCGCCAGCAGGAGACAAGGAGATCTGGCTAAAACGAATGGAAGATTGGCGAAAGACCGATTACCATCTTCCAAGCGATACGATTCAGGCGGACTGGGCATGGGAAGGTGCCGAAACCGTTGCGGAGGTTATGGGTATTCTCGCCTGGCGAATCTCAGAAGCGGCCGAAATGCCCAACTGGCTGCCCAGTTCCCGATTCGGAAAACTTCAGCGGGGTAACACGAAAGAATTGCCATCTGAAAACTAAGCCTTAACTCGTTGTCTAAAGGACAGAATATGAGATCTCAAAAATTCCATCACTTCGAGCTCTTGGTTCTGGGATCTTTTCTTCTGTTGGCCTTGCCTATGTTGAGTTTTGCTCAGCCAAAGCCGATGGAGTTTGACGAACTTCTGAAGACGCTGACCGGAACCGAAATATCTATTTCCATGGCGAACCGCATCGCGCAAAGGATCGTAAAAGACCGAGGCCTGCAATTTGATATCGATGACGAACAACTGGCGAAGCTGCGCGAGGCGGGCGGGGACGACGAGTTGATAGAAGCGATAATGCTCTGGCTCTGCGAAAAATACACAAGCCTAGCGGACGAGTGCCCCGACGATGATTGGGAATGTCAGATACCGAACTATGATAGAGCCCTTCATTTTCACCCAAAAGATGTATCCGTATTGATCGATCGAGCATCTGCGTACCACGCCGCGAAGCAATATGAAAGATCGATCAAGGATCTTACTTTGGCCCTGGAGATCGAACCAAAGAATTACAACGCGCTTTTCAATAGGGCTCTCTCTTTCGATGACTTAAGGGACCATGAAAATTCGATCAAGGACCTGACAAAGGCAATCGAGATCGACCCGAAAGACGGCGATGGCTATTTCAATCGAGGTTCGAGCTATGACGCAATGAACAAATATGACGAAGCGATCAAAGACTTCACGAGATACATCGAATTAAAGCCGAAAGAAGCCGACGGGTATGTCCAACGCGGGGAGGCCTATTTAAGTAAGGACCAAGCCGATAGGGCCCTTGAAGATTTCAACAGAGCCTTAAAGTTAGACTCTAAGTTCGTTGACGCGATCGTCGGCCTCGGCCGGGTGAGACTTTTCGAAGAAAAATATAAGCAGGCGATGAAAGATTTTGACGCCGCTCTTCGCATCGACCCTAAAAGCACTAACGCGTTGCACAACCGTGCCTTTACCTGGGAGCGTCTGAAAGAATTTCCGAAAGCGATGGCCGACCTGGATCGTGTGATCGAGATCGACCCGTCGGATATCGATGCGCGTCTTGACCGGGCCAGGCTGCTTGAGGACAAAGAGGAATGAGTCGCGGCTCGGAACGATTATACCAAGCTAATTGCATTGGATGATAAGAATGCCGAATTTCGGGTTTTTCGGGCGAGAATGCACGCTGAGCTTTCCGAATATGAACGAGCGATCATAGACCTTAATAAGGCGATCGAGCTGGACCGAAACATCGCGGACGCTTATTACGAACGGGGCCGGCTGTATATCCTACTCGAAGACTTCGGATCGGCATTGCAGGATTGCGACCGATACATTGAATTAAATCCAACCGACGCGGACGGATTTTATAACCGTGCTTTGGTCCATCTAAATTTGGACGATCCCCAAAAGGCCATACGTGATCTTACCGAGTCGATCCGTCTAGATCCGAAGACTGCCGATAGCTATGAATTAAGGGCAAATGCCTATGAGATCATGGGCGATTCGAAACGAGCTCAGGAAGATCTTGCAACAGCAAAAAAGCTCCGTGATAAATCGAAACCTTAACCCGGACTCTTTTCAATGACTTGCAAAAAATTGTTAGGATAACGTCAATATTTCATGAGCCCAAGTTAGAGCGGGCAAATCGATAGAAATGGAGTCCTAATAATGTCATTCAGAATTCACGCAGCAGGATCAAATGGCTTTAGATACGAACGCGACAATTGCCCGGATGAAGACATTTTCGAAGCAGCCGCAGTGATCTCGGCGTTGAATGCCTCTGGCCCGTCGATCGGCGGAGCAGTGGAGGGCGCGGCCGATTACCTTCTGCCGTCGGTCGGCGTGCTTGACGGCGTTAACAGCGTTGCAACTACATCGATGATCGAATTATTGCGCTCTACCGTGAATTATCTAGCGATTGGTCGAAATACTTCGAGGGGCTGGATCGCGGTCAGTACAAGAACATCAAGTTTGTTGTGGGCTGATAGTACGGGATTCGCGCGCTATGAATTCTATGACGATGACGACGCCGGTTACGAGTTCATCCGAATGATACTTCCGTCGTTAACGGAAAGCGGCTTTAATCATTACGGAACATTTCGAGCTCTTGCGATGGCGATCAGCAGTTTTGATTCGCATATGCCAAACTCAGGGCCGCCGACCTTATTGCTCCAACTTTCAAAATAGTTGGGGTTACAAAAGCATCATCGCCGGAGCTTCGAGCATTTGTTTGAATGTCTGCAGGAATTTCGCTCCGGTGGCGCCGTCAACGACGCGGTGATCGCACGACATTGTGACCTGCATTAAGTTGCGGACCGTTATCTGGCCATCGCGAACAACCGGCGTCGGCGTTGAAGCTCCGACGGCGATGATCGCTGCCTCGGGCGGATTAATGATCGCCGTAAATTCTTTGATCCCCATCATTCCAAGATTGCTAATCGAAAACGTTGCTCCGGTGTATTCTTCGGGCTGGAGTTTTTTCGCCTTCGCTTTTGCGGCGAGGTCTTTGATCTCAGCCGAAATTTCGGAGAATCCTTTCAGATTGGCACCTCGAACGACCGGCGTTATAAGGCCTTCATCAACAGCGACCGCGACACCGATATCCGCCTGTTCATAAAACCTGATCGTCTTGTCCTGATACGAAGCGTTTACGAACGGATGCTTGATCAGCGCCATCGCCGCGGCCTTCACAATAATGTCGTTAACGCTGATCTTTGCATCGTCGTCCAGACTCGCGTTTATCTGTTTACGCGTCGAAAGGACGCTGTCCATTTCGATCTCGACCGTTAGATAGAATGTCGGGATCGGGCCGATCGATTCGGCAAGACGCGTGGCGATCACCTGCCGCATCTTTGATGTCGGCTCGTCGCGGAAAGGCGATGCTCCGACGACGGTTGAAGGCGTGAAAGTCTTGCCCGTACGTTTGCCGCCGCCCGCGAGAGCTTCTTCAATATCGCGTTTGATGATGCGGCCCTGCGGACCTGAGCCTGCGATCGAACGTAAATCGATGCTGTTATCTGCCGCCATCCGAGCCGCGATCGGCGAAACGATCATTCGGCCGCCATTGGATTGCGGATTTGGGATCGCGGATTGCGGATTTGGAGAAGGCACACTCGCTACCGCTCGTGTTTCTGCCTTTCCTGCGGTCACTGCTTTTTCCTGTTCTGACTCCGATTTCTCTGTGACCTCTGTGTCAGATCTTCCGTTTTTCGAAACTTCGCTTAACAGGGCTTCGATGTCCTCGCCTTTTTCGCCGACTATAGCGATGGTCTCGCCGAGAGCTGCCGTCTCGCCGGCTCCTTTCAGGATCTTGAGCACCGTGCCGCCTTTCAGGGCGGTCATCTCCATCGTCGCCTTATCCGTATCGACCTCGGCAAGCGTTTCATTCGCCTCAAAAGCGTCGCCCTCGTTCTTTATCCAACGAGCGATCTGGCCCTCTTCCATCGTGGGCGACAGCTTCGGCATTAGAAATTTTTCAGCCATAACGTTTGCTTTGCAACTAGTTTCCTAACTGTGCACGCGAAAGTTTTTTCGGAACATCCGAGACTTTTATCTTCGCCTGCATTGCTGCATTAACCCATTTTCCGTTCTTTTGAAAATAAACGTATGCAAGGTCAACACCCTCGCCGTTCACACGGATCTCCCAATAATTTTGCCCCTCGACGCGGAAAATGCCGATATTTTCGACCGTTTCATCCTTGATCGATTTGTCACTGCATGGCGCACAATGATGTTTGATCGCCGTGGCCTCAGCAAGCACCTTCATCGCCCTTGCTGCTTCGGCACGACTGACCCATGCCGCCTGGTCGGCAAACGCCGGCACGCTGCTAAACCCCAAAACGACCAGAGACGAAATAACAAGTAAACTTCGACGCAATTTCATTCGTTTCCTCATTCTTGATCTTCTATAAATAACAAACTTCCTTCACCGCGGCGACGATCTTTTCGACGCTCGGCAATGCCGCAACCTCAAGGTTTCTCGCGTACGGGTTTGGAGCTTCGGCGGTCGAAACACGTTTGACCGGAGCGTCCAAATAGTCGAAAGCGTTCTCCATTATCTGATGCGAGATCTCCGCACCGACCGATGCAAAGTAATGCGACTCCTCAGCGATCACAACGCGATTTGTCTTTTTGACAGAATTGATAATGGTTTCGGTATCAAGCGGTTTTATCGTCCGCGGATCGACAACCTCGACCGACACGTCGAATTCTTCCTGAATGATGTCTGCAGCTTTTAGCGCCTGTGGAACCGTGAACGAACGGGCAACGATGGTACAGTCTGTGCCTTCGCGTTTGATATCGGCGACGCCTAGCGGAATGGTGAAATCTTCATCGTCCGGAACTTCGCTTTTCATTCCGTACATCGTTTCCTGCTCCATAAAGAGCACAGGATTATTGTCGCGGATAGCGGATTTGAGCAGGCCTTTTGCATCGGCCGCCGTCGAAGGCATTATTACCTTCAGCCCAGGAAAATTTGCATACATCGCTTCGAGAGCCTGCGAATGCTGCGACGACACCTGATATGCGGAACCGTTTGGCCCGCGGAATACGATCGGGACCTTGAATTCGCCGCCTGACATATAAAGCATCTTAGCGGCGTGATTGATGATCTGGTCGGCCGCCAGGATCGAAAAATTCCACGTCATAAATTCGATCACGGGCCGCGTACCCGCCATCGCCGCACCAACTCCAAGTCCGGCAAAGCCAAGCTCTGTGATGGGCGTATCGACAACGCGCTTGTCGCCAAACTCTTTCCAAAGCCCGCGCGTCACCTTATAAGCGCCGTCGTATTCGGCAACCTCTTCGCCCATGATAAAGACGTTCTCGTCTCTGATAAGTTCTTCGCGCAACGCCTGATTCAAAGCATCGCGGATAGTTAGTAAAGCCATATTATGTGAGCCGTAAGCAGTGAGCTGTAAGCAGTCAAGACGTTTGGTCGAGACTCCTTTTCAGGCCGAAAGTTACGGCTAAGCATTCATCCAAAAGTTTCTGAGCTCGGTCATGATCTTCTTTATTCAAGTAGCCAATTCGAAAACTGATCTCAAGCTGAGTATTTAATTCGTTCAATGATCCGATCGCGGTTCGGAGGAAATTCTTAAACTGATCTTTTGATCGATCTGCCGCACCTTCCGCAATGTTTGATGGCCCGGAAACAGCCGCTCGACGCATCTGCGAGACCAGCCCGTAAGTTTCTTCTTTCGGAAAGGCCTTCGTGATCTCATAGATCAAAACCACAAGCTCCATCGATTTCTGCCAAGCGATCAGACGTTTATGCGGCTTTTCCATACTGCTCACTGCTAACCGCTCACGGCTCACTGCTAGCCGCTCACTGCTCACTGCTAAGCATAAACATCCGTAAACAACTCACCCTCATCGGGGAATGGGCTGTTTTCTGCAAATTCGATGGCTTTGTCGGTTGCTTCGATCGCGCTTTGCCTGATCGTTTCGAAATCCTTTTCGGTCAGCACCTTTGCAGCTTTCAGGCTGTCCTGGAAAAGCAGGATCGGATCGCGTTCCTGGAATTTTGCTATCTCTTCTCGAGTTCGATAGTTGCCTGGATCTGACATCGAATGTCCCATGTAGCGGTACGAACGCACCTCAAGCAGCGTCGGCTGCGATTTTTTCCTCGCACGGTCGATCGCCCGTACGGCCGCATCACGGACCGCCATCACATCCATTCCGTCAACAAATTCGTTCGCCATCTCATAGCTTTCGGCTTTTTTGGCGATATCTCGCGAGCTCATCGCACGCTCCTGTGAAGTTCCCATGCCGTACTGGTTGTTCTCGCAAATGTAGATGATCGGCAGCTTCCAGAGCTGAGCCATATTCAGCGATTCGTGAAAAATGCCCTGGTTCACGGCCGCTTCACCAAAGAAGCAGAGCGTGACCTGCCCGCTTTCTTTATATTTCGCGGCGTATGCCATTCCGGTCCCGACGCCGATCTGGCCACCGACGATGCCGTGTCCGCCATAGAACTCGTGTTCCTTTGAAAACATATGCATCGAGCCGCCCTTGCCCTTTACACATCCGCCGATCTTTCCATAAAGCTCAGCCATCACGGCCTCGGGCGTAATGCCCTTGACCATCGCCTGAACGTGGTCACGATATGAGGTGATCACCATGTCGCTCGGCTCAAGTGCCATCATCGAACCGATGGCGATCGCTTCCTGGCCGATATAAAGATGACAAAAACCGCCGATCTTACCCATTCGGTAAACTTCCGCCGCCTTTTCTTCAAAAACACGGCCGAGCACCATCTGGTAAAGCATTTCCCGAAGCAATTTCTTGTCGGTTGTCTTTATTGCCTCTATCTGCGAGCTTTTTCTTTCCTCGTATTCGGCGTGCATCAGCTCGGCCACGGCCTTAAGGTCCGTGCGGCCATTGCCGTTCGACGATTCAGAGCCATTCTTTTTGGCGGTCGCTGTCTTTTTAGCAGCCATGTTTGCGGTGGCGGTCTTTGACAAAAGCATTTCCTCCGAAGGTTCACCGGTTAAAAAAACGGAAAACGGTGTAACCCCTAATTATACGAACAGCTTCCGGCAAAAGCAAAAATTATAAGACTCGAAGATGACACTAATGAACCCTGTGCTGAGTTGTCTGGGGAATCTTTTTGCTCCACGGCTTCGATCCTGCGGCTTGCCGTTGATCAGCCAAGTGTCTTTACCACCATTCCATTTATTCCATTTGCCCCAAGTGCTATCAACTGCGCCAAGTGCTATTGGCGATCGTGCATTCTTGGCGGAAAATATAAAGGGCACGAAATATTTTTCGGGCACGTGTCAGTAGCCCGCACGTGAGTAAGGGCTCGTGTTGGTTTCGGATCGCGGATCTGAGATCTAGGATCTCAAACTGGGAACAGCAAACATTCCTTAAAGATCCGCGTAGATCCGACCGATCTGCTCGATCCGCGTTCAAAAGCGCCTAGCCACCGAACTGGCCGCCCGCTCACGCCGCCGGTTCTGACTTGATATTTGACATCGGCAAGCTAAAGCTTGAACTCTGAACTTCTTTGCGGAATCTGCGTCGTTGCGTTAAATGCTTAGGACCGGCCGTCCGACAGACCACCACGTCGGCCCGATCTGCGAAAAACGCTTTCTGATTGTCGGAATACTTTAGTTAATAATAAGATTAGTAAAAGGGATGAATAAATTCTTTGCAATAATTATTTCGATCTTGCTGGCGGCCGCCGCCGCGACAGCGCAGAACCCAACGAAATGGAGCCTTTCTGCCGAAGGCGTGGACGGCTCGGCTCAGATCGCTCAAGGAAAGGAAACGAACGTCAAGGTATCGGTTTCGATCGAACCGACTTGGTATCTTTACGCACCGGACCAGCCGCCGGGCGGGCCGATCCCGACATCTTTAAAGATCGCAGAAGGCTCGCCGTTCGAGATCAAAGGCGAATTAAAGTTTTCACCGCCGGCGACAAAGGCCGATCC
>CAZXTS010000013.1:0-28498 GCA_964643745.1 uncultured Chloracidobacterium sp.
AGCTCGGCTATATTTGCTGTTTTCATAACATGGCCATAATAGCCTACTTGGCTAAGTTGGTCAAGTGTTCTTATTTAGCATAAGGCCAAACCCGGATCCAAGGCCTCGATGACTTTGTCGATGGAATCGGTGGTTGAATTGAGCATGACGCCGGTCCGGATGACGTTGCCGTAGAGGCCGCCTTTGCCGATGAGGACGCCTTGGCGTTTTGTTTCCTCAAAGACGCGAAGCACGAGGTCGGGCGCCGGTTCTTTGGTTTGGCGGTCCTTGACGAGTTCGATGCCCTGCATGAGGCCCATCCCGCGAACATCACCGATGCAGGCGTATTTTTCCTGCAACTTGAGCAGCTCATTATGGAAATAATCGCCGACGACGCGGGCGTTTGTGCGGAGGTCGTCTTCCTCGATGACGTTGATGACCGCGAGGCCGACCGCCGACGAGACCGGATTGCCGCCGAACGTCGAGAACGTGAGGCCGGGAAACGCGTCGGCGACCTCGGGTGTCGCGATGGTCCAGCCGATCGGCACGCCGTTGCCCATGCCTTTGGCCGACGTGATGATGTCCGGCTCGACGCCCCAATGCTCGATGCCGAACCATTTATCGCCCGTGCGGCCCCACGCCGCCTGGACCTCATCGGAGATGAACAGCCCGCCGTGGCTGCGTGCGATCTCGGCGACGCGAGGGAAATATTCCTTTGGCGGAATGATAAATCCGCCGACGCCGAGGATCGTCTCCGCCATGAACGCCGCGATGTTTCCGGTCGTTGTCGTGTTGATGATGTCCTCGACATCGTCTGCACAAGCGACGCCGCATGACGGGTATTCGAGCTTGAAAGGACAGCGGTAACAATACGGAGCCGCCGCGTGAACAACGCCCGCGACCTGCGACGCGATCGGCTTCCAGGTCTTATGCCCGATCGTTGACAATGCCGTCGCCGAACGTCCCGCGTAACTATGCCGCAGCACAACGATCTCGCTATTCCCCGTCGCGATCTTCGCCGCGAGTATCGCGGTGTCGTCTGCCTCGGTGCCGCTATTCGAGAAAAAGGACTTCTTCAAATTTCCCGGCGTTATCTCGGCCAGTTTTTCAGCCAGATCGCCTTGCGGCCCGTTCGCATAGAGCGTCGACATATGTGCGATCTTATCGACCTGATCCTTCCACGCCGCATTGACCCTCGGATTCGCATGCCCGACGCTGACGGTCAACACGCCTCCGAACGCGTCGAGGTACTTGTTCCCTTGATCGTCCCAAACATACTCGCCCTCGCCGCGGACAAGCGCGATCGGCTCCTGATAATAGGTGGCGACCGCCGGGAAAAGAAACTCCTTGTGCTTCTGGATCGCCGTCTTTAGCGGCGATGTATGTTCGGATTGAGTCATATGTCTATTTGTTTAATTCACTCACTAATTGTTTTGCATCGTCGCGGTCTAGAAAGATTGCGACAACCTCACAATCGCCGAAATCATTCAAGAGTTCATTCATACGGACGGGATGATTGCCAAAGCGAAATCGCTTTCCTACGTTTCCGGAAGTTGTGATCCGATAGACACCGTAACTTCTGGGAATGGTATAGCTCCCATCGGGCCTTAATGAAGCGGGGCTCTTTGCCCTCTCCATTAACTTGCTCATTGCGTCCATAATATTACCTTAATACAAATTCCCTTCCCGTTTGCGCCCCGTGTGGTCGACGTAGACGACCTTTAGTTCTGTGTAGAAATCGAGTGCGGTCGAGCCTTGTTCGCGGGCGCCGATGCCGGTGGCTTTGATGCCGCCGAACGGGATGTGTGCCTCACCGCCTGTGGTCGGCGAATTGACGTGCGTCATTCCCGTTTCGATGTCCTCGATAAAGCGATACATCGAGTTCACGTCACTCGTAAAGACCGACGACGAAAGGCCGTATTCACTGTCGTTCGCCACCCTCATCGCCTCTTCATAGTCCTTCACCCGCAGCACCGAAAGTACCGGCCCGAAGATCTCTTCCTGTGCGATCCGCATATCGGTCGTCACGCGGTCAAAGACCGTCGGTTCAACGAACCAGCCATCCTCAAGCCCCTCACCTTCCGCCCGTTTGCCGCCGCAGAGCAATTCCGCACCATCCTCGCGTCCGATATCAGTGTATTTCAACACCGTTTTGAACTGCGATTCATCGACCGAAGGGCCGATGTCCGTGTTCGGGTCGTCGCCCGGCCCGAGCCGGAAACTCTTCGCTCGCTCGACGATCTTTTCAACAAACTCATCCGCGATCTTATCGATCACGATCGCACGCGAGGTCGCCGTACACCGCTGCCCGGTCGAACCGAAGGCTCCTTGCGCGGTCGATTCAACCGCGAGGGCCATGTCGCAATCCTCAAGAACGACGACCGGATTCTTCCCGCCCATTTCTGCCTGGACCTTCACACCACGCGAAGCGACCTGCGCGTAAAGCTTGAGTCCCGTTTCCGTCGAGCCCGTGAATGAGATCGCCTTCACCGCCTGATGGCTTACAATCTCATCGCCCGCCTCGCTTCCCGACCCGAGAACAAGATTCAGCACGCCCGGCGGCAAGCCCGCCTTATTGAATATCTCCGTCAACAAAACGGCCGTCATGGGCGTCAGAGTCGCCGGCTTGAAGACGACCGTGTTGCCTGCTACCAACGCGGGTGCGATCTTCCAAGCCGGTATCGCAATTGGGAAATTCCAAGGCGTTATCGCCGCCACCACACCGTGCGGCTCCTTGAACGTATATGCAAAGTTTGCCGGCAGCTCCGAAGGAATCGTCTCGCCGACCATCCGCCGCGATTCACCCGCACAAAATTCGACCACGTTTATCGCCCGCGTCAGCTCGCCGCGGGCCTCCGAAAGCGTCTTGCCCTCTTCGCGGGTGATGGCCGCCGCGAGTTCCTCTTTCCGATCCTCCATCAGCCTCGCCGCTTTCGCGACGATCCGCCCGCGTGCCGGTGGCGGCATTCGCTTCCAATCGCGAAATGCATTGAAAGCCGCCTCGACCGCACTCCGTGCCTCCTCACGCGACGCAAGCTCTACCGTACCGATGATGTCACCGGTATTCGCCGGGTTTAGGTTCGAAACTGACTTGCCGGACGCCGACTCGAGCGTCCGTCCGTTGATAAAGCTGCGAAACGTGGTCATAATCGGGTACCCTATGGGCGGCTGTAAATCACTAGAACAGAACGGTTTGTAGTGTTAATCTTATACACGCAATGTCCGACGAAATCAACAAAAACGTCCGCCAACTGCTGGAAACGAAGGTAGATGCGATGCCGGAAAAGGCATTCTTATTCTCCGAGGCCGACGGCCGGAAGTGGACGTACGCTGAATTTGATTCAGCCGTGAACCGAACCGCAAATATGCTGCTCGCCCGCGGTGTCCGCAAGGGCGATGTCGTCAGCCTTTTGCTCCCAAATTCAGCCGAGTACATCATCGCATACTTCGCCTGCTGGAAGATCGGTGCCATCGCCGGGCCGGTGAATTCGCTTTTGAAGGCAGAAGAGATCGAATGGGTAATCGGCAACTCCGAATCCAAACTGTTCCTCATCGGCGACACAGGCGGAAACCCGACCGGTAGTGAGGGTGTGAAATGCCCGCCCACGATCGATTTCCAGGACGTCGGAACCGCTACTGCCGATTTCAGCAACCGGCTAGATGAATCCAGCATTTCCAATGACGATGAAGCGATCATCATCTACACCTCCGGCACAACAGGCAAGCCGAAAGGCTGTTTGCTTACGCACGGCAATCTGATCGCCAATGCCCGGCAGATCACCGAATGGCTTGGCTTCGGCCCCGAGGACCGCATGCTGACCATCATGCCGCTATTTCATATGAACGCGGTCAGCGTGACAACGATGTCAGCACTCTATGCCGGAGGTTCGACAGTTGTCAGCCCAAAATTTTCAGCGTCGCGGTTTTGGGAGATCATTGAAAGGTATCAGATAACATCTTTCGGCTCCGTCGCCACGATGCTTTCAATGCTCTTGAATGTGAGCAGCGAGCAGCGAGCGGTGAGCAGCGACCGCAACGAACCGCTTACTGCTCACCGCTCACCGCTCACATCACTTCGCTTTGCGATGAGCGGTTCGGCTCCGGTCCCGGTCGAGGTGCTAAAGAACTTTGAAAAAACGTTCGGCGTTCTGGTGATCGAGGGCTACGGGCTTTCGGAATCGACCTGCCGCTCTACGTTCAACCCGCCAAATGAGAACCGCCGGATGGGCTCGTGCGGCATGCCCATCGGTAACGAAATGCTCATTGTTGACGAAGAAAACAACGAAGTTCCGGACGGCACTCTCGGCGAGATCGTCCTTCGCGGGCCGAACATTTTTAAGGGCTATTTTAAGAATCCCGAGGCGACCGGAAAAGCCTTCGCCGGCGGCTGGTTCCATACCGGCGATATCGGCTATCGAGATGCGGATGGTTTTTACTACATCGCCGACCGCAAGTCGGACATGATCATCCGAGGCGGCGAGAATATTTACCCTCGCGAGATCGATGACCTGCTTTATACACACCCGGCCGTCGCCCACGCGGCCGTCATCGGCGTCCCCGACGACCTCTACGGCGAAGAGGTCGCCGCCTTCATCGTGCTGAAAGAAGAATACGCAGGCTCCCCTCCTTACGAAGGAGGGGTGGACGCCGCTTTGGGCGGACGGGGTGGTTCTCTGGTGACCGCGTCCGAAATTATCGATTTCTGTAAACTCCACCTCGCCGATTTCAAATGCCCAAAGACCGTCCATTTTGTCGAAGACATCCCAAAAGGCCCGACAGGCAAATTATTGAAAAGGGAGCTGGCAAGGTTCTATGCAGAAGCTCGCACGAAGTAAGGGCATTTGTTTTGCAGTGGATGCCCTTACATCGAGCAGGCTTCTGCGATGTTATGTTGTACACTTACGTTTTCCTTATGGCAAAGCGGATTTTAGGAATTGCGGTTGTTGGTCTGGGTGGTGCGGTCGGAACGACGATGGCCGCCGGTATCGAATTGCTCAAACTCGGCATGATCGGCACCGATGGCCTGCCGCTCGCCGGCAGTTCGGTTGATGGAATTGCGGATTATACAGATATCATTCTTGCCGGTTGGGACCTGTTCCCTGAGAACCTTGCGAAGGCCGCGGAAGGCCACGAAGTTCTTACCTACAAACAGCATGTCGCGGTTGAGGACGAACTTGCACAAATCAATCCATGGCCTGCGATCGGCGACGAACGATTCCTTTCGCTTATCGAAGGACAGAATAAGATCGGAGCGGGCAATCATCGTGCGATCGTCGAAAAACTCCGCTCGGACTTAGTTAGTTTCAAAGAGAAATGCGATTCAGTCGTTGTCGTTAACCTCGCTTCGACTGAAAAACTTACCGCCGAAGGCAACGAGCTATTCGACACACTTGCTGGATTTGAAAAGGCCCTGGACGAAAGTTCGCCCGAAATCTCACCCGCCATGCTCTACGCCTACGCCTCGACCGCAGAGGGCGTACCTTACGGAAACTTCACGCCGTCGGTCGCTGCCGATATTCCGGCTTTGATCGAGTTTGCGGAAAAGCAGAATGTTCCGATCGCCGGCAAGGACGGCAAGACCGGGCAGACCTTTATCAAGACCGTACTTGCCCCGGCACTCAAGAGCCGGGCACTCCGCGTCGATGGCTGGTACTCAACAAATATTTTGGGAAATCGCGACGGGCTTGCCCTTTCGAACGAAGATTCGCTGGCTTCAAAGGTGAAAACCAAAAGCTCTGTTCTCGACGATATTTTGGGTTATAAGGTCGAAGATCACATCGTCGATATTCGATATTATCGGCCTCGCGGCGATAACAAAGAGGCCTGGGACAATATAGATATCCGCGGCTTCCTGGGCCAGACGATGCAGATCAAAGTCAATTTTTTGTGCAAAGATTCCATCCTCGCCGCACCGCTCGCCATCGAGATCGCCCGGTGCCTCGACCTTGCCCAACAGCGTGGCGAAGGCGGCATTCAGGAACAGCTATCCGTTTTCTTTAAGCTCCCGATGACCAACGCTGAAAAGCCCGAGCACGCGTTCCATCTTCAGGAAGAGATGTTGATGCAGTGGCTCAGTCCTCGAACGTAGCAGCCGTTTGCCTTGTCCGATTCACCCGCAGTTCGAGAACATCCGGCCTCGAATAATGGCCCGTCGGGTCAAAATTATGCCGCTCCTCGCGGACCCGCGTGTGGTCGAGCGTTGCGATCAATAACTTCTCCACGTCACAAACGGGCTCGATGATCCAGTTACCGTCCGGTCCGGCGATGCACGAACCGCCATTTGCCAAAAATTTCGGTGCGTTCTCGATCACCTGCTCGATTCCGGGCAAATGCGACGGCAGATCGCTCTTTCGCATCAACCCCGAGACCGAGGCAACGAACGAGCGGCCCTCAAGAGCCATGAACCGCGTGATGTCGTTCGTGTTCCGCTTGCTTCCGGGCCAGATCGCGACGTGCAGGTCTTCGCCCTGTGCGTAAAGCGCCGTCCGGGCGAGCGGCATCCAGTTCTCCCAGCAATTCAAACCGCCGACCGTGAACTCGCCCAGCCGATGCGTTCTTAGTCCATTACCGTCGCCGATGGCCCATGTCATTCGCTCGTCGTAGGTCGGTGCCCCGAGCCGATCGCGCCCGCCTTGTTGATGTAAACAAGAGAGGCGTAAAGGCTCTCGCCGCGGTCGCCCGGCCGCTCGATGTGGCCGAGATAAACTGCGATCGTCTTTTCCGCAGCGAGCCGGCAGATGCCGTCTAGGTCGCCGCGTTCGATCACGACCGCCTGCTTGATATATTCCGCGTGAAACGCCTTATGAAAGGACGAATTAAATGCCGTTTCCTTTGAGTACTCGATCCAGAACGGATATCCGGGAACAAGTGCCTCGCCAAAGGCGACAAGGTCCGCGCCGCTCGCTGCGGCTTCGGCGATGCTGTCCGCGACCTTCGCAAGGGTCTTCTCGCGGTCGAACCAAACCGGAACAATTTGTGCCAGAGCTATCGTTATCGTATCCATCGTTACTTGCCCATCCGGCCGAGGTCCGTCTCCGCCGCGATGTATCCAAAGCTCGCCCATTGGTCACCGGCAACGATCTTGCGAAAGACTTCTGCCGCTTTCGTCTTATCACCGTTGTAAAGAAAATAATTCCCGATCCCGTAACCGAGCGAAGCCGACCCGAGCGTTTTCGCTTCGCCGCCGATGGTCGCAAGCAGATCCTCGGCCTTCACCTTGCCTTTGTTCAGTTTCAACAGATTTAAGTAATCGGTGTTTTCGATCAGTTCGATGTTCGTCTTGAATGCCTTTCGCATTTTCTCGGCATCCTTTTTCTTGCCCGCTCGACGCAGCGTCATATAGTGCCAGTACACTGTCGCGGTCTTCATATCGTTGTTGGTCGAAACCTTTTGACATTCTTCGTAAGCTTTTAACGCCTTTGCAAAATCGCCCTTTAGGTAATACGCAAGGCCAAGGTGGTAGTAAATGTTCGATTGAAGCGTGCTAGTCGGAATGTTCTTTGCGTTCGGAAGGCCGTCAGGCTCGACCTCGTCGGGTTTGCCCTTTATCAATGCCGCAGCTTTTTCGAAGTCTTTTATCGCGTCGTCGAAACAACGGATCGTTATGTAGCGATGGCCGCGATGCCGATAAAGCCGCGCGTCATTCGGGTGCAGAACGATCCCACTCGAAAATATGCGAATCGCGTTCTTGTAGTTACCTAGATATGCCGTCCGACGGCCGAGCCAGATTATCGAATCGGCCTCGTTCGGTTTATTTAGGTGAACCTGCTCGGCTTCGGCAAGCTTGGTTTCGTAAACCTTTCGCGTTTCTTCGGACATCACCGGCGAAACGACCTTCGCTGCATCCAAACAAGGCTGTGCCGCGACGGACATCGCCAGGAGAAAAACTATGCTGAAGAAAACAAAAATCTTTGTCATGCCCGCTATTCTACTTTGCTTTGCCGTTACATACGAAACCACCAACGGCACGCGTGTCGCCAAAGTTGTGTTAATTTATTTCAATGCAGAATTCAATGACCTATTCATTGCCCGCGGCGATCGAGGATCAGCTGCGAACAGTTTCCGAAGAATGGCAGGCCGATGGCCGCATCGCGCGCATTTGGCAAAAAGACGCGAGCGTCTGGACCGGTTCGGACGAGGATAAATGGCTCGGCTGGCTTGAAATTGTTGCCCGCGAACTGAAAGAACTTGATAAATATCGCGAGCTTCGTGCGGACATCGAGCAGGCCGGTTTCACGGATATATTGCTCATGGGAATGGGCGGTTCGTCGCTATGCCCTGAGGTGCTGGCAAAGACGTTCGGGGTTGAGAATTTCCACATTCTTGATTCGACCGTGCCTTCGCAGGTCCGAACTGTTGAAGAAAAACTGGACCTTACGAAAACACTTTTCATCGTTGCGAGCAAATCGGGCTCGACGCTTGAGCCGAATTGTTTCAAGCAATATTTTTTCGACCGCGTTTCGCAGATCAGCGACGAACCGGGCAAGCAATTTGTTGCGATAACCGATCCCGGTTCGAAAATGGAACAGGCCGCGCGAGCGGACGGCTTTCGTCATATCATTTTTGGCGAACCAACTGTCGGCGGAAGATTCTCAGCTCTTTCTCCGTTTGGAATGACTGCCGCTGCTGCGCTGGGCCTTGATGTTGAAAGGCTTCTCGATCGCGCAAACGAAATGGCAGAACTGTGCCGAAGCGAGAACCTTTCCGAAAACCCCGGGGCTCTGCTTGGGCTCCTGCTTGGCACCGCTCACGGAGCAGGCCGCGACAAATTGACCATTTTTGCTTCGCCATCGATCTATGATCTTGGTGCGTGGATGGAACAACTCGTCGCCGAATCCACCGGCAAGAACGGAGTTGCGATAATTCCGGTAGATCGCGAACCGCTCCAGCCCGCGGTCAGCTATGGCAGCGATCGAACTTTTGTATTCGTGAAGGTTACGGGTGAAGCAGACTGCACAGAGCTCGCCGCTTTGCACGCCGCCGGACATCCGGTGATATGTGTCGAGCTGGAAGATAATTACGATATCGGAGCCGAATTCTTTCGTTGGGAATTCGCGACCGCCGTAGCAGGAAGCGCGATGGGCATCAACCCTTTCGATCAACCGGACGTAGAATCGGCAAAGATCGAGGCACGAAAGATAACCGATGAATACGAACAAACGGGTGAGCTTCCTGATGAAACTCCATTTTTTGAAGCCGATGGATTCTCGCTGTTCTCATCCGAAGAATATGCGAATCGACTTCTCGAAATGGTCGATGAGCCGAAATTAAGCGAATTGCTTTCGGCCCACTTTGCCAATGTCGAAGATGCCGATTATTTCGCTGTCCTCGGTTATGTGGAGATGAATGAACGAAACGAACATCTGCTACAGCAGATCAGAACACATGTTCTTGAAAACCGTCTTGCAGCCACATGCCTAGGATTTGGCCCAAGATTTCTGCATTCGACCGGACAGGCTTACAAAGGCGGGACCAATAATGGTGTGTTTCTTCAGATAACTACGGACGATACGGAAGACATAAAGGTGCCCGGCCAGAAATATACGTTTGGAGTTGTAAAGTCGGCACAGGCGCGCGGCGATTTTCAGGTGCTCATCGACCGCGGCCGGCGTGCCCTGCGGGTTCATTGCCGGTCGGAAGCGGATCTTGATCGGCTTGCTGAAATTATCACGGGCTGATCAATTCACGGCCGTGAAAACAATATCGTTGATCTCGTCGACGGCGGTTATCGCATACGACGACGGTTCAAATTGCCGTTTGCTGCCCGAAATAGAAATGACATAACTGCGGCCGGCGGCAACCTCATCGATCGAAAAATATCCGAACGAACTGGTATATGCGAATCTCTGGTTCCCCTCGCTATCCGTGAGCGTAATTAGGGCACCGCGAATTCCCATGCCGCTTTCATTCGCGGCCCTTCCTGAAACGGAAACGTTTGCCGATGTCGGTGCAGCAAACGAAACACCGCTCACAACAAGAGCAAAATCCGCATCGACGACTGCCGGCGTTTCGGGGCGTGCGTCTTGATTTATCGCCGAACCGATCACCTCGATAGTCCATGGGCCCGAGGTCGGATTCTGAATAAAAACATTCTCGACAGTATCGACCGTATTTGCCGAGCCGCCAGAAGTTGACCACATTCCGCTTCCATTCAGTCCTACGTTACCCCAATAGACCACCCCGCCCGGAGCGGTGACACGAAGCGAAATATCGTTGATCCGCGCTTGAGAGGCTCCCGGACTACCCATCGGATCGGTATAGACAAGCGTTATCTTCAAGGGGTCGGTCGATCCAATGGGAACGTTTACGATATAACTCCGGGTTTGGAGATTTGTCAGTACGTCCGATTCATTTGTGATCCGCATCTTGTTGCGGAGATTGTAGAGATTTTCAACATTTGCCCGGCCAAAGCCCTGTCGGACACGCGTGATATCGGTTCCGGCGATGGTCATGTCCCACTGGATCGCGGTGTTGATCATCACTGCCTTCGCCGTGCTCATTTTCGGGCGGCTGTCAAAGACCGTCGCTCCAACAGGATTGCCGAAAATGCCGTTGTGCCACATCTGGAAAAAGATGCCGAAATGCCCGGCCGTTATCGGGGTTGCCGCACTTGTCCCGCCAAAGGAGGAAGTATAGTCCGTATCGCTGCCGAAGCGTGTGGTAAACACGTTGTCGTAAAAATGTGATAGATCCGGTTTGATCCTGCCATCGGCTGAAGGGCCGGTACTCGCGCCATTCGCCCACCTGTCGTCGTTAAAGCCGGCGGTATTATAGTGCCGGATGCCGCCGACCGAGACCACGTTCTTTGCCCAAGCCTGCGGCCTTGAACTTGTCGAGGCTGCGTTGCTTTGAGATTGAAGAAGCACAATGTCGTTGATAAATAGGATGTCGTCAAGTTCGGCTGAGATCGTGTTATAACTTGTGGTTAGCGAACTTCCCCAGCTATTCGATTGAAAAACAGCATTATAGGGCGGATTGACCAATCGGTTCGTGTGAGCATAGCGGCCTGATCCCAGGAAATCGTAATCAGCAAAGATTCCTTGGGCCTCCGGCATCATTCCTCGTCCGGCAGAATTCGTGGTTCCGCGGCCGAAAACTATTCCGTAGGTTGACGTGCCATGATTCGACGACTCATTTGTGTTTGACGAATTATGTATTATCGGTGGCAAACCAGAATTAAAGTCATTGTGAGTCTGCCTGAGGCCGTTATCCATCACCTCTGCGCGAACGCCCTCACCGCGAAAACCGGCTGTGCTTTCGACAAAATTTGCACCGCCAGTAGAGCGGACTATGTCCATATCCATCTCGGGCGCCGACCATTCATCCACGAACAGGACATCTTCGTTGTACAGAACGTCAAGCAATTGTTCGTTATCCAACGTCGCCTCAATGCGAAACCCTTGCTCTTCGCCGCCATGAACAGTACCACCAATCGATACTATGCGACCGCGCAACGCATTCTGCATTGTCCGCCCGCGTTCGAGCACCATTATGTTGTAACGCCGCGGTTTTAGCTGCCCTGCCGAAAGCTCGCGGCCTATCGTTTCGTCAAGCTTATATGCCGGCTGATACCGGCCGATCCATCGAACAAAGGGAAGTTCTGCAACTTGAGCCGCCTGTTCGCCATCGAGGTGCACAATATATGCATTGTCAGGAAGATAGATAAAGATCCGTCCGCCGATATCTCGAAGAGCCGCTCTGAATTCCTCAAGCGGCTGCGCGACGAACTGAACGATATAGGCATGTTTTCCCGCAGTCGATCGTGCGGAGAGTTCTTCGGGGACATCAGGCTGGCCTTTTAGCGGGTCAAACTCTGCATAGCGAAGTTTTAATAACGGCTCGGCCTCGGCCACTTTCGCAAGGCTTTTTCCGTTAAGGCTTATAGCGTAAAAGTCAGACGCAGCCGCATTACGATCCGCACCGGTCCATGTAAAGACCCTCGTATTCGATCCGGGAAAGGTGATCTCATTGTAGCCGGCGAATGCACGCCGCGAGCTTTCAATATCGTTTACGGTTCTAAAACCGAGAGACCTTATCTCGTCGTTGTGGAATATCGGTTCGGGCGATCGAGCCTCGGCGCCGGTTCGATCCTCGGGCAGCAAAAATACTGCCGCAACCAAAACCAAAACAACGAAAATAAAAACGAGGACGTTTCTGATCATTGAACCTACTCCTATTGAATTGTGCCTGACCGTTCGCGCGGGAGTAACTTCAAAGTTCACAAACGATCGGAACCTGCCTAACGACCGGAGGCCGTTGTTTCGGGTTCCGCCGCAACGACGAGATAAGGCGTTACCAAAGGTTTGTCGATATCTTCCTCAAGCACCTTTGCGATGATCGGAAGGCTTAAGCTGCGCGTCTTGCCGATCCCGGGAACCTCTTTGCCTTTTGCATAAACTGCATGGCGCCCGTGTTCCGTGTACCATTCGGAAAGCGAGGCGGTCTTGTGCATTTCTTCGATGATCTGCCGCCAACCGACGCCGGTGTTGTATGCGCAAAAGCTGATCTCGCCTTCCTGCGTGCCATACGGGATAACGCACATTTCCGTTCGGCGGAAGTCATAGGTGAACAGGTCCTGGAACCACATTCCCTCAACGCACAACACGCGCCAGATGTCGTCGTCCTTCTTCTCGACCTGCATACGGTCGTTGCGGTCGCTGTTCGATGATGCCGACGACGGCTTGAAAAGATTGATGATCTGCGAGATCGGAAAGCCTTCCGGCGCACGCGAGGCGTCGTAATTGCGCATTATCGCCATGCCGAGCTGCGCCATCGTTAGCTTTTTGCCTCGTGCTGTATCGGTGATCATCGCCACGTCCTTCATAAACTGCTCGTAATTGAAGAACTCAAACAGCGACTTCATTTCGTTCGTCTTTTTGTTCACTACCATCAGCGTAAATATGCCGCAATTCGGATGGCAATTGCACGACGACCAACCCCAGGGTGCATCGGCTCCCTGAAGCATATCCATCACGCTTGTGAAGGCTGAATATGAAGACAACGGGAACCAGTCGCGCATCGGCTCAAGTACGCCGCCGAGCTGATCCTTAAGATCGTGCGTCATTCCGGCGAGCGTGTATCGCTGTTCGATCCGGTCTTTGTCAGATACGTCCTCATCGCGGCCCGTGAATGAGACCGGTTGAAACGCGATGGTCTGAACCTTGTCAATGTTCTCCGCAGCAAACTTTACGATAGAGCCAATGCCTTGGTTGTTCCAGGAATTGACGATGGTTGTCACGAGCGTGACCTTGATCCCGACCTCGGCCAGATTTTCGATCGACTTGAGCTTTACATCGAAAAGATTTCCGACACCGCGATGCTTGTTGTCCTCTTCATTCATTCCATCGAATTGAAGATAAACACCATGCTGTCCGGCCTCTTTAGCGGCCTTTGCGAACTCGATATCCTCGGCATAACGAATGCCGTTCGTCGCGGCAAGTATTCGATAAAATCCGATCTTCTTTGCGTATGCAACTGCATCCAGGAAGAACGGAGAAAGAGTCGGTTCGCCGCCTGAAAATAGAATAATGATCTGTCGGCGCGGTTTGAATGATATGGCCCGATCAAGTATCGCCTTGATGTCCTCAAAGGTCGGCTCGTGAACATAACCGACCTGATTCGCATCCATAAAACATGGATTGCACATCATGTTGCAGCGGTTCGTAAGGTCAACCGTAAGCACTGCACCGCGGCCGAATTTGATATCGCTCGTTCCGTGTTGATGGACATGCGAATCTTCGGCGGACTTGAAATCCCGGCCGAAGAAAAGATCCTCGATCCGTTGGAGAAATTTCGCGTCTGTGGCGAGCACATCGACGAACTCGCCGTGTGTTGGACACGTCTTCCTCATCAGTACCTGACCGTCTTCTTCGACGATCTGCGCCTTTATCTCGCCCGGATGCGAATTCATCAAAATATCGAGCGGAATGTCGCCGGAGATCACGCCATTTCTAACCGATTTCACGCAAGCAGGACAAAGGCTGTCGGTCTCGCGCGGAAATCCAAGCGGCGGTGCCGTTCGTTCATAGGACTTGAGCAGAGGCTCCGCGGCCCACGCCGGCTGAATGGACTTGCCTTCAGGCAAAGCCGTATTTACAGCCTGAAAAGCCTTCCAGCCGATATCCGCCAGCTTTGAAGCCGCCTTTGATCCGGTTCGGCCTTTGCCTTTTCCTTCGCCACGTCTGAAGTTGTCACTAAACATAAAATTAACCTAAAGAAGCCGGATTTTAGCAGATTTACGTAATTCTAGCTAGCAAATCAGACGGCCGGGGCTTGGCACATGCGTTGCACTAATGAGTTTTGTCAGCAGAAATTTGAATCAAAACGATACACAGTTTTAAAATAGGAAGGAGACAAAAGTGATCTGGAAAATAGTGATTATTCTTTTAGTTTTATGGGCTTTGGGATTTGGGTTTGGCGGTGCAGCGATCGGAAACCTCATCCATGTACTGCTTGTGGTAGCGGTTGTAGTACTTATCATTGACCTTATTCGCGGGCGCCGCATTTAAGGCTGAAGTTGCATTTACCAGCACAACTCTACGCGGGCTGATCAGATCGGCCCGCATTTTTTATATTCTGGAAAAGATGTACGTGATGTTCGTCGTCGTTCGGCGGCGGATCGACCTCATTAAAACCGAGTTCCATTATCGCTCTGCGAACGATCTCTCGATTCTTATCCGGTTCGGGATAATGATGGATCTCTATAAGCAAGTAATTGCATCGCGTCAGGTGCCCTGCATTTCCGCTCGCAAAGATCTCAAACTCGGCGCCTTCGATATCCATTTTGCAGATATCTAATTTGTCGGCACCGACCCGCTCGATCGCATCATTCAGCGTTATGCCTTCGATCTGCAGGCCGCTGCCTTCAGCCTGATAAATATTGTCCGACGTTCCGGCTGAACCTTCGGAAAAATGGATCGCACGCGCATAGCCGCAGACCGCAGCGTTAACACATTCGGCCTCAGGGCCAAAGTTTCGCGCAATATTACTATTCAGCCGGTCAAAAGTTTTTGGATTCAATTCGATCGAAAGCAGGCGATCTATTTTGTATCGCTCTGACGCGAGCAGAAGCGGGAAACCGCCGTTGTTTGCACCGATATCGAGTACAGAGACCTTTTCCGGCAGATCCATTTTCGCCAGAAGCTTTCGATACATATCCGTTGCAAGCACCGCGCGTGCTCCATTCGCATCGCCGGCCGAATGATCGGATAAAAACTCAATGCCTCTGTATTTGTAGATAATTTGCGATCGTCCGGGTCGGAACAACCGCGAAAAGATCAATTCGAACCGATTATCGAATTGCCAGAGTTCGCCAAAACCTCTTATTTTCTCGCTTACGCCCATTTTCCGTAACGAACTAATTAAATGCCTCGAGATATTTTACGCCTGCTCCGGTATTGAACAAGACGACCGTCTCGTTCGCGTCGATCATTCCTTCATCGATCATTTTCCGCAATGCGGGTAAACACGCCGCGCCTTCCGGTGCTGTAAAGATGCCCTCGGCCGCTCCTATCTCTTTCACGGCCGCCACGAGTTCCTCGTCCGATACCGCAATAGCCGTCCCGCCGGATGCACGAAGCGCATCGAGTATCAAAAAATCGCCGATAGCTTTTGGAACCCGAAGGCCCGAGGCGACCGTCGCCGCATTTTCAAATTCTTCGGCAAACCGTTCGCCGTTATGAAAAGCTCGCACGATCGGCGCACAGGTGGAAGATTGAACGGAGACCATTCTGGGACGTTTCGATCCGATCCAGCCCATCTGTTCCATTTCGTCGAAGGATTTCCACATCCCGATCAGTCCGGTCCCACCACCTGTTGGATATAGAATTACGTCCGGCAGTTCCCAATTGATTTGCTCGGCGAGTTCATAGCCCATCGTCTTTTTGCCTTCGACCCGGTAAGGCTCTTTGAGGGTTGAAACGTCAAACCAGCCTTCGGCTTCTTTCCGCTCGGCGACGATCTTTCCACAGTCAGTTATCAGCCCGTCAACAAGCGTTACATTTGCACCTGTCTGTTCACATTCGATGACGTTCGCTCGCGGGGTATCGGCGGGCATAAAGATAAATGCTTCCATTCCGGCACGAGCCGCATAAGCTGCCATTGCGCCTGCTGCGTTGCCTGCCGATGGAACAGCGACCTTCATCACGCCAAGTTCCTTCGCCATCGAAATAGCTGCGGTCATTCCCCGGGCCTTGAAACTTTGGGTAGGATTTTGACCTTCGTCTTTGATGTAAAGTTTGAGCGGGATCGCAAGCGAATCGGCGAGCCGTTCGGCTTTCAGCAGCGGTGTCCAGCCTTCGCCAAATGAAACGATGTTTGCTGGATCCGCGACCGGCAGCACTTCGCTGTAACGCCACAAAGAGCTTTCGCGAGAACCGAGCGATTCGCGGGTGAGCGTTTCCCCCGCTTTCGCCAGGTCATATCTAACCAGCAGCGGCTTGCCGCATTCCGTGCAAAGATTCTGCAAGACGCCTGCTTTGTGTCGAAGCCCGCAAAGCGCACATTCCAGATGTGTGATGTTCATAAGAGTTGGGGGGGTGTTTGGCCAACTATCCGACTATTTTTTCCAAATGAACTCCCTGAACAGGCTAACACCCGCATCTACGGCCAAGCCGATCGCCGCCCCTTTTAGTCCGTGGCTGATCCCGTATCGTTCGGGATACCATGTGGACGCCGAAATAACATTCCCGGCAAGTTGTCCGGCGATCTTGGGTAAACCAAAGACGCGGTCGCCATTAACATTTCGGGCCATAACAGTTGAAAAAACGGCATTTCGCATACGGGCGGAAACGCTTCGGTTGCGGCTCAAATAATATCTGCTGTCAACTTTCAGAGCTTCATCGAGACCATACTTTACGGAATTATTGATCGCATTCTCTGCTATATTCGATCCAAAGCGACCTGCAAAACCTTTCCATTTGCCGCCCCATTCACGCGGAGCATTACGGCCTGTGAGAACACCTGCGACCATCGTGTACCGCACCAGAGCGACCGGGCCGACTATGCTGTACACATATCGTCTTGCTCGGGTCTTTCCGTCCGGACGGACATACCAATCGTTTTTCTGCTGAACAGGTGGTTCATCGTCGTCGGGTCTCGTCGCAAGCTCCTCTTTCTCTTTGTATGCGTCCGGGCCAATTTTGAACTTTATCGACTCGCGGTCAAAGATCTTGATATTGATCTGCTTGAGGTCAGCCTCGTCCGACAATTCTTCCGCCAGTTGAACTCCCCGCGGAATATCGAACTCAACTTTCTCTGCGTTCACCTGATCCTGAGCGTTCGCTTGCGCGGCGACAACCATCAAGGCCATCAGCAAAAATCCTCGCACTACACCAATTTTCATCAACATGCCCCTCGTTCGTTTTGGCTTTGTTTATTCTGCCAACAGTGGTTTCAGTTCCTTGTAAATATTTTCCGTCATCAACCGCGTGCCTTCCGCGTTCGGATGAATTCCGTCTGCCTGATTAAGTTCCCGCTGTAATGCGATGCCTTCCAAAAGGAACGGAAGATAAGCTACATCGTATTTATCTGCAAGATCAGGAAACGCTGCGGTGTATTCGCGTTGATATTCCGCACCCATGCTCGGCGGGGCGAGCATTCCGCAAAGCAATATCTTGACGTTCTTCTGCTTGGCTTTCCTAATTATCCCGTCCAGATTGTTTCGCATTTTCTCGACAGGAATTCCGCGAAGCAGGTCGTTCGCACCGAGTGCAAGTATCAGCACCTCCACGTTTTCCTGTTCGAGGACCCAATCGATACGTTCCAATCCGCCAAGGCTCGTGTCACCGGAGACGCCTGCATTTACGACCTCGAACTTCAGCCCTTCGCTGTCCAGCCGCTGCTGCAGCAGGAACGGATACGATTCGATCTCAGCCAATCCGAAACCCGCTGTCAGGCTGTCGCCAAATGCTACGATCTTCGGACGAGCCTCGACAGCGTCCGGGAGAACCAAAGGGCGATCGACGTCGTATGTCTTTCCGGCAAAGCTAGACGAACCGCACGCTGCGGAGTATATCGCCAGGATCAACAGGACAAAAACAGTGAATATAGAATTAAATTGCCGCATACAAAGAATTAACGCATTTTTAGTTTAACTGTTCATATGATGCAATCCTATTGGCATTCGTTGACGAATAGAACCTTTTGCCAACTGCTTTCTATGCAAATTTCGACCAGATCGCCTAAAAGATGATAACAATCGAGCAAGTTACCAAAACCGTCCGTTCGGGAACCGAGGACCTCACCATTCTCTCAGATGTTTCGCTCGAGATCCCCGGCGGACAGTTCGTTGCACTTACAGGTGCGTCCGGCAGCGGTAAATCTACATTGCTTGGCCTGCTGGCCGGGCTCGATTCGCCAACAACGGGCACGATAAACATCGACGGTGACGAAATAACCACGATGAGCGAGGACGGCCTTGCCGATCTCCGCAGCAGCAAGATCGGTTTCATCTTTCAATCGTTTCATCTGATCCCGAGTCTGACAGCCTTTGAGAACGTGCTTATTCCGCTCGAGATACGCGGCAGCTCGAACGCAAGGGAAAGAGCCGAGGCCTTGTTAAGCGACGTCGGCCTGACCAGCCGCGGCCATCATTATCCTTCAGAGCTTTCGGGCGGCGAACAACAGCGCGTTGCCATCGCACGTGCATTCGCAAACGAGCCCAAGATCTTGCTCGCCGACGAACCGACCGGAAATCTCGATTCAAAGAACGGGCACCACATATTTGAACTAATGACCGATCTTCATAAGCAGAACGATGTGACCCTTGTGCTGGTTACGCACGATCAGGAATTGGCACGGCTGGCTCAGCGGCAGGTAGTTCTTCGCGACGGACAGGTGGTCTCCGACGAATTGAATAAATGAAGTTTATCCTCAATCTGACGATCCGCGAGATCCGTTCATCATGGCGGCGGCTTCTTTTCTTTTTTCTTTGCATCGCGCTCGGAGTGGGGTCGGTCGTGGCTTTGCGTTCACTGATACAGAATTTGACACGGGCGGTCGGAACTGACGCTCGTGCCCTTATGACCGCCGATCTCGAGATCCGCTCGACCGGAGATTTCTCGCCTGCCGATCTTGCAAAGGTCCAGGAGGTGATCGATGGTTCAGGGATCGTCGAAGACCGAAATGAGACGATAAACACTTCGTCGATGGCCCTCCCGGCCGATCCTTCGAACGAACGTGTCCGGCTTGTCGAATTAAAAGGAGTTGAACCGCCGTTCCCGCTGGTCGGCGACTTTCAGTTGGATGGCGGCAAGCCGTTCGATCATTCGATACTTGAGAACAAAGGAGCCGTGGTCGCCCGCATTCTGCTGGAAGATCTCGCGGTAAAGGTCGGCGATACGATAAAGATCGGCGAGGGCGAATTCGAGATCCGTGCCAGCTTCGACCAGGAACCGGGCGGCTCGAGCGGGTTTCGGCTCGGTGCGAGGGTCTTCGTTGAGAAAAGAGCGTTCGAGGTCGCCGGCATTACAAGAAACGCCAGCCGCGTCCGAAACGCGATCCTCTACCGAACATCCGACAACCCGACCGCGTTGGTTCGCGAACTCCGCGAAGCGCTCAAAGGCACAAATCTCCGCGTTCAGTCCTATCGCGAAACACAGGAACGCCTTGGAGAACAGTTTGCCCGGACTGAGAATTATCTGGCGCTTACCGGATTACTGATCCTTGTGCTCGGCGGCGTCGGTGTCTGGAATGTTTCGCGGGCGTTCGTTGAACAAAAGCGGAAGACCGTTGCAGTTCTGAAATGTCTGGGCGCGAGCGGCAATCGCATTATCGCCGTTTATCTTCTGCAGATATTGACGCTCGGTCTGATCGGAAGCTCGTTCGGCGTGTTGCTTGCACAGTTCGGCCTTTGGTTCGTTCAGAGCCGGTTTGCCGAAGATCTGCCGGAGAAAATGTCTTATACGGTCGGCCTCTCGACGGCGGGGCAAGGCCTTCTGCTCGGTGTTCTGATATCAGTTTTATTTTCGATGCTTCCGCTGCTTCAGGTTCGCAATATAAAGCCAAGACTGCTGTTGCGGGATGAGAACAATGCGAGTCTCCGTCGGCTTGATCCGGTGAAATGGCTGATCGGCGCCGGAAGCCTCGCCGGATTGCTCGGCCTCGCAGTTTGGCAAGCGGGTTCGGTGTTGGTCGGTGTCTTTTTCCTCGTCGGACTGGGCCTAACTTCGCTTTTCCTTTATGCGGCTGCTATCGTTTTGACCAAGCTTCTTCGCAGCTTCAGATCGGTGGGCTCATTCGAATTTCGTCAATCTGTCAATTCACTATACAGGCCCGGAAATCAGACGCGGATAATCCTGCTTGCGGTCGGCCTGGGAGCGTTCGTGGTCTTGGCGGTGCAATCGCTTCAGACCAATCTCGTCCGTGAATTCGATTTCACACGGAACCAACGCCTGCCGACGCTCTTTTTCGTAGATATCCAAAAAAGCCAAAAGGACGATCTGGCGGCGTTGATTGAGAATAGCATAGGCGAAAAGCCGGAGACCACGCCGACCGTCCGGGCACGTATCGCTTTTGTTAACGGTAAACCGATCGATTTCGGCAACCCTGAGGTTCGGCAGCAGCAAGGCCAGATCGGGCGCGAATTTGCCGTGACCTATCGGCAAACCCTTGATTCGAACGAGAACCTGATCGCCGGCCGCTGGTGGAGCGAACAGGGCTCGGACGTGCCGGAGGTCTCAGTCGAAGAGTCGATGGCCGAAAGATTAAAAATAGTTCCCGGCGATTCGATCACCTTTGACATCTCAGGGCGAAAGCTGACCGCGCGTGTTGCCAGCATTCGTAATATCGATCTGCGGAACACTCGAACGGTGTTTATTTTCGTATTCGCTCCGGGCGTGCTCGAATCGGCTCCGCAAAGCTTTGCTTCGACCGTCGTCAGCCGTGTCGGCCCGACCGAACGGCAGCGGCTCCAGCGTCAGGCCCTCGACCGCTTCCCAAATGTACAGGTATTCGACGTCGCAGACATTATCACGACGGTTCAAAAACTGATAAATAACTTTGTCTTGGCGATATCGTTCGTCGGCAGCTTTGTGATACTTGCGGGTGTTCTGATACTTATCGGTTCGATCGCGCTGACAAAATCACAACGCATCTATGAGAACGCGATATTGAAAACGCTCGGGACACGGCGGGCGTCGCTGATTTTGATACTGTTCGGAGAATACGGAATTCTTGGTCTGCTTGCCGGGATCATCGGCGCCGGTTTTGCCGCGATACTTTCGTGGGCCGTCAGCTTCTTTGTTTTAAATATTGCCTGGACGTTCGACCCGCTCTTGCTTCTCGCAGGGATCGTCGTGACAACGCTGGTTGTGATGCTTGTCGGGGCGGCGGCTAGTTTTGACGTTCTATTCAAAAAGCCGCTTTCGACGCTTCGTGCACAATAGGCGGCAAAATTAAGCTTCGTCCTCAAACGGATGTTCGGCAAGGACTGCTCGCATTGAGACCGCGGCTAAGAGTGTTTCCAGATACGCTCCAAACCGGTGAAGTATCGGAACGAGATCTTTCGGATCGACCGTGAACTGAACTTCTTCGGTAAATCGCTCTACTGTTTCCTTGTCCTTGTAATAGAGAAAATGGAACGCTTCATGGTTGAACAGTTCTACCATGTTTCGCATATTCACTATCTCAGATTTGGAGGGTTCTTCCTCTGCTGCTTTTACGGCCCTTAGGGTCTTTGCCAGCGCAGAACGAAGTATCAGCGACTGTTCGAGTTTCGTTCTGAAACTTGCGAATAGATCGGAGACTTTGATCTCCGGCTTCATGGAACGTGCGAAGCTGGCAATAACTTCCTCAAATCCCGCCGACAGAAGCGAATGTGCCACCTCTATGTGAGCGTAAACAAGATGTGCCGGCCGGACGCCGACAACCTTTGATAGTTCCTGGCTAAATGCCTTTCTTATCTCCATCGATGCCGAATAGGAAGCTCCGTCGAGTGCGATGAAGAATTCTGACTCTTCATCTTTCTCGCTCGCTAAACGATTGTTTATCTGGGCGATCAGCGTTTGTGTCCGTTCGTAAACGAAGGCAAATATAAGAAGAGTCGGCTTCAGCGGATCGTCGTTTCGCAACATTCGCCCTACCACCTCGAGAGCCTGATGTATCGAAGCGAATTCACGCATTATCCCGCAAAGTTCGGCGACCTCGATCGAGGTTACAGAACCGGGCGTGATCAGTTCGCGGATCGGTTCAGGAAGCACATCAATGTCGGCACCGCGTGCGATAGACATAAAATGCCATGCTCCCACCGATCTCGAAAGTCGCGATGCCAATTCCTCACGCCAAACTCGCCATCCGTCGGGTCGAATAACACCGGCACGAGTAAGCGCTTCGTTCGAAGACAGCGAATCGCGGATCAGATCGGCAACATCTACAAGCAGGGCCGTATCCGGCAATTCATCGGTGTTCGCCGCACGGAGAAGATAGTACAGCTCGGAGCATCGGAGCAGGCCAGATCGGGCAAGCCGTATCGCCTTATACCAGTGCTTTGAGTCAGGCAAGGTCGTGGGCTGATCAGTGAACAACCGGTCAAAGGTTGAAACCAATGAATCAAGCCCGGCCAGCCACAATCCTAATTCGTAAGCTGTGGCCCGAGCGTCCAGCGGACCCGCTTCATCCAGCATACGAATGTCGATCACGGCTCCGTTGTAGATAGTGCCAGGTACAAAAACAGGTTGGCTTGAAACTGTCGGGGTCAAGATATAATTTCTCCTTAAGAATTGGTTGCGGGACGAGCGGCTCGTGGAATTTGAGCCACTTCTTTTATACACTTTAGTGAACCGCTTTGGCAATAATAATTTACGAGGCAGCAGAATACGGCCAACCGAACTCTGCCGCCATTTGATGTCGTTTATCTGTTGAGGGTCAACCGTTGATGAAGATCGATCGTATCGTGATCTCCACAAGCAATCCGGGTAAGTTGAGGGAGTTTCGTTCGCTTCTCTCTGAATGCCAAGTGCCTCTGGAAAGTCTGAACTCTTTCCATGGCATTATCGATGTGCCGGAAACGGGAACGACGTTTGTTGAGAATGCTCAGATAAAAGCTTCGGCATATGCGAGGCAAACGGGACACTTTGCGATGGCAGATGATTCCGGACTGGAGGTCGCGGCCTTGAACGGCGGGCCGGGCGTTTATTCTGCACGTTACGGCGGCAGCGGAATGTCTGATGCGGAACGGATGATGTTTCTTCTTGATAAGCTCCGCGGTGCACAAGGACCGGCGCGTTCGGCTCGTTATGTCGCCGCGATCGCCTTTGCTTCTCCGGAAGGAAAGACCCTCTTTTCATGCGTAGATGAATGCCGCGGAACGATCGCGCAAAAGCCCGTCGGCGATGGCGGTTTCGGTTACGACCCGATTTTCATTCCGGAGGGCTTAGAGCAGACTTTGGGTCAATTGCCGGAAGGCGTAAAGGCAGATCTAAGCCATCGGGCGCGGGCTTCACAAACTTTTCTTCGATTTCTTCTTGATTTTACGGACGTTTGACTTGACCTTGGCTAATTTCACTTGTAGAATTCGACACTTGTTCTGGGTGATTCACGGGGCGTAGCACAGCCTGGTAGTGCGCTCGCTTTGGGAGCGAGAGGCCGCAAGTTCGAATCTTGCCGCCCCGACCATTAGGCTGACAAAGACGCCCGGGCTTGCTGACGAGTTTTGCTATCCGCTCGCAGTTTATTTCACAGAAGATTTTTTTACATCAAATCCCTTGGAGGTTAACCACAAAAATATGGCTCGAATGACACAAACGGAGATCATCAACAGCTTGGCTGAAACAAGCGGAATGAACAAAAAGGACGTTAAAGGCCTGTTTGATTCGTTGGCAGCACTTGCAGCAAAGGAAGTTAAGACGAACGGCGAATTTGCTGTTCCCGGCTTTGGAAAACTTGTAAAAGCCACCCGCAAGGCCCGCGACGGCCGAAACCCGGCGACCGGAGCTATAATCAAGATCCCGGCAAAGACCACCGTAAAGTTCCGACTTGGCAAAGCGATCAAAGATGCCGTTGCCTAATTCCTCAGCCGCTGAGTCTTAGTTTAGCCAAATGCCGATAAAACCTGTGTTTTGTCGGCATTTTTGTATTCCGCGCTATTTTGAGAAAAAAATCACAATCTGCAAAAAAAGTTGATGACATTGGCGAACGTTTCTGTTAACATTCTATTACATTGAGGCCCCTGATCTGTTTGAGCGAATGTCTGTTTCTAGCTTTTAATGCGTGAACATTCGTTTTTTCGCCTTTTTTTGTTCAGGGCTCAATTGATCTAGACGTAAAAAAATACGCGAGGAGATTAATAAGTGGCAGCAGCTAAACCAATGACCTTGCAGGACAGGATCCTGCAGATCGATCACATACAAGCACGCCGATTTTCAAAATTGAGCGAAGACTGTGTCGAAATCGCAACCGAGGGGATTATCAGGCATCTTCGTGCATGTGCGCGAATGGACGTGAATCCGGACGCTTCGGCTGTCCGTGAGATCATCGACGATGCCATAAACGGACGACGCGTTTTTGCGGAAACGTCCAATGACCTCTTAGCAGCCTAAAAAGCATTTACTGGAATTCGAATTAGCAATACATCCCTTGGCCGTCTTTAAAAGGCGGCCTTTTTGTTTTATCGCAGCTGCGGACGGTACAAGATATGTTCCCCGATCGATTCGCCCTCGCCGAGTTCATACCATTGTTCAAGATTTGAAAGGTCAACATCGTCCGATGCACGTTTTACCACAAAATGTACGATCGGCCTCGCGGCATTCTCACGCGAGAAGTTCTGAACATATTCGCCGAACCGCTTTACTTCGACATTGATCTCGCCATAGGTCAGCGGCTTTGAATCAACGCTCAATCGGTCCGTGTGTCTGCCCCAGCCGAACAAAGCGATCTGCGAAACAAAATCGTTCTTTAGCAGCCAATCGAGCGTCTTCTCGGTCGCCCCGGAATAATAGAGCTGCTGATAATAGCGTTCCTTGCTCTCTTCCCACGACAATCCGGCAAAAACGTGCTGGTGCCTTGCCCATAGAATATTCTGCGGTGCGACGCTCGGCATATCGTCCGCAAAGATACCGTCGAAAGACAGCACTGTCGTACGATGCGGATCGGGAAACTGATTGGCAAGCTCCTCAAGGCGTTTCGCGACCGGGAGCGCTTTATCGCGTTCGATATTAGCTTCATCAAGCACACGAACCGTGTAATGACATTCGACAAATCCCCAGAATATCGCCAAGGCAAAAACCGCCGAACTGATGATCTTCACACTCGTCCGCCCTTGCCCGAGTTTCGATCGCCAGAGCAGGCCGACCGCAACGAACACCGCGAGTGCCGCAACATAGTTCCCAATAAACACCTGATAATGGATCGGCTGGAGCGAACGGCCCGTTATCACCTGTTGATTAAAAACAACGAAAGCGACCAACGCCAATGAGAGTAAAAACAGCACGGCACGATCTTTCAACTCGAACAATTTGAACGCCAGCCCGGCGATGATCATTAGCAAAACGGCGAAACTCACATATTCCGGAAAACGGAAAAAGTCCGGCATTCGGGTGTAAACAAGGAGCTGCACGTGGTCCATCGTCTCGCCCCTCTGCGACAGCAGATATGCGTAAGGCAGCAGCGACACGATGCACCCGGCGGCAACTATCGACAGCCGTTTGATATCTTCCTTCCAGCCCTCAGGCCGCTCGATAAGCCAAACAAGAAATACGCATCCGAGAAAAGCCGCCGCCGTTGTCCAGGTATAAAAATATGTGTAAACACAAAAAGCGAACGCCGCGATGGCAAGAATAATGTGACCGGTCGCCTGTATCCGGTTTTCTACAGATCCGGCGTCGTCACCTGCCGGCGATTGCCGGTTTACGATCTTCCAGACAAGTCCGATAAACACAAAGAACGCGGGCATGCCGAGTGCGGGTATGTATCTCCGAAAACCAGGGAAATAGGGATACGAAAATCCGTCAAAGAATATCTCTGAAACCGCGCCTTCGCCGGCGGCAAGAGTTCCAAAGGCGAACACGCCAAGCCCGGCCGCCATCGCGTACCAATTGTCGCCGGTCAACCGGCCCAGAAACCAAAATGCCGCCAGTGCCGCCAAAAATCCGGCAACCGCACCAGCAATGGTCATCGCCCAGGGCGTGCCGATACCGAATATGCGGGCCGGGATCGCAATCGTAAATGGTGCGGCAAATTGAATTGAAAACAGCGATTCGGGCTGCGGAGCTTCGGCCGTATGGTCGCGGCCCGAATACGGATCGTTCTTCCGCGGCCGCCCGTCGATCAAAGCACGAACGTACGAGGCATAGGCGACCTCGTCAATGTCGTTATACGCGTAATGCCCGTTCCATTCGCCGCCGCGCAGATATGCCATCTTCATCTGCGGGTAAAGACAAAATATCGCAAGGAATATCCCGGCCAGAACGCCAAATCGCCAGCGGAGTTTCATAAGCAAAAATTAAAAGTTACCATAGATAGATGGAGTTTTTGTAAAATGCTTTTCTAATGAGTGCCAATAGTTTTATTGCTCGAGTTAACGGGTTACAACTTTCAATTCTGATATCAATTCTCTTTCTACTGCCAAACATCCAGAAGGCCCAAACAGCGGCGTTGCCAGATTCGGAACCGAAGTTGATCGAGGCACCCGAGTTTGTTCTATCAGAGAAGGCCGTCGCCGCTGGTGTCGACGGGACATTGCTCCTGCTAGTAAGTGTTGCCGCAGAAGGAACGGTCAAAAGTGCCCGTGTATTCGCCGGGCCTGAGTGGCCATGCGTTGGCAAAAGGCCATTAGCCGAGATCAAAGAGGTTATCAAATAGGCGGAATCTGTTATGATGAGAGCAAAATTCACACCGGCCATTAGAAATGGTAAGCCGTCAGAGGCAGAGATCGGAGTTAATTATCGTATTGGCAGAGCATACAAAGAGATGATGCGGAGGCGCGAACTCGAAGCCACCAAAACGACAAACGAGCCAACCATAATAGAAGGTGGTGTACTGAACGGCAGGGCACTTTCGCTTGCAAAACCTGTCTATCCGGTGTCTGCGCGTTCGAAGCGCGTCTCAGGTACGGTCAGTGTTTCAGTGTTGATCAACGAGAATGGCAAGATCGTTTCGGCCGGGGCGGTCAACGGTCCTCGCGAACTCCAAGACGCCGCTAGACAGGCGGCGTGCAAGTCGAAATTTAGTCCTACTTCGCGCAAAGGCAAGTCGATAAGAGTATCGGGTGAAATTACTTATAATTTTGTTGCCCCGTGAAGTTCTAATTAACCCATTCGGAATCAATAACAAGATCAAAGCGAGAAATTGAAGACCACGAAGCCAGTAGCTTTCACCGCTTGGCCATCGCGGTTGAAGGGCCGAAAACGCCATTTCATTATCGCGTCGCGAGCCGCCGGTTGCAGCAGTGTGTGGCCGCTGATCTTCGTGATCTCTTCGACCTCGCCGGTTTCGTCGACCACAATGTCAACGCGAACCGCTCCGGATGCACGCATCTGCCTGGCAGTCGCCGGATACGCAGGCTGCTGCTGCCGCGTGGCGAACGGAACAAGCGGCCCGACGGTCACCGGTCCGGTGGTCTCGGGCGTTGCGGCCGTTGTTTCGGCAGGCTTTTCGTTCGTTTCTCTTGGTTGTGGTTCAGGCGTCCCGCCAACTATTCGCACAGGGCGTTGGGCGGCAGGCGGTGTAGTTGAGACCGGGGCTGAGGCAACCGGAACTGGTGTGGCGGACGCCGGATCCGCCGGAGGTGTTTCGGGTTGTTTGGTTGCGGCGATCGATCCTGCTGAAGGTTCGGTGGTTTCGATCGGCTTCAGGTCAACGGCATTTTTTACGACGCTGTTCGCGGATGCCATCTGCTCACGCGAATCTGCTGCGGCGTCACGCCAGCGTTTTGCGTCGTAGTCGTCGCGGGCCAGTGCGGCTCTCGTTGTGGTCGCCTCTTCGTGCAGGGCTGCGGCAGTCGCAATTTTTGCAGGCTCGGCCATGAGCTCTTTCGTCTGCTCGGCGACGGTCTCGACTATCGCCCGCATCGCTTCGATATCGCGGACGGCTTCAAGCGGCAAGTTGCGGTCAGAGACCAAAAGCCCGAACGAACGATATCGCTCGACCTGGCTGCGGGCACCGCGCACTATCTGGCCGGCGACCGCCTGGTAAAGCGCTTCGGCATGTGCATTATTTCGCTTGTAATTGTCGAAACTGGTCTTTAACAATTCAGCCGCGCGTTTGTAATCGCCCTGCTCAAGATAGCTGTTCATCAGCAGGACATTGACTACGCCATTCACCGCCGGATCGCTGGTCTCGCGGCGAATATTTTCAAGCTCATAAGCCGCCGCCGGGTAATTGCGAACGGCGATCAGAGCCTTAGCCTTTGTAATGCGTTCGCGCATCACCTCCGCCGAGGTCGGTGCCTTAGCAACTATCGGGCTTGCGGTTTGGGGTTGTGGTTCGGGAGTCGCCGTTTGCGTCTGAGCGTTTATGATCGCGATAAAACCGAATAAAACTAATGAAACCGAAGTGCAGAACCTTCTGACATTTACCGGCATTTATA
>CAZXTS010000014.1:0-28421 GCA_964643745.1 uncultured Chloracidobacterium sp.
CGCTCCAGCCCGCGATCCGCTTTGTCCGCACGTCCTGAAACATCGCCAGATAACAAAAGCCTCCGCCTTTCAAACGCAGATATGTGATGTCCCCGACCATCGCTTCTCCGGCTCCAAGCGCTTGTGTCTCAACATCTTTCAGCAGGTTCGGGCTCGGACCGCTCGTCGTGCGAGAATCAGTCGTCCGCGGCCTGTAGCCTCGCGGGCACTTCGCCACAAGCCCTTCCTCCCGCATTATCCGTCTGATCAAATATCGCCCGGCCATCACGCCCGAATCTTTTAACTCGTCCGACAGCCGCTTCGATCCATACGTCCTTTTGTGAAAGTAAAACTTCTCCTTCACCGCCATCCTGATCGAGGCTTGCCGCACCTCCCGCCGGGCCTTTCCCGCAGCCCATGCATAATACGCCGACCGGCTCACTTTTGCTGTTTCAAACAACAGATTCAGCGGATTCTTCCCGCTCATCTTCTTTATGAACTCGTACCGTCTTACCCGTTTCTCGAAAAGATTAGTGCGGCCTTTTTTAGGATCTCGCATTCCATCTCAAGCTCCAGAATCCGCTTCCTCATCTCCAGCTTCTCACGGTCAACCTCGCCCGCCTCGTTCACCACCATCGCCTTTTTCCAGCGATAAAAACGTTCTCGTTTACCCCAGTCTCCCGCGATATCGCCGCGATCGTCTGCCCCGCCATGTACTTCCGGATAACCTCTTTCTTAAACTCATTATCGTATCTTCTCATTTCTCCATCTTAAGAGATTTTTCTGTCCTGTTTTATTAGACCCTTCCAGTCTAATAGGAGGCAAATGATTCAGGATAATAACTTGCATCAAGCTTCAAAGGGAATTTCAGCATTTTGCAGTACCGAAAGCTCGTTCCTAGATACTCGTTCAAGTAATTTAGGATTTTCGAACATTTTCACTAGGCCATTGACTGTGGCATATCGCGGCTCATCAGCAACAGTTACAGCTAAATTGATGAATGAGCGCATATATTGATCGATCCCATCCAAAAGCGAACCGCCGCCGGTCAAGATCACGCCGCGGTCATAAATGTCGGCCGCAACCTCGGGCCGCAACTCGGTAAGCGTATCTTTAACGATCTGGGCAATTCGGCGAACTATCACTTCAATGATCGGATAGATCTCGCCAGTCGTTAGTTCGACGGCCGCGGGGCTTCCCGTTTGCACGTCGCGGCCCCGTACTTCGATCGATTTGGCAATGTCACTTGGCAGATATGTAGAGGCGAAGGATGTCTTCAAAAATTCCGTGGTCTCTTCGCCAACTTGCAGACCGCGATGCCGCCTAAGATGTGTAGCGATCACCTCATTTATCTCATTACTTCCATGACGCTCAGAGGTTGAATGGACGATGGCTCCTTTCGCGATTATCGCAACATTCGTGGTGCCCGCGCCAATGTCCACGATTGCAGAAGAACGCTTGTCCGAAGGAAGAACGCCGGCGCCAAAAGCTGCGGCAAGCCCCTCTTCCATCATGAACACCTTTCCGATCCCGGCTTCAGCCGATGCGTTAAGAAGTGCCCGCTGCTCAACATGGGTAACGTCCGAAACCATGCTCATTACGGCCTGTATCGAAATATTCGATCCGCCCGAGCGGGCTTTCCGAACAAAATGGGCAAGCATCTTTTTCGTCCGCTCAAAATCTGCAACAACGCCGCCGATCAGCGGCGCCTTTACGACTACATCACGTCCTTCCCGGCCGGCCATTTCCGCGGCTTCCTGGCCAAATGCCACGACCTCCTCCGTCAATTCATTGATCGCAACTAAAGACGGTTCGTCCAAAACGATCCCCCGATCCTTTACGGCGATGATCGTGCTGGCCGTACCGAGATCGATAGCCATCGAATCAGTTACAAGCTTTTTCAACGATGAGATCTTTAGCATAAATAGAGTTGGTCGATGTATGTTCGATTATATTCTCAACCGAGGCCTGCTGCCAAGATATTTCGACGCTCAAAAAACATCTTAGGGGAAGACACATTAACCCCAACGCACCTCGAAGACATTTACCGGCTGAGTTCTATTTCTCACGGTCAGCGGTTCGCGCTCAGTGACCGGGATACGATTTCCGCTTGCTGCCGCAGTGGCCTCACTCATCAAGACCTGACCTCCTCCTGCATTTGATTCGAGTCGGGATGCCAAATTTACGGTATCTCCGATCGCAGTGTATTCAGATCGCTTTTCCGAGCCGATATATCCGATCGTTGCCTCACCTGTGTGTAGGCCGATGCCCATCGAGATCTGCCCAAATCCTTCAGCACGCAGCTCCTCATTCAGCTTTATCAACCTTTTTTGCATGGTGACAGCAGCTTTTACGGCATTCAAAGCATCTTCCGGAGAAGCGTTCGGAGCACCGAACAAGGCCATCAACCCGTCACCAATAAATTTGTCCAATGTTCCGCCGTTCTCGAAAATGATCTCTGTCATTAGTGAAAAGTAGCGATTCAAAAGGGCTACGACCTTCTCGGGATTTTCCTTTTCAGAGAATGCTGTAAAACCTCGGATGTCGGCGAAAAGCACCGTGATCGTCTGATTCACCCCGCCAAGCTTGAACGATGCAGGATTGTCTAACAATTGCTTAACTACATATTCCGGCATAAACCGGCTATAGTTTGCTCGTGCAACCTCCTCACGAGCCAATCTTTTATGAGCCTTTACTGTTTCGACCGTTACGGCCGTTTGAGCCGCAACCGCACTTATCAACTCCAGATGATCCGATGTAAAGGCTGCAAAAGGATCGAGGCGATCCGCATAAAGCACGCCATGAACGTTGGACTCGGTTATTAACGGAGCGCAAATGGTCGATCGAACGCCCTGAGCAACTATAGACTCAGCTCCGAGAAACTGTTCGTCGGTCCTAGCATCCTGGGACAAGACCGCTACCTTTTCGCGCATAACCTTTAGTGTGATAGTTCGGCTTATCGTCAATTTCTCTGTTATCGCCTCAATATTCGCATCACGGGTTTTTACTCCAACCGGGACCAGACTGTAATCAAGAATGCGTCCGTCTATCGTTTCATCTGCAAGAAGCGCGACGACGCGATCGGCAGGTGAACCACGGAAGATCAAGTCGGTTGCCTTCTCAAATATTTCCGCAAGGTCAAAAACTGTCCCGAGTGATTTGCTCATTTCATAAAGCAGATCAAGCATCTTAGCTTTTCGCCGAAGGTCCTTGATCTCCTCAGGAGTCGCAATTCCTGATTCGATCGAAAGATGTGACTGGCGCCCGATTATCTCGTTCGCAGATATCTGAAGTTGAGTATGACCCAGAGGCTTGTCGTCGAAATTTAACCCGGTCGGGGTTTCGGCCACAGTTGGGGCGTTTCTTACCACTGACGGCGCATACGCAGCGGCAGGCATCATTGACCTAGGTGGTGGGATAGCGAAGCTTGAATCAAGGGATGGCTCGGCGGTAAAACTAACTGGAGATTCAAATAGAAACTTGGTTTCTCCGATCACGATCATATCGCCGTTCGAAAGAGCCTTTTCGAGCACCGGAGATCCGTTGACAAAGACATGATTTACGCTTCGTTTCAGAACACCGTCCTCGGAATAACCGTCGATAAGCCTGTAAACATCGCCTTCAGATTCTAAAAACGCATGTTTTCGGGAAACCCGGCGGTCGTTCAAAACAATGTCGTTTTCTTTAGCACGACCGATCGAATAGGAGGCAGACGGCGAAAGTTCAACCGTCCATGAACGCCCGTTAGGTTCAGTTACTTGCAGTTTAGCTGTCACAACAATTGCATTGTAGAACGGCAGACACTCATTGGAAAAACCCCGTCGTTAAATCGCTTAACAAAAAATGAGATCCACAAAAATATTCGTTTTGAAAATGACCTTGGATAACCTTGGAAACTAATGATTAAGCTGATTTTTGGATGCCATATCGCGCGATCTTCAAATAAAGTCCCCTTCGAGTGAGCCCCAATTCTCCGGCCACACGTGATATATTCCAGTTATTCTTGGAAAGCGACGTCCTGATCATTTGCATCTCCAGCTCTGAGACCGCCTCTTCAAGTGTTCCGCCTTCGCGTAAATCAGCGAACGGCATTATTGGCTGATCGAACGATGCGATCACGTTCGAATAACCGCCCAATTGAAGCGGACCCAGCGGCTTGGCCGAGCGTTTCAATTCAGGCGATAAGTGCTCTGGCGTAACAACTTCGCCATCAACCGCCCTCGCAACAATTCTTTGCACCTCATTGCAAAGCTGTCGAACGTTTCCTTCCCACTCACAAACCATCAATAGATCGACGGTTTGCGGCGTGAATGTAATGTCCCGCTTGTTAAAGCGTGAAGAGTAATGATTCACATAATAATTCACTATAGGCGGAATTTCAGACCGCCGCTCTCGTAGTGGCGGGACGCGCAACCTTATAACGTTCAATCGATAATAAAGATCCTCCCGGAATGTTCCGTCCGCTACTTTCGCCTCAAGGGGCATATTAGTGGCGGCGATGACGCGAACATCAACTTTGATCGGGCGTTTTTCACCAATTGGCTGGATCTCGCCTTCCTGTAGAAATCGGAGCAGTTTTGGTTGCACATCAATAGGGAGGTCTCCGACCTCATCCAAAAATAAGGTCCCGCCGTCGGCGGCACGTATCATGCCGGGAGAATCCGTTACGGCCCCTGTAAACGCGCCTTTCCTATATCCGAATAAGTGCCCCTCAGCAAGCTCTTTGGGAACAGCCGTACAGTTAAATGGGATAAATATCTTATCCTTTCGGTTTGAAAGTGTGTGGATCGCTCGCGAAACAAGCTCTTTTCCAGTGCCGGATTCGCCCGTGACCAGTACCGTAACGTCTGACGAGCGTATCTTATAAACCTCTTCAACCAAGGCCGTCATTGCCGGCGAAGAATGAATAAACCCCGGCATCAAGCTACTTGACGCAAGTGTACTGAGTTCCTGGTCAAGTGGTTTAGACCTATCTCGTTCGCGGAGAGCGATAACGTCCAATCCGAGTTCAACAACACGAAGAAGTGGTTGTAAGGAACTGTCATCGTTTAAAAGCGCACCGTTTGCTGGCCCGATCATCAAAACAGCACGCGGTGCATTTGCCGGCCTAAGATTATAGACCGCAAAGTTTTTCGTTTTGGTAAACGACGGCTCATCCCGTTTGTCGAGAGCCTTCTGATACCTGACAATGAGTTCGTTGCTCTCACTTGTCGATAGGCCGTGTGTAATAAAAGGAACTAACGAATGGTCACCACGAACGTCTGCGATCAGAACCCGCTTTGCTTGACTTTCCTGCTGAAGGACTGCGACCAGCTCCCTCATTAACAACTCGCGTGAAACGGTCGCCTCCGCCAGTCGAACCATCAGTAGTTGGAAGACAGCCGAACCAGAACTTCCTTCTGGCTGAACTGTCTTTAACAAAGATTTTTGCTTTGAACGCTCTTGAATGAGATGTCTTGCCTTTTCCTCATGCAAGTTGATACCAAGATGCCGAAATGTTTCAGCAGCCGATGAAAGATGTTTTTCGGCACGTCCGTTCCGTCTACTTGGTAAAAATTCGCCCAAAAGGAGATTCGCCAGTCCAGTGTGAAATATATCTCCAGCTGCTTCAAATATCGTCAGGCAACGATTGAAATGATGAACGCCGAGTTCTTTGTCACCTTGTTCAATTGCAACGAGGCCACGAATCCGCTGGATACTACCAAGAACGTAAAAATCCGCTGACGGATCGTTATTTTCAATAACCTCGAGTGCGTTTATCGCTTGCGAAATTTCGCCGAGCCGAAGGCTGCTCTCTGCGATCACTAGCCCCGCCATGTTCGCATAGTGCTTATCACCTATCTGAGCACTCATCTTGACCGTTTCACGAGCAAAGCGTAAAGCGTCAGAGTATTTTTCTTCCAGCAATAGGCACCTCGCAAGATTGCGCATTGCCTGGACCTCATACCATTCGCGTTTTTTCTCTCTAGCGAGTTGAATCGCTTGCTCCAGCAATTCCCTGGCTTCCGGGTATTCACCCCTCAGCATTTTCAACTCACTTAGGCTGTCCATTATCCCGGCAATGTGTGCATGGTTCGCTTTCTTTGCCAGGTCAAGAGCGCGAATTATCATTTCTTCCGCTCTTTTCCAATTGCCGATATGCAGGAGGTGTATTCCGAGATTGTTATATGCAATAACGGAATTTAGAACATGTTCAGTTTGCTCGAAGAATACGATCGATTTTTCCAGGCACTCGATACCTTGCTTTGGGCGGCGGAGGAAAGAATATGCTCCGGACATGTCCGTATAAAGCTTCCCGAGCATAAATGGAGCCGAGCGGTCACCAATGATCTGAATCCCAAGATCGAAGTACTCCAGAGACCGCTCACTGTCGCCTTCCTGGTGATAACTCAGGGCCATTTCCCGGTAAGCCTCGGCCATTCCAAGCCAATCCCCATGTTCACGGAGTGCGTTCAAAGCCCGCTCAGCGTGATCGCGACATATTGGACATTCATTGAGCTTTCGATAAACCCGAGCAAGGGCGATCTCCACACTTCCAACTAGTCGATGAAAATCTCCTGTTCGTGCCCTTTCAAAGTTCTCCTTTAACAAAGTCACAGCCTTTGGATGGTCGCCTAGGTTGTTGTACGAAATGGCAAGCTGTGTCATCAACCGGATCTGCGTTTCCTGAGAAAGTCGCTGCAGGATCTCGTCATTTTCATAATGCCGGATCGATTCGAGCGACTCCTTGTAACGACCTAAAGTTTCAAGCGTGAATGCCAGAAGCCGTTTCAGATTTGCGAGGTCGTTGTCAGTATGGGAATAATTCTCAATGGCATCCATCAGGACTCGTTCCGCTTCGCCCGAGCGGCCTTCACGAAGTCGTTGGCCGATACTTGCAAAGATCTGATCGAGGTCCACACCCGAAATAGTGCGGCTACGATCCCGATCTTTCGACCCTCGATCTATTCTTGCGACGCGCGTCCTTGTTTGTGCTTTAATCGACACGTGTAATTTCCCTTTGCAGTCAGAGACTCGGTAAACTGAGCCTATAATAAAGCTCATTCCCTGACGTCCGTCAATGGAAGTGAATTGAATACTTAGTAAACAGCGCAAAGGAACATTATCAGAAAAAACTAAGAACGTCCACAATTTTTGTTACGAATTAAGGGACTGATACTTTGATTTCCTAACAAGAAACTCTAAGTGCGATAATCTCAATTTCAAAGCATGTCCGAATTTTCCAACAATGCGATCGATGTTTTGACCGAGACGAAAACCCGGCTCGAAAAGCCAAAGTTATTTAAGGTTTTACTGCATAATGACGATTTTACGACGATGGAATTCGTCGTTTTCATCTTGAATCATGTATTCCAACGCTCCGACGCAGAAGCGGTGACAATAATGTTAAAAGTACATAATGAAGGGGTTGGTGTTGCGGGCATTTATCCCTATGACATTGCTTATATGAAGCAGCAAAAGGCAATGAACCTCTCGAAAGCCCGTGAATACCCTCTTCTTGTCACCTTGGAAGAAGAATGACCCTTTTGACCTTTTTCTTCATTTCCCGCTCCAGATGTTAAAATTTAAGTTTCGATAATCGATCGACAGCAGCGTTTATATGACTGAATTTTTGGATTTGAAGAAAACCGTAAATTTGCCGAAGACCAACTTCGCTCAAAAAGCGAATTTGGGACAAAGCGAACCTGCACGACTCAAGAAGTGGAAAGAGATCAGCCTTTATCAAAAGATCGCCGAAACCCGCAAAGGCCGCGAAAAGTTCATTTTGCACGACGGTCCGCCGTACGCGAACGCCGATATTCACATCGGTACGGCACTCAATAAGATCCTCAAAGATTTCGTCGTTAAGACACGATCGATGATGGGCTACGATGCGCCGTACGTTCCCGGTTACGATTGCCACGGCCTTCCGATCGAAACGCATGTTGAGAAAAAGCTGACCGAAAAAGGCAAGAACAAGGCTGACATTCCGGTGGCTTCCTTTCGCCGCATCTGCCGCGAACACGCATCGACGGCGATGAATAATCAGACACGTGATTTTCAGCGGCTCGGGATTCTCGGGGAATGGGAAACACCGTATCTGACGATGTCGCCGGAGTATGAATCGTCAACGGCGAGGCTTTTCGGCACATTTTTGGAACGCGGGTATGTTTATAAAGGCCTGCGTCCGGTCTATTGGTGTATTCACGATCAGACCGCATTGGCTGAAGCAGAGGTCGAATACAAGGAACACACATCACCGTCGATATATGTGAAGTTTCCGCTCAAGTCTGATCCGAAGGCGATCGCAGACGAGCTTGAAGGCCGAAACGTATTCCTCGTTATCTGGACGACAACGCCGTGGACTCTTCCAGCAAACCTAGGTATTGCGGTTCATCCGGACTTTGATTATTCGGCGATGGATGTGGGCCGCGAGGTTTACATCGTAGCCTCCGAGCTAGCCAAGACGTTCTCTGAGACGTGCGGACTGGAAGGCGCGGTGGAGATCGCGCGGTTCAAAGGATCGAAGCTTGACCGGCTTGAGGCAAAGCATGCATGGCTCGACCGAACGTCGCTGATAATGAACGGCGATCACGTCACGCTCGGCGAGGCCGATGCTGAGACCGAACTGGACGTAAAGTATGAGAGCAAGACGTCGGCAAAGTCGGGAACCGGACTTGTTCATACAGCACCCGGACACGGAGCGGACGACTTTCACATCGGCAAAAAGTATGGGCTTGATGTCTATTGCCCGGTCGATAACGCTGGACGATTTACCGACGAAGTCGAACATTGGGCGGGCGAAAAAATCTTTGAAGCGAACCCAAAGATCGTGATGTTCCTTCGCGAACAAGGAATGCTTGTTCGTGCCGAACGCTACGACCATCGCTATCCGCATTGCTGGCGATGTAAGAATCCGGTCGTGTTTCGTGCAACGCCGCAATGGTTTATTTCGATGGACGAGATCGCTGGCGAAGTATCTAACGACGGCCTTCGGGCAAAGGCGTTGAACGAGATCGGAAAAGTAAATTGGCATCCTTCGTGGGGCGAAGGCCGCATGGCGAACATGTTCAAAGGGCGGCCCGACTGGTGCGTTTCACGACAACGCTCGTGGGGCGTTCCAATACCTGTCTTTTATTGTCAGGATTGCGACGAAGCCGTTGCCGATCCGAAGATCATCGATCATGTGGCAGATATTTTTGCGAAGGAAACCGCCGATGCATGGTACGCACGGCCTGAGAGCGAACTGCTACCTGAAGGCTTTGCGTGCCCGAAATGCAACAGTGCCGATTTCCGCAAAGAGACCGATATCCTAGACGTTTGGTTCGATTCGGGTTCAAGCTGCGTTGCGGTCTTGGAAACTCGCGGCGACACGCTACAGTTTCCCGCGGACGTTTATTTCGAGGGCGGCGATCAATATCGCGGCTGGTTCAATTCGTCGCTGATGTGCGGCTTGGCGGTACACGACCGTTCGCCGTATAAGCAGATCATCACGCACGGTTGGGTCGTCGATGGCGAAGGCAAAAAGCAATCGAAGTCGGTAGGAAATGTGACCGCTCCGCAGGAGATAATCGATAAATCCGGCGCGGAGATCTTGCGGCTTTGGGCCGCAGCGGTTGATTACACGGAAGACGTTCGCTGCTCTGACGAGATCTTGCAGCGTGTCGTTGATGCGTATCGTAAATTTAGAAACACGCTGCGTTACGCGCTCGGGAATCTCGATGGGTTCGATCCGGCGACTGATTCAGTTGCCGTTGCGGACCTGCTTGAGATCGACCGATGGGCTCTAGCGGGCCTCGACGAAGTTGCGCTGAAAGTTATCGAGGCATACAAGATCTACGATTTCCAGGCGGCGTATGCTGCGCTTTACAACTTCTGCACGGTAACGCTTTCGGCGCGGTATTTCGACATCATCAAGGATCGGCTCTACATTCTTGCACCGCGTTCTATCGAGCGACGCTCAACGCAGACCGTACTCTATCGGATAACCGATACGCTGTGCCGTCTGCTTGCGCCGATGCTCGCATTTACATCGGACGAAGCCTGGGAGAATTTGCCCGGACAGACGCTGGAATCGGTCCACATGGCGGAATTTCCGAAAGCCGCCGGGGCGATCGACGAAAAGCTTGCGGCGAATTGGGAACGGCTGTTCGAGATCCGCGACGACGTATTGAAAGCGCTCGAAACTGCCCGTGGTGAAAAAGTGATCGGCTCTTCGCTCGAAGCGAAACTGATACTCTCGGCTGATAAGGAAACGACACTTTTTCTTTCGGACTATTTCACGCAGCTACGGTACTTGTTCATCGTTTCGCAAGTTGAGGTTCACGAAGCCGACGGCTTCGGAGTGCGCATCGAAAAGGCCGACGGCGGAAAATGCGAACGCTGCTGGAACTATTCGATCCGCGTGGGCGAGTTCGAAAAGTATCCGACCGTTTGCGAACGATGCGCCGAGGCTCTCGATGAGATCGGAGCGGCGGCGGCGGCGTGACACTTTATGGCGATCGACTACAAGATCAACGGTGAAGCGACGGCCGACGAAGTCATCGAGCTTTATGTTGCTGCCGGGCTCAAACGCCCGACTGAAACCGAACGCATGGCACGGATGCTCGCAGGTTCGAACCTGATCGTTACGGCGAGAGAAAATGGCAAACTCGTCGGCATCGCCCGCTCGATAACCGACGGTGCCTGGAGCACCTATCTCGCTGATCTAGCGGTCGATCCGAATGCTCAAAAAACAGGCATCGGCAAACGGCTGGTCGAACTCACAAAAGAAGCCGTCGGCGATGAGTCAATGGTTCTGCTTCTCTCCGTCCCGACCGCAATGGAATACTATCCAAAGATCGGTATGGAACGGCTAGATAACGCATTTATTATTTGGCGGAAAGACTGAGATGCATGTCATCACGCGAAAGCGCCTGAATGAATTCGCCGAAAAATATCCCGATACGAACAACGCTATTGCCGGTTGGTATCGTCAAATGAAGCAGAATAATTTTGCTTCGATCGAAGAAATCCGTGAGATATTTCCAGCTGCCGACAAGGTTGGGAAGCTAACGGTATTCAACATTGGCGGAAATAAAGTTCGGCTGATAGCCGCGATACACTATAATCGTAAAAAGGTCTATATCCGTGCTGTCCTGACCCACAGGGAATATAACGCCGGAAAATGGAGAGAATAGCAATGCAGACTATTGATCTACAATCATGGAAAAATGTTTCGGGCACCGTATTTGTTCCGCACACCGAGGCCGAATACGAACGCTTAGTAACGATGCTTGACAACCTAATTGATCAAGTCGGCGAAGACGAATCGCACCCGCTGGCGTCGATGATGGATGTTTTGTCTGCGTTGATTGAGAACTACGAAAATGCAAATGTGTCTGAGTTGGCATTGAAAAGTTAGTGTCATTCAAGGAAACAAATTTTATGTCTTGTCTGCCACAAACAATTTTGAGCGCAATTTGTTTAATGATTTCATCATTACAGATTCTCGCAATTATGCCCGCGACCCGGCCAATTGATTCGATTCCTCGTCCCGAACTTGAAAAACTGTATGAGGAAGCTGATTTGGTTGCGTTTATTAAGATCGTCTCGGGTGACACCGAAAATTATGAAGATACGATTTACAAATCAAGTGTAATTACGGCGTACAAAGGAACGGACATCGGCAAGACTATTTTCTTTGGACCTTATGTTTCTTACGGGATTGGCAGCGAGTATCTTATTTTCCTAAAAAAGTCAGGAACGGTGATTGGAAAGATTTCCACGAAAGATAGCCAATCTCGAACGGTAGCTTACGACGATTCATCTGAATACTTTCGAATCATGTATGGCGGTTACAGTATATTGCCCGTTAGTTATGAATGTGCTTTTGGGCCAGTCTTCGAGATAGGCAGTTGCGCATACGCCGTTGCCATGAAGACAGTCATTCTGCCAAAAACACTTAAGTCTTTTCCCGAAGAAACTCGCAACGAGAAATTCGATGATGCATTTGTACGAAAGACCGCGGTAGAAGTTTTTTTGAGTGCTCTAAAAAGAAATAATATTTAACAAGATCATGACTACACAAAATCCACTAGGACTAAAAAAAATACATCACGTTGAGTTTTACGTTGGGAATGCGAAGCAGGCTGAGTTTTATTATCGCAAGGCTTTCGGGTTTTCGCGGGCGGCGTATCGTGGACTCGAGACAGGTGACCGCGAGGTAACGAGCTACGTGCTCAGACAGAACCGCGTCAACTTTGTTTTAACGACGCCGCTGAACCCGGAGCATCCGGCGGCGGAACACATCAAGCAGCACGGCGACGGCGTTCGTGACATCGCGTTTATGGTCGAGGACGCGGATCAGGCGTTTAACGAAGCCGTGAAACGCGGAGCGGTCGCGATCATCGAACCGCGCGATTGGAGTGACGAAAATGGTTCCGTTCGCCACGCGGCCATCGCTACATACGGAGACACGATCCATTCGCTGATCTCTTACAACAACAATAACGGCCACAATTATTCGGGCCCGTTCCTGCCCGGGTTTACGGCTCAGGAGGTTGCGGGCGACGAGGTCGGCATTCAACTTGTTGATCACATCGTAGGGAATGTCGAACTCGGCAAAATGAACTACTGGTGCGATTTTTATCGCGACGTGATGGGCTTTGAACGCTACATCACATTCGACGACAAGGACATCTCGACCGAGTATTCAGCGCTGATGTCGATCGTAATGAGCGACGGCGGACACAACATTAAGTTCCCGATCAACGAACCCGCGGAGGGCAAAGGCGGAAAATCGCAGATCCAGGAATACATCGATTTTTACCGCTCTGCCGGAGCACAGCACGTTGCACTTCTGTGTAAGGACGTTCGAACAACGGTGGCAAAACTGCAGGCTAACGGCGTGGAATTTCTTCGCGTGCCGGACACGTATTACGAGGAACTGCTCGACCGCGTTGGCCCGATCGATGAAGACCTTGCCGAATTGAAAGAACTCGGTATTCTTGTTGACCGCGACGACGAAGGCTATCTGCTGCAGATCTTTACCAAGCCGGTCGAAGACCGCCCGACCGTCTTCTACGAAATACTCCAACGCAAAGGCTGCAAAGGCTTCGGCAAAGGAAACTTCAAAGCACTCTTCGTCTCGATCGAGGAAGAGCAAAGGCGGCGGGGAAACCTGTAATACGGGCTATGTAGTAGGACTCACTAGTTTTTGTTTGGTTTATTACTCGATTACTAAATGTTAACTCTTGATGAGCTTTGGGAGAAACTTGTATCTGGCGACGAATCTACTCAGATTGAAGCCAAACGCGGCGAAGATGTTGGAAAAAGCATTTTCGAATCGATATCTGCATTTGCAAATGAGCCAAATAACGGAGGAGGATATTTCCTCCTTGGCGTAGGCACGACGGAAGATGCCCTTTTTCCCGATTATCGGATTGTTGGCGTGTCTGATCCTGACAAGGTTCAAACAACGTTAGCTACCGTTTGCCGTAACTCGATAGAGCCGCCAGTTCGTCCGAGTCTTTGGTCGGAGACACGTGAAGGAAAGACTGTAGTTATAGCCTATATTCCCGAAGCCCAAGCTCACGAAAAACCTGTTTTTGTTAAAAGCCGCGGCGTTCACAACGGCTCGTATCGGCGTATCGGGTCGTCAGATCAAAAGTGTACTGACATGGACTTTGAGGAGTTCTATCAGGCTCGCACAAATAAGTCGTTTGATTCCACAGCAATCGGAACATCTAGTGTAGCTGATGTCGATTCAAGAGCTTTACGCGAATACCGCCGCCTTCGTGCCGAGGTCAATCTTGCAGCCGATGAATTAGATTTCGAAGACGAAGAGTTGCTTGATGCTCTATCTGCAACTGTGATGGACAAAGGGACGCGAGTACTTACGGTTGCTGGGTTACTCTTATTCGGCAAACCTTCTGCCTTGCGGCGCGAACTTCCAATGATGCGGGTTGATTACATGCGCGTTAATGGACGTGAGTGGCTTTCGGATCCAGATCGACCCTATGATGATTTGCTCGAATACCGTGAGCCCCTTTTACTAATGATTCCCCGGATAATCGGGCAGATTATGGAAGATATGCCCAGAGCGCCCTTCCTCCAGTCCAATAGCGTGCAGCGTAAAGACAATCCGCTCATCCCACTTCGGGTTATTCGAGAAGCGGTGGTAAATGCACTCATGCATAGAAATTATCGCACCCATGGTGCGGTCCAGATTATTCGTTTTAGTAACCGTCTTGAGATCATCAATCCTGGACATTCTCTTGTTCCACCTGAGAGATTCGGTGAGCCGGGAGCTACACGTCCACGTAATCCAAAAATTGCGAACGTAATTCATGAAGTGAACTTTGCTGAAACAAAAGGTACCGGTATACGTCGCATGCGCGAACGGATGGCTGAAGCGAATTTGACGCTACCTATCCTTGAATCAGACCGACATAAGGATTCTTTTTCAACTTCGCTTTTTACGGTTCATTTTATAGAAGAGAGTGATGTGAAGTGGCTTGCGAATTTCAAGGACTGTAGCCTTAGTGAAGCCGAGGCTCGTTCGTTGTTGTTTGTAAGAAAAACGGGGATCATAGATAATGCCCTCTATCGGATCTTAAATCAGGGTTTGAACATGAATGAAGCGAGCCGGTCTTTGATACGTCTCCGCGAACTTGATCTAATTGATTCTCGAAGCAAAGGTGCCGCAACCTTTTATGTTGCCGGAAAACGGCTACTGGAGGCAGAGGGTATGACCCCACACTTAAGCATTACAAACCCTGCTGATAAGAGCTTAGCAGTAGGGTTCAGCCTTACTGATAACGTGACCGTTCCCGGCTTACCAGTTCACATCGCGGAAGCCGTTGAAAGCCTTGGCCAAAGAGCAACTCCGGATGAGGTCAAATACGTCATTAACAAGCTCTGTCGATGGAGAGCCTTACAGGTAACGGAACTTGCTGGAATTCTTAAACGCTCTCGTCGCCACATACAGGAAAAGTACCTTCGTCCAATGATACGAAAGGGCGATCTCCAATATACATATCCAGACAATCCCGCTCACCCACATCAAGCTTATCGGGTTGCGAAAAAAAGTAAAAAAAGACCGAATAGTCGTTCTGATGATAGCAAAACGCCATGAAGGTTGAATACAAATGCGCCGACTGTAATGTCTTAGAAGAACTGCTTAGCGTTTTCGCGCACGCTTTCGAAGACCCCGAGTCGTATCAATCAGCGGTTCCATCTGATGAATATCTGAATAAGCTGTTGGCGCGACAGGATTTTATTCCGCTGGTGGCTGTTGCGGATGGGAAGGTTGTTGGCGGGCTTGCGGCGTATGTGCTTCAGAAGTTCGAACAAGAACGTTCGGAGATCTACATTTACGATCTTGCGGTTCTGGAAGAGTATCGACGCCAACACATTGCGACCGGGCTGATAAGCAAGCTCCGCGAGATTGCCCGTGAGATCGGCTCCTACGTTATCTATGTTCAGGCCGACCATGGGGACGAACCGGCGATCAAGCTTTACGAATCGCTTGGGACGCGCGAAGATGTTCTTCATTTCGATATCGAACCCTAAAACGATCTGCCGCCTATGAGCGTCATCCAGCGATTTGCAAAACTGATATTCCCGCGAAGGTGGTTCGAATCTCTCGAAGCAGAATCGCGTGAGTGGATCGTTTCCTGCCCATGCGGATTTAGTGTTTCGATATGGGACATGGGCGGAATACGCTGGAAGGCAAAGGGCGAACGAACGGTCTTGATGATGTGCCGCGAATGTCGCAAGCGAACAATGCATAAGATCGCCAGGGAGCTGGCGAAAGAGGGTTTATGAGCGTCAAAGAGCTTAGTTTCAGGCCATATACGATCGGAGATCTGAATAGTGTGGTCTCGATCTTTCGTTCTAACATTCCTGAGTATTTTGTTCCGGGCGAAGAGCAGGAACTCTGCGACTATCTGGCTGAGCGTCCCGAGGACTATTATGTCCTTGAGTCTGGCGGCGAAATCGTTGGAGCGGGCGGAATTGCGCTGAACGACGATCAAACGATTTCGCTCTGTTGGGGGATGGTCCGCAACGACCTGATCGGCACCGGGCTTGGCAAGCAATTGACGCTTTTCCGAATGGAAAAAGCCCGTGAAAAATGGGGCGATCTACCCTTTTTTACCAGCACTTCGCAGCATACCGAGGGCTTTTACAACAAACTCGGTTTCAAAACGTCCGAGCGCATTCCGGATGGCTTCGGTCCCGGGATCGACACGTGCAAAATGCGGATGGATGTTCAACGGCAAAGCTAAATAGGATGCTTATCGCCAACGGATTCGTATAATTTGTGTAATTCGTGGCAAAATTCCGAAGTATGGATCTGAAGTATCAAACAGGGTTTGGAAATGAGTTTGCAACTGAAGCGGCCGCGGGTGCGTTACCGGTCGGACGTAATTCGCCGCAGAAGGCTCCGCTTGGGCTTTATGCCGAACAATTTTCGGGCACGGCTTTTACCGTTCCGCGCGTTCATAATAAACGGACGTGGACATATCGCATCCGCCCGTCGGTGATGCACAAGCCATTCGAGCAGATCGATAACCGCGGGTTCAGATCATCGCCATTCGACGAAGTTCCGACAACACCGAACCAGCTTCGCTGGGATCCGCTTGCCGTTCCGACTGAACCGACCGATTTCGTTGATGGCATTACGACGATCGCAGGGAACGGAGATCTTTTCTCACAGACCGGCATCGCGATACACATCTATGCCTGTAACAAGGGCATGGGCAACCGATATTTTTACAACGCTGACGGCGAAATGCTGATCGTTCCGGAAATGGGCCGGCTCGGGATTCTAACCGAACTTGGTGCGATCCAAGCCGGGCCTGGAGAAGTTGTTTGCATACCAAGAGGTTTGAAATTCAAGGTCGAGCCGCATCCTGATGACAAGCAACTTCGTGGATACATTTGCGAAAATTACGGAGCTCAATTTCGCCTGCCCGACCTCGGCCCGATCGGTGCCAATGGGCTAGCAAATCCTCGCGACTTCGAAACACCGGTCGCCTGGTTTGAAGACAAAGACGAAGAATCGGAGATCGTCGCAAAGTTTGGCGGAAATCTTTGGACGGCGAAGACCGATCATTCACCGCTTGACGTGGTCGCATGGCACGGAAACTATGCGCCATACAAATATGATCTGCGGCGGTTTAATACAATCGGCAGTATTTCATTTGACCATCCGGATCCATCGATATTTACAGTTCTGACAAGTCCGAGCGGAGAAACTGGCGTTGCAAACTGCGACTTTGTGATCTTCCCTGACCGATGGCTTGTCGCCGAAAACACGTTTCGCCCTCCGTGGTATCACCGCAACACGATGAGCGAATACATGGGCCTGATCTACGGCCAATACGACGCAAAGGAAGAAGGCTTCGTGCCCGGCGGCGGCTCGCTGCACAATCAAATGTCGGCGCACGGCCCGGACCTCGACGCATTCGAAAAGGCATCAAATATGGAGCTCGTCCCGCAAAAACTCTCTGGCACGATGGCCTTTATGTTCGAATCACGCTACATCATCCGCCCGACAAAATTCGCAATGGAAACTTCGCAACTCCAGCAAGAATATTTCGAGGTCTGGCAGAGGCTGAAGAAGAATTTCAAAGAATAAGAAGGAATACTAAATTATGTCAATCAAAAGATCAGCAGAAGCAAAATGGAGCGGTAGTATTACCGAGGGCAAAGGGAGCGTTAAGCTTGAAAGCGGTGCGTTCGAAGGGCCGTATTCGTTCAACGCGAGGTTTGGCGATGATACGACGATGACGAACCCGGAGGAATTGATCGCCGCAGCACACGCCGGGTGTTTCACGATGGCGTTTTCGGGTTTTCTCGGCCGTGCCGGTTTTGAGGCGACGAGCATCGAGACGAAGGCGGTCGTTCATGTTGAAAAGGAAGAGGCCGGTTTTTCGATCCCGCGCATCGACCTCATTACCGAGGCGGACGTGCCAAATATCACCGATGAAGAGTTTCAGGAAGTAGCAAAGAACGCGAAGGAAAAATGCCCGGTCTCGCGCGTCCTTGCCGGTGCGGAGATCAGCCTGAGCGCAACGTTGAAGTTATAAATAGCCACCTAAAATGGGAGCTTCAGTTTTTACCGAGAGGTCGGAAATGTATACAAAACAATATTTACGAGCCTTAGTTTTTACGTTCATTTTCGCGTCGATGTGTATCGGACAGGGGCACGTAACGCACGGCGGCGGATCAGAGACAGGGAAGATCGACCTTGGCGAGATCAGTTTCCCGACTTCCGGCCGGGCTGAAGCTCAGAAACGATTTATAGAAGGAGTACTCCTGCTTCACAGTTTCGAGTACGGACGGGCCCGGCGAGCCTTTCAAGAAGCTTCGCGGCTAGCCCCGGATTTTGCAATGGCATATTGGGGCGAGGCGATGACCCACGACCATCGCATCTGGGGTGAACAGGACCAGAAGGCCGGGCTCGCCGCTCTAGCCAAACTGGCCGCGACCCCCGCCGAACGCCGAACAAAAGCGCCTACCCAACGTGAAAAGATGTATCTCGATGCCGTCGAGGCTCTGTATGGTGATTCCGATAATCCCGAGGTTATTGCGGCAGCATATTCGAAAGCCATGGAAGCCCTAACGAGGCAGTTTCCAGATGACCTTGAGGCTAGAGCGTTCTACTCGCTTTCGCTGCTGGGACTAACTGGAACGACACGCAACACCGAAAACTATATGCGGGCAGCAGCCGTTGCTGAGGAGATCTACCAGAAGAACCCGCTTCATCCGGGTGCACTCCACTATCTGATCCATGCGTATGACGACCCCGTTCACGCGCCGCTTGGCCTGCGGGCCGCGCGAGTTTACGGCACGGTCGCTCGTAGCGCTTCGCACGCCCAGCATATGCCGTCGCATATCTTTTTTGCGCTCGGAATGTGGGAAGATTCGATCGAGGCGAACACAGCTTCGATGAAGACCGCTCGGGACGCCGGACAAGGCGGTTATCACCCGCTGCACTGGCTCCAGCATGCCTATCTACAGATCGGGCGCGTGGCCGATGCGGCTAAGCTGGTCTCGATCGTTGAAGAGGACATGTCGAAGACGCCGTCCGCCTACGCGAGAACACATTTGGCGATGGCCCGGGCTACCTTTCTAGTCGAGGCCGGATCCGGCGCACCTGCATCGATGATGCAGCCGGTCGATACCTCAGGGGTCGCTTCTAAAGTCGTATTCGCCAATCATGACCTTGCGGTCGGGCTCGCACACATCCGGCGTAACGACCGGCAATCCGCAGGGCTAATGCTGATCGCGATCAGGCAAAAAGCGGAATCGATGCGAGCCGCGCGATCCAGCACGACCGCCGCGAGCCGCTATTCTCAGGTTTCGCAGGCAGATATCGATACGATCTCGGTGATCGAGAAAATGCTTGCCGCCGCGATCGAGTTTGCATCCGGCGAACGTGACACGGGCTCGAACAATATGATGGCCGCAGCCGAAGCTGAGGATCGCCTGATCTTCGAATATGGGCCGCCTGCGATCGTTAAGCCGGCCTGGGAAGCGGCCGGCGAGATGCTGTTGGCCCTTGGCCGAAAGGAGGATGGCGCAAACGCATTTCGAAACGCTCTCAAACGATATCCGAATCGGCGCCTCTCTAACGAAGGATTAAAAGCAGCAGCATCGAAATAAGTGACATGTGTAGAAATATCAAGACACTTTTTAACTTCGAACCGCCTGCGACCTCGGACGAGGTTCAGGCATCGTCGCTTCAGTTCGTTCGCAAGCTGTCCGGAATGAATAAACCCTCGAAAGCAAATGAAGAGGTATTTAATCTTGCCGTCGAACGTGTCGCGGCCGCGGCCCAGGAAATGCTCAATTCGTTGGTCACATCCGCCGAAACCCGAGATCGAAATGTCGAAGCCGCCCGTGCGAAAGAAAGATCAAGAAAGCGATTCGCTGCAAATACGTAATGGAAAAGCGACATTTGCTCGATCGAATCAGCCGTGGACGGACCGATCTGGTCTTTGATCTGCTCGCATTGCCCGATTGGAAAGCGGTTCTGAACGAGAGCGACGTAAAGCCACTTCAGTGGTTCGTATATTACAACGATACAACTGCGCTGTAAGCGATCTTGAATGCAGGCGGTGACCTTACAACCCTGGACATCGATCAGGAGCTCGGTAACGCTTCTTTTTTCGGACACTGGAAGATAGCAGATCTTCTTATCCAGCAGGGAGCCGACGTAAATTTTGCATTGCCTGATACCGGCGAAACACCGCTTCACAGCGCGCTATGCAAGGCGGGGCGGCCATATCTTCTTTGCGTCTTAAAAGTTCTGGTTGAGAACGGTGCCGATGTGAATGCGAAAACGATCCCTGGAAAGGAGACCGGGGGCTTTATGCGCGATGTTCGCACAAAAGGCGAAACGCCTCTGCACCGAGCGGCGGCCTATGGTGACGAGGCTTTGATCTCGTACCTCATCGAGAACGGCGCCGAGCGCGAGGCGCGTGACGCAAACGGCGATTCGCCGCTGACCTGGGCCAGCGAACATCTTCGTCCGGGATCGATCCTGAAACTGCTTGCATTCCCGCCGCACAATATTAGTGAAGGTCATGTTACGCGCCTAAAAAGCGATCACGGCAGCGGTTGGGGTAACGGAATGGAGCAGAATCTACTTGGCGAGTACTTTCCGGAAAGTTATGAATTTAAAGATTGAATATTTAACGCCGTTGATTCAGGTATTCACTATGTCTCGATCACTGAAATTCTATCGTGACGTTCTTGGCTTTGAAGTTCATATGGATTCGGGCGATGGCGACGATTCAAGCTGGGTGTGGATCACGAAGAACGGAACACACCTGATGTTGAACGATCAGTACGAGCCAAGCAATGTCCCGCCCGCACCGCCTGAGGAACGTGTGAAGTGGCACAAGGACACCTGTTTATTTATGGGTTGCGATGATCTGGACGGCGCATACGAATATCTCATCGCCAAGGGCTTCGACCTAAAGCCGCCGATAGTGACATCCTACGGTATGAAGCAACTATCTCTTAAAGATCCGGATGGATATGACCTCTGTTTTCAGCATCCTGCTTGAGACATTTTGCGATGGAAAGAAGCATCAAACATACTCGCCACGTCCTTGCCGTGAAAGACCTGTCGGTTTCTGCGGCATATTTTAGGAATCAGTTGGGATTTGATCTGGATTTCACTGCGCTAGGTTGGGAATTCCTTTCAATCGGCGATTTCAAAGTAATACTCGGTGAGTGCACCGATGCTCTGTGGGCACATGAAACAGGTGATCATTCCTATTTTGCTCATGCGCTCGTCGAAAATATCGACGAGGTGTATTTAGAGTTCAAAGAGCGTGGGGCCGAGATCATTTCTCCTATTGCTAACAAGCCGTGGCAGGTCCGCGAATTCTGCGTTCGGACACCGGATGGGCACCGTATCGTATTTGGACAGTTGCTTGATCAGCCTTAAATCAAGAAACGGCACCTGGAAGAGTGCCGCTTCTCAACAGATCAATGATCGATCTGATCTAATTTATACTGTCTCCAGTTTTATTATTTATCATAATATCACCCCCAGTGCAGACAGTATCTCATAAACCCGACCATTAAAGTCAAGCATTTTTTATTCCATCTCGCTTTCGTCTATATCAAAATTCGCATAGACCTTTTGCACGTCGTCGTTGTCGTCCAGTGCGTCATAGAGCTTCATCATCGTTTTGGCATCGGCGCCTTCCAGTTTGATGTAGTTCTGCGGGATCATTGAAACCTCGGCCGCCTGCGGTTCGATCCCGGCTTTCTTTATCGCATCGGAAACGGCTTCGAAAGCTTCGGGCGTCGTGTATATCTCAAACACCTCGCCTTCGTCCTGCATATCGTCGGCACCGGCCTCGATCGCTATCTCGAACAGCTCGTCCTCACTTTTCGCAGCCTTATCTACAACGATGTAGCCCTTTTTGTCGAACATCCAGGCGACCGAACCGGCCTCGCCGAGATTTCCGCCGTTCTTTGAGAAAATGTGCCGGAGCTCCGCGACCGTGCGGTTTCGGTTGTCGGTCATTGTTTCGACCATAACCGCAACGCCGTTCGGGCCGTAGCCTTCGTAGGTGATCTCGTCATAATTCACGCCTTCGAGCTCGCCCATACCACGTTTGATCGCGCGGTCAATGGTGTCGTTCGGCATGTTCTGAGCCTTTGCGTCAGTTACCGCCTTTCTGAGACGCGCGTTAGCGTCAACGTCGCCGCTATTGCCCGTTCGAGCCGCAACGGTGATCTCTTTGATCATCTTCGTAAAGATCTTGCCGCGTTTTGCGTCGAGAGCACCTTTCTTGTGCTTGATAGTGTGCCACTTGGAATGTCCTGACATAGTTGTTCTGTCGAAACAAAAATATACCACGCTGATTTTTGCGTGAGCAAACGCTATAGGTCAGCAACTATCTTATTTTTTACCGCATCAGCCGAAACGCCCGTAATTCGTATCCGCTTTGTTCTTGAAGCGTTCCCGGAGATTATCTCGACGGCCGACCGCGGGACGCTGAGCCATTTTGACAAAAACCTGACAAGTTCTTCATTTGCCGCTCCATCGACCGGCGGTGCAGAAACACGAACTTTCAACGCTTCTTCCGTTTGACCCACGATCTCCGTCTTGGACGCCCGTGGAACCACGCGAATTTCAAATTCCACACCGTCAGTGGTTTCGATCATACGAAGCGACATCGCTCACATTAGCCCTTGATAAGCGTCGCCATTACGATCGCCTGGAGAATAAAAATGATGATAAGCACGACCATCGCCGAAAGATCGAACATACCGACCGTTGGTATCAATCGCTGAGCGGGGATCATCACCGGGTCTGTGATCTTTCGAACAAATGCCAGGAACGAATTGCTGGCAAACACGAACCACTGCGAAACGAAACGGATCAATATAAACAGGATGAACAAGGCGAGCAGTCCGTATAGGATGAATCCGATCGTCGCTTTTACGTTCCCGGACGAAATCGCCAGTGAAAGCCCATCGATAATAAAGAACGCATTTCCCAAGATCGACAGTGAAAAATATGTGATCACCAAACCTATGAAAATGACGACCAGCGGAGCGAGCCGGATGTCCACCTTAAAATTCGCAAGAAATCGTGCGGCCGGATAAACGAATTTCTCGGTCATCTTGCGTATCTTGAAACCGAACCTGCCGACCTTTCCGAACGGATTCGGATCGGCATAATTGAACACGAGCCGCAGGATCATGAACGCAAGAAAGACCAGAAACACGACCCAACCGGCAAGCCAAACTATCGGATAAACTGTCGTAGAAAGCATCTTATAATTCTAAATAATTCTAACAACGGATTAACGCAGATCAACGCGGATCAAAGGGCAATTACTTGTTGTAAGACATTTTGAGCCAACCATTTCAAGTTCTAAACACAAACAAAAACCCGAGAAAATCTGTGATAATCCGTTGTTCAACCTCTATCTCCAAATATCGCTGTTCCGACCCGGACCATCGTTGCACCTTCTTCGATCGCTACCTCAAAATCATTCGACATTCCCATAGACAGGTGCCCCATGCCATTCGCAAACGAATCTTCGGCGGCAAGCCTGTCGCGTAATGCCCGCAATTGTTGAAAGAACGAACGAGCCTCGTTCGGATCGTCAAAATAAGGCGGCAGCACCATCAAACCGACAAATTTGAGCCGCTCGCATCGTTTCAGCATTTCGACAAGGAGCTGCAGCTCGATCTGGCTAACGCCGGACTTTGTTGTTTCGCCCGCAAGATCGATCTGGACCAACACGGGCAATATCCGGCGGCTTTCCTCGATGCATATTCGCTCAAGCCTGTGTGCCAGTTCGGGCGAATCGATCGAATGGATCACATCGAAAAGCTGAACCGCCTTTCGGGCCTTGTTCTTTTGCAGATGGCCGAGCAGGTGCCATGCGGCGGCATTTCGCCCGACACCGTCGATCTTGCCTTCGGCTTCCTGAACCTTGTTTTCGCCAAGTGCCGCGACTCCGCACGCCAGCAACTCTTTGATCGCCTTTGGCGGATGAGTTTTTGTGACCGCGATCAACTCGATCTCCGAAGGATCACGGCCCACACGCTTTGCCGCCTGCGTTATCCGCCGCCGCACTTGCTTTAAGTTATTCTTAATATCCACCGACACTGCCCTGACTATATCAAATACACTGGTGAATCTTGAATTTGACGCTCCGAATTAGTATTCTCTTGGTTCGCCCGTGCGGACGTGGCGGAACTGGTAGACGCGCAGGTCTCAGAAGCCTGTTCCCGCGAGGGAGTGGAAGTTCGATTCTTCTCGTCCGCACCATTTTTCTACACGGCCTCGGCTTCATCGCCGAGGCTTTTCATTTTCGCCCTCTCTTGTTCATCCGGTGATCCCGTCTCAGATCGGCAGATTTTCATCTCAGCGTTGTCCGAATTTGCCCAATTTTGAGACGGCGGCGGGCGGCTTCAACGTCGATCTGCGGATCATTCCTGTTCCGGCTGTTTCACTTTTGTTTCACTTTTGGAGAAAGTGGGACAGGTTAAGTGCTGCATTTTGAGCCACTTGCGGGGAAAATTTATTTCACTTGTGAAAATGGACACCCCAAAATGGAACGATCTCCTCCGAATTCCGCTAAGCCGTCTATCGACAAGTATCTACGGCTACAGATGACGACGCGGCCTGGTGTCAGCGATTACGTCGATGATCGCGTCGCCGTCTGATGTCCGATCTTGTCCCATTTGTCCCATTCTCTCTGTAAAACTATTTCAGGACAAGACACAGCGATCAGGTGGAAAATTCCCTAGACTGAGCGTGAGAAAGTGGTGACATTCTCGGAGTAATTTTGAACGCGGATCGGGCGGATTTAGGCGGAGTATTGGAGAATTTTTGGGCCTTATCCCGATCTCAAATCTGAAATCTCAAATCTGAGATCTCCAATCCGAAATCGCCTTTCGCAGACGCGGCGTTGAGACACACAAATATACGGATATTTTTATCGCAAAATCGCAGAGACGCAGACCCCGCAAAGAGATGTTCAGAGTTCAAGCTTTAGCTTGCCGGTATTTCAAAGATCACGTCAGAACCGCCTGTGTGAGCCGGCGGCCAGTTCGGTCGCCAGGACCTTTCAAACGCGGATCGAGCAGATTTGGTGGATCTACGCGGATATATTTCATAAATTCTCATGTTTACCAATCCGAAATCCGAAATCCGAAATCCGCAATCCCAAATCGTGCTGTGCCCGTTATATTTTCTAACGAGAATTCGCTATAGCCCATAGCACTTGGCGCAGTTGATGGCAGTTGGGGCTAATGGAATGACCTGCACGATCTGATAAGGTCACACCTTGGACTTATCGGTGGCGTTCGGGGCGGAGCGGGCGAGGTTGTCGAGGGTTACGACGGCGGCGGGGCCTTCGAGGAAGAGCAGTGCGTTACGGAGTTCGGCCGCGTCTCCGGTGATAAGGCGTGCGGAGCGTTCGCGGGTGAGATATGCCCAGAACCACTCCATCATCACGATAACGCGGTTGCGGAAGCCGATCAGGAAAAAGACGTGGAGGAATAGCCACATCATCCACGCGATGAAGCCGGTGAAATGAAGGCCTTTGGCATCTACAACGGCCTTGTTGCGACCGATGGTAGCCATCGTGCCTTTATCGACGTATTTGAAATCCTTTCGCGGCCTTTCTTTCAGATCGGCAAGAATGTTCTTGGCGGTCAGCGTTCCCATTTGCATGGCCGCCGGACTCAGGCCCGGAACAGGTTCGCCGTTCTCCTGCATTAGCAATGCCATATCGCCAATTACGAAGATATTTTTGTGACCGGGAATAGAAAGGTCGGGCTCGACGAATACGCGGCCTGCTTTGTCGGTTTCGACGCCGAGCTGTTTCCCGAGCCGCGATGCCGCAACGCCGGTCGCCCAGAGCACCACGTCGCATTCGATCCAGTCTTCGCCGACCCGCACCTTGCCCGGCTGAATATCGGTAACAAAACTATCCAAACGGACATCGACTCCTAGCTCTTCAAGCTGTGTTTTCGCGCTTGCAGAAAGATCGACGTGGAAAGTTCCGAGAACACGGTCGGAACCTTCGAAGAGAATGACCTTTGCATCGCGTGTGTCGATCGCTTTGAAATCTTTTGCAAGCGCCTGACGAGCGATGCCGGCGATGGCACCGGCGAGTTCAACGCCCGTCGGGCCGCCGCCGACTACGACGAAATTGAGAGGTTCATTGTTTCCGGCGAGCGATGCCTTGCGTTCGGCGATTTCGAACGCGAGCAGAACGCGGCGGCGTATCTCGACCGCGTCCTCGATCGTTTTCAAACCCGGAGCCGAAGTTTCCCATTGGTCGTTGCCAAAATATGCGTGACGAGCACCTGCCGCGACGATCAGATAGTCGAACGGCACAAGTGAACCGTCATCTAGCGTTGCGGTCTTCCCCGCCGTATCAAACCCGGTGACCTCGCCGAGGATAACTTCTATATTCTTTGCGTAATGTAGAATTCGCCGGATAGGCGTCGCGATCTCGCCGGGCGAAAGAACAGCCGTCGCCACCTGATAAAGCAAAGGCTGAAATGTGTGGTGATTCTTGCGGTCGATCAGCGTTGCATCAACCCGCTTATTCGCCAAAGCCTTCGCCGCCCAAAGCCCGCCGAATCCACCCCCAACGATAATTACTCTTGGTTCTTCCGCCACTATGTTCTCAGGATAACTCATCGCAGGAATTTGCAAAGCGGAAATCCTAACAAAACGTGGACAAACTGACGAAAGCATTCTATAATGAAAATTCAGGTATTAATCCTGAGTTTTCATTAAACATGGAAAGAGAAGCATTCGAAAATAAAGTAAGAGAGGCATTTTTGGTGACGCCGGCCGTCGCGATCCTCGGTCCGAGGCAATGCGGAAAGACCACATTGGCAGAGGTCTTTGGACGTCAATTCGGAGGAGAATTGCACCATTTTGATCTCGAGGACCCTGTAGATATTGCGCGGTTGGAAAATCCGCTACTTGCGCTTGAAAAACTTAGTGGGCTGATCGTAATTGACGAAATTCAGCGTATCCCGGATTTCTTTCCGGTTCTTAGGGTACTGATCGACAAAAAGTTACCTCAGAAATACTTGATCTTGGGAAGTGCTTCGGGTGAGCTCGTTCGCCAATCGTCGGAATCTCTGGCTGGCAGATTAACTTATATCGAATTGACGCCATTCGATCTGTCGGAGGTCGGCAGCCGGAATTCCCAAAAGCATCTGATCCGCGGCGGATTTCCATTGTCGTATCTAGCCGAGAACGACAACTTAAGCTACAAGTGGCGCGAAGGTTACATCCGGACTTTTCTTGAGCGGGATATTCCGGCCCTTGGCATCAGAGTGGCTTCATCACAATTACGCCGATTTTGGATGATGCTGGCCCATTTTCATGGTCAGATCGTCAATTTTTCTGATCTTGGCAGATCGCTTGATATTAACGACACTACTGCCCGAAGCTATCTGGACATACTCACGGGTACCTTTATGATCCGAGAGCTTTCTCCTTGGTTTGAGAACATCGGAAAACGGCAGGTGAAGCGGCCAAAGATTTACTTTCGCGATAGCGGTATTTTCCATTCGCTTCTTGGGATCCATAACTTGGAAGAACTGGAAAGCAATCCGAAACTTGGAGCTTCATGGGAAGGCTATGCGCTTGAGGAGACGATCAGGAGCCTCAATGCTCGTCCGGAAGAATGCTTCTTTTGGGGCATCCATTCGCAGGCCGAATTGGACCTTTTGGTTTTGAAGGACGGGAAAAAATTGGGTTTCGAATTCAAATACAAAGATGCACCAACTATCTCGCCGTCAATGAAGAAAAGCAGTGAGTTATTGTCTCTTGATAATTTAACCGTCGTCTATCCCGGAAACCGGGAATACGAGCTTGCAGAAAATATTCGTGTCGCGTCCTTGGATGGTATTTTAAGCGGGGAGTGATTCAAGGATCACATGATCTTCAATCATGAACCTACGTACTTTGCATAAAGCGATCTGGCCTTGGAAACATCATCGGTTCCCTTGATGATCGCGCGGCCGTCGCGGAAGACGGTTACTTCATTTTCGTCGGCCATGAAACGAACTAGATATTCGTTCTGATTTACAGAAGTCACGAATTTCATCTTATCAGCGAATGCGTCGAGGTCGAGATCGACCGGTTTCGGCGGAGCGATCTGGACTGCATTTCGGCCGCAAAGTATGGCGGAGAATTCTTGCGTCTCGGCGTCAAGAAATTCGTAAGAATGTTGGCCGCAGCATTTGCAGTCCTCATTCGGACCGGCGAGCTTTATCTTTCGCCAGTCGTTCTGCCAGACGTCGATCTGCACGAGCGAACGATGTAACGATGCAGTATCACCAACCAGTAGCTTTATCGCTTCGGCGACCTGTATCGCGGAAATGCTTGAAATTATTGGCATTATCACGCCGGCTGTGTCGCACGTCGGCGAACTTCCGGCGTCCGGCATTTC
>CAZXTS010000015.1:0-27247 GCA_964643745.1 uncultured Chloracidobacterium sp.
ACATACTGCTTCGATGTTTCCGTGACCCAACTTTCATCCATCAAGAACTTGCTGATGTTCTCAAGGCTCGGGAAGAAACCTTCTCGTTTAAGTAGATCAGTAAGGTCAACATCAACTGTGTCCTTACCACCCGTTTCTTCATAGATCTTGGTTAGTACCTTGTGATAGACATCCATATAAACGTTACAGCCGTCCGCCGATCTACTGCCCGGAGGCCTCCTTCATTGAAAATATATTTGATGCAGCACCGATCACGCCAGCGAAATCATCGAGTTCGGCCCTCAGAATCTTAACACGTTCCGCCGGTCGCTTGAATGTTCTTTTCTTCAAAGTGCTTTCGAACTTACCAATAAACAGATCCCAGGCATTCGCCAACCCGCCGCCGATGACTATTACTTCGGGGTTTAGGGTGTTTACCAATGCCGCTGCGGCCAATCCTAAATGAGATCCGACGCCTTCAAAGGTTCGAAGTGCAAACTCATCCCCGCGTTTCGCCATCCCATATAATTCATCGACCTCGATATTGGCGTGATCCGCGGAAACCTCCCCATTCTCTATCGCGATCGCGATCCTTTTGCGGACACCGGTCGCCGAGGCATACTGCTCCAAACAGCCCCAACTCCCGCATCCACATTCGAAGCCATTTGGCTCAACACAAATATGCCCGATCTCGCCAGCGGTGCCGTCGACTCCGCGGACAAGTTTGTTGTCGATAAAAATCCCCCCGCCGACCCCGGTTCCCAACGTAAAACATATCGACGACGCGTAACCTCTTGATATGCCAATCCAATTTTCGCCTATCGCGGCAGCGTTAGCGTCATTTTCAATGGTCAAAGGCATTTGCAACTGAGTTTCGAGCGAAGTGCGCAGATCGAAACCATTTAGGAACGGTAGGTTAGGTGATTCGAAAATTTTTCCGTTGGATGCGTTCACCAAGGCCGCAATAGCGACTCCGAATCCTAACGGTTGGCCAAGATGTGAATTTTGAGACAGGACATCCGAAACAAACTCCGCGATCTTAAGTGAGAAACGGTTCGGATCGACGTCTTCAGGTGTTCGCATTCGAGAACTGGTAATGATCCGGCCGGAATTACTGACAAGGGCGACGCGGAGGTTTGTCCCGCCAAGGTCTGCGGCGATTGCAAAGGCAGATGAGCCTTCAGCACGAAGTTGGCCTACATTCTCTGCCTTCACCGGCTTATCTGCAAATGTGTCATTTGTTCGACTCAAGACCTTTTTTCTAACATCGCCAAAGCTAAATTCAAAACGGTCGGCCCATTTATTCTATATGAGTTAAACCATCGATCGAGCCAATTTAATAGCCAAGTGCCACAAACGTCGGCAAGCTATGCCCCATTTTCCCAATGGGTGCAGCGTCACCCGGAAACCGCCGAATTGTCATACATTTGACACGACCTCACAAAAGAACAAATGGGGCTTTTCTGGAGTGAGCATTTGTGCTATAACCTTTTATAATTCTTTGGCTTAGAAGTTAAAGCGGCTTTAGTATTGCCTCGGAATCAAGATTTTCACGTTCTGTCTGGCTTTTGTTGACAGTTGGGTTAGATTCGTGTAAAAGATTGTGAGGTCTGCTTTTTTTGAAATCATTGAAAATTGGCGATTTAAGAGGAGAAATATGACTTGTAATTTGTGGATTCGAAAAGCACTTTCGTCGTGCTTGATGGTCGCAGTAATGGCGACGTACTCAATGGTGGCACTTGCCAACACTGGCAAAGTTGCCGGAGATTTGACTGTCCTCGGTAAAGATATCAATTCTGCAGGTAATTCCGTTCTTATAAACGGTGAAGCCGCAAAAAGTGGTCGCTCAGTATTCTCGGCTAGCACTATTTCAACGCCTGACGGAACTTCTGCAATAATCAGCGTCAGCAATTTTGGCAAGATCGAGATCGCCCCTAATTCATCGTTCACTTTCAAATCGGAAGGGAACAATCTTGGCGGCGATCTGTTGGCAGGTAAGGTAACCGTGCTTTCTGCCAAAGCCCCAGTTTCTATTACCACGGCCGCTGGAACTTTCGACCTCAATAGCGGTGAAACCGCGACAGCCGCCGGTCGTCAAGATGATGATGACGACAATGACGGCGGAGCTGCTTGGTGGCTCTTCGCACTTGGAATGGGCGGAGCACTTGCCGGAATAGTATATGCTGTCACAAGAGATTCAAATGAAGCTAATATTGGCGGCGGCGGTACAGTGATCAGCCCGGTTCGTTAGTCTTAATAGATTTGCACCGGTCGCTCGTAGTTCAAGGCAAGCGACCGGACTGATCGATCTGGTTATAGATCGCTACAGGAGGAAATTAGATCAAATGTTCGGCAAAAATATAATTCGAAAATTTTTCACTTCTCTAACAGCTGTCGCTGTTCTTTGTGTTTATTCAACTGCGGCCCTCGCACTTCCCACTGACAATGTTGGCGAGATCACCGTTACTGGCAATGTAACCGTTAACGGTATCGCGGCCGTTTCAAATGCAACCATCGTTTCGGGCAGCACGATCGTTACTGGAGAAGGAGCAACTGCGGTTGTCAGCCTTGGAAAAAACGGCCGTGTGGAAGTTCAGTCAAATTCAAACGTTACATTGAATTTTAGTGCGGGTAGCATTGTCGGTATCGTTTCGACAGGTAAAGTTCGTGTTTCAGACGCTCCTGGCGTTGCGACGACCATCACCTCGAAAGATGCGACCGTGATCGCGGATGCCGGACAGGCTAATGTATTCACAGTTGAGGTCGAATGTAGCCATACGCACGTCGACACAGCTTCGGGCCTGGTCACAATGCGTGAAGGTTCAACTGATCGACAGGTTGCTGCAGGAACATCTGCGACGGCCGGAAACATGGAACAGACAGGATGCGAACCCTGCTTGCGTCCGAATTCGGCTCCGCCGGTACGTTTCGCCGGTCCTTGGTGGTTGCTCCTCATCGGTGCAGGTGCTGCCGGTGCGGCGATTCTCGTTGGTGGCGGAACCAAGACGACTCCGGGTGGCGGCGTTATTATCGTAAGCCCAACAAGATAGTCGAACAGTTCTCTTAAGTTGCAATAGCTACGGGTCATGTTGATAAAATATGACCCGTATATTTTTGTTTTTTTATCCGCCGGTTCGGCCGTCGGTGATCATGGAATATAGGTTTTATTAGGTCCTTTTTATGCAGATAGCAATTATTGGTACTGGCTACGTAGGATTAGTTAGTGGTGCGTGTTTTGCGGAATTCGGTGTTGACGTTACTTGTGTTGATGTTGACGAAGCAAAGATAAACAAATTGAAAGAAGGGATCATCCCCATCTACGAGCCGGGCCTCGACCACATCGTAGAGAAGAACGTTCGAGACGGTCGGCTTCATTTCACTACCGATATCGCTTCGGCTGTTGAAAAGGCCGCGGTCGTTTTTCTTGCCGTCGGTACTCCGCCAAGACCGGATGGTTCGCCGGACATGAGCTACTATCAGCAGGCCGCATTCGACGTTGCCAAGGCGATGAACGGTTACAAAGTACTTGTTACCAAATCGACCGTGCCGATCGGGACCGGAAAATGGCTTCGCGATTTCGTCACTAAGAATTTAAATGTCGAAACTGAATTCGGTGTAGCCTCAAATCCAGAGTTTCTCCGTGAAGGTGCGGCGATCGACGATTTTATGCGGCCCGATCGTGTAGTGATCGGCAGTAATGAATCGAGGGCGATAGATGTGATGAAAGAACTCTATCGACCGCTTTATCTGATCGAAACGCCCATTGTGATCACTTCGCTCGAAGCTGCCGAGTTGATCAAATATGCGGCGAACGCTTTTCTTGCAACCAAGATCACGTTCATAAATGAAGTGGCAAATCTCTGCGACGCTATTGGCTGTGACGTACACGATGTTGCCCGCGGAATGGGTATGGACAATCGCATTGGGCGTAAATTCTTGCACCCAGGCCCCGGTTATGGCGGTTCATGTTTTCCAAAGGATACGCGTGCACTGACTACCGTCGCCGACCAGTTCGGTGTTGAAACTCGTATAGTTGATGCTGTCATCGAAGCCAACGAGCGACAGCGTGATGCGATGATCCCGAAGATCGAAAAGCTTGTAGGAGATCTTTCGGGTAAAAAGATCGGCATTCTTGGCCTTTCTTTTAAGCCTGAAACCGATGACATGCGTGAATCGCCTGCGATCGAGATATGTCATCGCTTGATCGAAAAGGGTGCGACTGTAAGGGCATTCGACCCCGTTGCGATGGATGAGGCTAAACACTATATTAAGGGGATCGAATACGCACAAGATGAATACGAAGCGATCAGCGGTGCGGATGCTTTGGTTATCGTAACCGAATGGAACCAGTTCAGGGCTCTTGATATGGAAAAGGTCAAAGATCTGTTAACCTCCCCCAAGATCGCCGATCTACGCAATATCTACGAACCTGGCGATATGCGTAAAATGGGCTTCGAATATGTAGGCGTCGGAAGATAGATCCCGCGATCGACGGCTCTCGGGCTGTTTCGGGGGCCATCATCCTTTTGAGCCATTCCGGCCAGAAACCGGCGTTCTTATGACATTTTTCCGCCTTAGTTATGCTTAATGATCTCAATTGCCTTGTGACCGGTGGTGCCGGATTTATCGGTTCGAATCTTGCTCAGGTGCTGATAGATCGGGGAGCACGGGTCCGGATCATCGACAACCTTGTCACCGGCTTTCGCGAGAATCTTGCCGAGCTTAGCGGTGATTTCGTCTATATTGAGGGTGATCTCAATGATCCTGTGGCCCTTTCCAAGGCTTTAGAGGGGACTGACATTGTCTTTCACCAAGCGGCTCTTCCCAGCGTGCCTCGCTCGGTCGATGACCCGATAGAAACGCACAATGCTTGTGTCAATGCGACCCTATCGCTGCTGGATGCTGCAAGACATTCAGGCGTGCGGCGCATCGTTTATGCGGCGTCCAGCTCGGCTTATGGCGACCAGCCCATCTTGCCAAAGGTCGAAACGATGGCACCTGATCCGATGTCGCCCTATGCGGCTGCAAAACTTGCAGGCGAAAATTACTGTCGAGTTTTTAGCCGCGTGTATGGCCTTGAATGTATAGCATTGCGATATTTCAACGTATTTGGTCCCCGGCAAAATCCTTCGTCACAATATTCGGGGGTGATCTCCCGCTTCATCGACGCCCTCATGAAAGGCGACACGCCGATCATCTATGGAGACGGTGAACAGACCCGTGATTTTACATTTGTGGCGAATGTGGTCGATGCGAATATTAAAGCGGCATTTGCCGATAAAGGTATTGGCGACGTGATGAATGCAGCAAACGGGGAACGGGTTTCTTTGAACGAGCTGCTTGCAACCTTAAAGAAGATCACGGGCCGTGAAGAGACCAAGGCCGAATATCTGCCTGAGCGAAACGGTGATGTAAAACACTCGCAGGCCGATAACACGAAAGCCCGCGAGCTTATCGGTTATGAAAAACTCGTCGGGCTTGAAGAGGGTTTGCGTTTAACTATTGACTGGTGGAAAACGAGCCGGTTCGCGGCGTGATCGTTCAATTACCTTCACCAACGGTGAATACGTTCGCATCCAATTCCGAATTCACAAGGATCTCCTTTGTTTTGAAATTTGCATAAACGGTGAGCGATCCGAGATCAAACCGCTGCACATATCTTTCAGGGATCAGAATTCCATCGACCGCCTTTAATTTGTCGATCTCGACAATCGTTGTCACAGTTCGTCCGTCGATCGTAAATGTCGAATCGTAACCCTTTAGCTGATTCGTTTTCTGATCAACGTAAAAATCCGTAAAGTATCCTTCCGGCGAAGTCACTCGGAAACCTGTGCGCTTCTTTTTATCTTCAGCGAGCGATGTAACTATGAAGCCGGTTTTTCCGACTGATGCAAGAACGGGCAAACCGATCCTGTTTACAGGTGGAAGCTTGATGCCGCCCGGTGCGGTCGATGATGTTCTTGTTCCATCATAGATCTGCGTCAGATTCTGAAAGGGATTCTGGAGTTCAAAACGGTATTTATCGCCCTGGAATACCGTCGAAAAACCGCCGGCGATCGCTTGGGGGAAATTGGAAGCAGTTATATCGACCGATCCGCGCAGCACTAAGGAACGAATCCCGCGAAGTTTCTCGCCTCCATGAACGCCGACTACCTTTTCGGCCAAAGCGATCTCACCGGCAAACCGGTTTTCAGCCGCTGGTCCTTGAGCAAATACCGGCGGGCAGATCGCAGCAAGCGTAATGATAAATCCAAAAACTATTGTTCGCATATAGGTCAAATTCTAACAGAAAAGAGCGAATATTCGTTAAATAATATCCGCCCTTATTTTGTTCAAATAAACATAATTTACCAACTAAAGCGTGCCGAAAGTTCAAAACGACGATTTGTAGAGCCGCCGCCGCCACCGAAACCGCCAAACGAGCCTGCGGTCGAGGTGGATTGGCCGAACCGGCTTGAAGACATATTGCCAACCGGTGTGTTGAAGTTCACATTGTTGAACAAGTTGTTGAAGCTTACGCCAAGATTCAGGTTGTAAGGCTTTCGACCCTGGCCCCCACCGAAACCGCCGCCGCCTCCACGCATTCCGCCGCCGCCGCCGCGGCCACCCAATCCCGGAATACCACCACCACCCGGCCCGCGACCACCTTGACCGCCCGCAGCACCGCCTCTGGGTTCTGGTGACTTACCGAAACCAATGGTCTTGCTGACACGCATATTCACGCTAAAGAACTTCGGGCCGTCGGCATAGTTACGGGGAATAAGTGCATTCGGATCCTGCCCAGCAACATCGCAGAACGAACTGGTCAGTCCAAGCTGCGAACATCGGGCACCGAGTTCGCCGAACGTTGGCCGTTCTGTTAACTGGCCGTCCCCGTTCAGGTCGATACCGCGAACGATATTGAACGGCCTGCCCGAATTCATATTGATGAACGGGTTCAACGATATTTGCCACGGCAGGGATATACTTCCTCCGACGAAGAAATTGTGCCTTATGTCAAAACTCGAACGGCCATCTTCCTGGGACAGGTCGTAAGTGTAGGCAGGAAAACTGCCCGCTCCATCGGCATCACTCTTAGCAAATCCAAGCCGATAATTGCCGAAAAAATTGAACCTCGGGTTGAATTGCGTCCGGAAATTAACGATCATCTGATTCTGATTCGAAGTACCGCTGGACTCATATTCATTAATATTTCCAAGAGCCGGATTCGGCCGTACCGCATTTAGGCAATCAAATTGTTCCGGACAAATCGGAGCGTTGATATTTCTCGCGCGTAAAACATGCAGTGTTCTGGCACCAATGAAAAAAACCGAGAGGTTCGTCCGCATCGGCAACTGCCTTTCAACTCCCAAAGCCAACTGCATCGTATACGGCGACTGAAGTGTCGGCGAAACGGAACGGATCGTGTTCGATTGCGGAAGAGCGGAAAGGATCTCGGCACCGGTCGGTACGTTCGTCACGCCATTCACGGTAAACACTGGCTGCGAAAGTAGTGCGACCGCAGCGGCACGTCTGACCGGATCCGGATCGAGCGTGTTAACAAAAGCGTTAACTTGTTCGGAGCCATTGAATCTAAGGGCCTGTAGAGTCAGATTTTCGCTAAAGCGATCGTAGAATATCCCAAAACCACCTCGGAATACTGTCTTAGGAGGACGAGCTCCGCCGGCTCCCGGCGACCATGCAAACGAAAAACGAGGTGCGAAGTTCAGGTTGTCATCGATATTCGTCTGGTTCTCATAACGAAGACCAAAACTAAGCATCAACCCTGGATTAACTCGCCAATCATCGGTAATGAAAAGACCGAAATCTGTACGTGAGACTTTCTGCTGCGGATTGCCGACGGTGATCGAAAACTGGGTCGGCAAATAGCGATCGCTCGCCAGGCCCTGTATTCGACCAATGTATTGCTGAAGCGGTGTCAACGCGGGTTCAAGGATGGTGCAGCCCGGAGTGCCCGGAAAGCAGCCTGCCGGATCGGTTACCGCCGCCGAACCTGTAAACGTAAAGTTTCCGCTAAAATTATTTTCGGATCTATCCGTTATGCCATTCCGCCTTACGCGTCCGCCAAACTTGATCGAATGCGAAGGCCCGATCGATGTAGTTGTAAAATTCTGGAGTTCCCAAGAACGCTGCTTATTAAAACTCTGTCCGATCTGCGATCCACCGCCTGAAAATGCATCGGCAACACTGATCGTCGGGATCGAATTGTCTCCTATCTGATCACGATCGTTCCAATTGTATTCGAAACGTGTCTCATTAACGGTCGTGGGGTTAATGATCATCGTCTCTGTGAGCCGGATCTCATGATTCTTAGTCTTTGTTTCAAACGCGCGGGAAAGCAAAGATGTGCCGCCTATTCCCTGATTTTCAGTGCTGAATCTCGAGAAATTATATCGGGCAACAAGCGTATTATTTTGATTGATCGCGTAATCAAATCGCGGACTGATCGAAAACCGCTTGCTCGGAACCTGAATATCTTCCTGCACCGGAACAACGTTTAGATTTGGATCGACAATTCGAGCGTTAATGATCGTATTGTTGTCCTGATCGCGATTATTTATGTCGATGAAGAAGGATGACTTCCCTTTCTGTAACGGTCCGGAAAAGTTGCCGCCGAAAAATCGCGTTTGGCTCGGAGCCCTATTCAATGAAAAAGGATTTCTTGAGTTTAAGCGGGCGTCGTTAAAGTTAAAAAAGGCACTTCCTCTAAACCGGTCAGAGCCCGGTCGGGTCAAGATCTCGATCCGACCGAATCCAAGCCGGTCGTATTCGGCAGAAAACGGATTCTGGTTGATACGGATCTCACGTATCGCTTCACGGGGCGGAAGTCGTCCGCCAGTGAACCCGTCAATAAATATCTGACCGCCATTCGGACCGGCTGATGGCCCCGCTAATGCCTGCAATGCCGCCTCAAGCTCATCCGGATCGTCCGGAAGCGCCTCGAGGTCTTCCCCACGAAGAACTGTAGCTCCAAGATTGCTGTTTGGGTCTGTTGAAACCGTATCTGCCGTTTGAACATCTACGTTTTCGGTAACTGTTTCAATCGTCAAGGGAACGATAAGTTCCTGACGGCTGCCTGGGGCAACTTCGACCTCAGTGTTTTCATATAGAGCGAAATTAGTCGCAAAGACCTTTACCGTATATTTGCCCGGTGCAATGCCTGATACCGAAAATTCGCCACGTTGATTGCTTGTCGTTGTGCGTTCCTGCCTGGTCGCTGATACGACCGTTACGGTCGCACCGACTACAACGGCACCAAGAGTGTCTTGAACCTGACCTGTAATACTCCCATTCTGCTGCCCGAACAAAGAAGAACTGAACGACAGCGAGATCAGGGAAAGAAGAATGAATCTATAAATGAATTTCATATCGATCCGCCTATTGTAAAAAATGAAAAAGATAGATCTTGCGGGAATTATGCCCGCTGTAAAATTAAAAACTTATGGAAAATCAAATCCGTCGAGCCCCGGAATAGTAAAGCCGGAACCTTGTGCTCCACCGCCACGGCCACCACGGCCACCGGCAGATTGCTGCATTTGAGCTGCCCTGATAAATGGTTCGACGCCCGCGAGCAGTTTGATCGCAGTGATCTTATCGTCTGAGCCGTTCTTTGAACTTGAGACCGCGACCATGTCACCGACCTTCAGGTCTGCGGCCGCGATCGTCGGAAATCTTTCGAACATATCGTCTATCCCACCGCGTGGTGCACCACCACCCATTCCGGGACGAGCCTGACCACCGGCCTGTTGTCCGCTTCCGGGCTGTCCGCCAGCTCCGGGTACTCGTCCGGCAGGCGGTCCGCCCGCGGGCGCCTGGCCTGGCTGGCCGTTCTGGCCCATGCCTCCACCGGCCATACGCATCGCCATTTCTTGGGGAAACCGCTTCAGCGCGGAGCCACGCCCGATACTAACGGTCACCTCTTTGTTTGTCTGGAGTTCCGTTATCGTAATCTCGGTGCCGGCTTCGTTGACCGCTTTCACTGTTCCGGCCACCGTCTTGAATGCCCCGGTAATAATTTCCTCGGCAGTAAAACTTAGACCGTCTGAACTGCGGTCACCCAAAGCCCGGATCATGTCTCCCGGCTGAATGTTGGCTAACGTTCCGAGGACTGCTTCACTGTACTGAACCGAATCCTGTCGATACCTCAAAAACTTTGCTCCTGACCGTGGAGTTACAGTAACGTTCTGCGTACCCATCAGCCCGCGGACCTCCATTGTTATCTGGCCCGTGTCGTTGTTAGTCGTTGCAACTCTTCCAGAAATTCCACGAGACGCCCATCGTTGGGCATCTGCCTGATTCCTTTGTGAGATGTCGTCCTTCGTCATCAGATAAACGGTGCGTGCGGCGTGCTTTAGCTTGTCGTCCGATGGAAATCCGGACACAGCCAAACGATCGCCAACCAAAATATCAGTAAACGCAGCAGCGACCGCGGCACTTGGCCTCGGATCGGTCGGCAATAATTTCTTAAACTCAGTGGTTTGCGAGATCTCTACATCGACATTACCGGCTGCAGTTTTGAGTACGATCCTAGATTCGGAACTCGAAACAACGTCACCGGTTATGATAGTTGGACGAACGCCCTGCTGCGCGAATGCCGAACTCACATAAATAGACAATATTAATAGTAATGCGTTTCTGTGCATATAATTCTTCGACGGACTGCCCTTGATGCAACTATACGTATAACTTTCGGGTTTGGATTCCCTCGAAAACTATAAGACGTATAATACTACGGAGTGGTTTGATATTTAATGTAAAGTTTTGTAAGAGCAACTATTTACGGGCTTAGGAAGGGCCCGCTGAGACATCTATTCGGGACGTAAACATCAGACCAAGGCCTGCCGCAAAGAAGGCAACTACGACCAATGGCCAGATGTATGGGATGGAGATCAATAGTGTCATAAAAACGACGCCTATCAATACTGCAACGGCATTCGAACTTCCAAGAAAAGATCTGAACCGCCGCTGAATGAGTTTGCCGACCATCAAGTGGATCACTATCCGGCCGAACCCATAGGCAAGAAAAACGAACAGGAAGGACATCAGTGCCGCGATCGAAGATACAGACTCTGGAAGAAGCCCCAGGACGGCGATCGAAAATGCGACAACCAGCACAAGCCCGACAAAGCCCAGTCCAATGACCTTTAATGGCATCAACTGGATCTTTACAGATGAGCGGCTAAGCGCTCCCGGGGCAATAGTCGCAAATATGATCGTGATGACGAACCAAAAAATGATCGAGATCAATCGTTGAACAAGGAACGAAGCAGAGAGGTCGGGCGCGAACATTTGCGAAGGGTCTTGTGCGAACGAACGGAGTTCTTCCTCGAATACGCCAAACACCACCGTCTGACGGCCAGCTTCACGGAGCGGCTCCTCAGCTTCAGAGCGATAGCTTCCGCCGATCACGATAACATCACCGCCGATATAACCGCTCGACTTTTGAACCACGTTTCCGCCAAAGGAAGCCACATCGCCAGTCACGCGGCCTTCGACGACGATATCTCCGCCCCAAGTAAATACTTCCTTCGCATTTCCCTTTACGACCACCGTCTTTGCGATCGCGATAACCTGCATCTCAGGGGCATCATTAATGGTCATCGTTTGACCGTCGTCAGAAGTAGTGAAATTAACCTCTGCCGACACCGTGCCCGTGAACAGCATGATGCAAAGTAGCAAGAATACTAGAAGCACCAGACGTGTCCTATTAACTTCATTGAAATTGACAGCACAATGCTCCACTATTTCACGATCGCCGGGCTACGAATTTCAGTCCATATTTGACGAAGAGAATTGAGCAGATCAGACCGAACAGGCTTAATTGTCCAATGGCACCTAATTGAGACACGAGAGGTTTTATAATTACACTGATGCTCGACCCGATTTGTAGAAGTATGCCTGCTCCGAGAGAAATGACAGACAACGCAGTTCCTGATAAACCCTGCCCTGCGTCCGCTCCGGTTACCGCCAGGAACATGAACGAAAGCAAAAGAATGATGCCAAAGGAAATGGCCATTTCGCGCCATCTTCGCACCGGTGCGACATCGTTGGCAGCAACCAAAACAGTGGTTTTCGAGAAATCAGGCGGAATCGTCTTAATGAAAGTTGGATCTAATGATGCACTCAATATCAAAGAAAGGCCTTTCTCTTGATTCAGGATCTCATGACATTTAGGGCATTTTGTGAGGTGGTGTTCAAACTGAACGGTTTCCGACTCGGTCATCTCGCTATCGAGAAAAAGCCGAACCGCGCTCTCGGAACAAATGGAACCTGGAATTATTTGCTCGATCGTCATTTGATATTTCGACCGAGTGTTCTGGCGGAGGTCAGATTCCGGTGATTCCGCGTTCCAAAAGCATTGAACGCATCATCTCCCTTGCCCTGAACAATCTGTTTTTCACAGTGCCCAAGGGAAGCCCGGTTATAACGACCATTTCGTCGTAGCTGAGGTCCCACGTGTGCCTTAACAAGATCAATTCCTTGTAGGCCAGCGGCAAGCACTTTACGACCGATTCAATCTCCGTTCGCCATTCGCTCCGTTCGCGGTCATCTTCGGGACTCGGAGCAGAACTTTCGATCTGGAGTTGATACGGAACACCATCCGTTTCGGTTTCAAGGCTTTGCAAATTTGCAGAGTTTCTTCGGATGTGGTCTATCGCGGCATTGTGGGCTATCCGATAAAGCCAGGTAGAGAATTTATAATCAGAGCAGAACTTGTCCAAAGACGAAAAGACCTTTACGAAGGTCTCCTGAGCGACATCAAGAGCTAGATCATAGTCACCGAGCATCCGATAGATATAACCCACTATTGGACGCTGGTAGCGCCGGACGAGCTCTTCGAACCCGGCTTCGCTCCCTGCGAGGGCGTTCAAGACCAGATCAGAATCTGCGTACTTTTCGATATTAACTGCTACTGCTGCGTTCTCGGTCATTTTAGGCTCAATATTGGAATATTGGCCGAAATGACGGGAATAAACAAGTAAGAATACTCGAACCGAGCGAATTTCGTGACGAAACGCCGCCTGGTCGTGATAGGGCTAGCGTGAACCGAGGGCGGCCAATCCCGCAGGTGCGGCAAGGTCGCCGAATGAAAGCTCTCCGGCCGGAATATCAAGGCCGATATCTTCAGCGCGGAGGACATTAAGAGATCTGCCAAGAGCATCTTTTGATATTTCGCTGATCCTTGCAGTTGAAAGATCACGGCCAACAAGAAGAACCCGATCGAGCAATCTCCCCGACTCTACGCGGCCGAATCGGTCGTTGTAAAAGAGGAGTAAACGATATATCTCGTCGTCTAACTCTGATTCTCTGCATGTGACCGAACGGACTACGAATGGCTCATCTCCCTGCATCATGATCGCGGTAAAGCCATCCCATTGAGTGCTTATAAGAAGCGAATCGCCTGAGGCTCCACCGCCAAACAACCATCTGGCTTCAGCAACGGAACGCGGCAGGATCAACCCCGCTTTCCAGCCAAACTGTTCAAAGATCGTTTCGTATTCATTCAAAACGGAAAGCTTGATGGCAGTAGCGAAAAATCGGCGTTTACCGTCAACATCCGACGAGATCGGTACTCGCGTGATCCTAAGTTCAGCTGCCGGTGCTCCAAAGGTCTGTTCGGCCTTCCAATCAAAGATCTCTTCGCTCTCACCCTTTGAGCCGGCTACTCCATCGAGACTCAAGATCGCTGTGCGTGCCGTGGTTGATGGCAAAGAAACGGACCAACGCTTCTGTCCTAGTAATCCGGCAGAAGTTACAGCCTCCTCCAAAATGTAACGAAACTGAGTCGGGTCGCTAATATTTCGGTCAAGAAAGTTTGGTTCGATCAGGCCGTTTGGCACTTCGACAGAGGCGGCTCGGCTGATCCCGAATTGGCGCCCCGAACGGCTAAGCGAAACCGCCGTGACCATTTCACGCTCTATTCCCAGAGCAGTCTTCGGAAAGGTTGGTTGGGTAAAAAATGAAAACATTAATTAAACTGCCTTGGGTCAATAAGAGTCGCCGTTGTAAGCGTTGCCCTCGCTGTCAGTGCCCGTCGCCGTACTCTTTACATCAACTACACCCTGATCGCCATCAGGAGAAGTGGGGTCAGCACCATATTTCGCGTCCCATTCTGCTCGTTCTATGATCGGATCGATCGGCATTTCCCGTAGATATTTCGCTTCAACAAGATCTTCGAGCGAGGCAGGGAGTTTCCCTTTGTCGGCGGTGTATTGCTCGATCGCCCGCCGCATCTGCCACAGATTCTCTTTTAGAACGGTTTCCTTTGCATGCTGGACGGTTCGCTGATATACGGGCACAGCAACAGATAGCAGGATGATCAGAATGAACATCGCGATCATCAGCTCGAACAGTGAAAAGCCATGCTGCTTCCGGGTTGCGGATTGCTGACTGCGGATTAAAAGACGCTTTTTATTCGCCCACTGACCACTGACCACTGACCACTGTTTTCTACCAATCACTATACTTATCCCCATTAAGAGCCGTTTCGTTAGATGCCGATCGCACGTCGAAAACATTTATATTATCCCAACTTCCGCTGTCGCCGTCCTGATAAGACGACCGAAGCTGCCAGTCCTGCTCTCCGGTCATCGGATCGACAGGAAGCCGGCTAAGATAGCGTTTGACCACCTCTTCGGTTGAGTTGAGCTCCGTCGCATTTCTATCGGAAAATACTCCTCCGCCCTGCAGATTTATTCCCCTTGGTTTTACACGGACACCATCGACAAGTGTCTCCAGATCCGGCGGATAGCGATCGATGTTCTCTGTGTCGAAGATAGTACAATCATCGATGACGACACGGCTTCGCGGATCCGTAGGCACATTCTGGCCACGACCACCGGTTGTTTGATTCACGGTAGCAACTGCTCCTTGAGGGCAGGCTCCTATAGAATCGCGTTTGAATTCGTCGATCGCTCCGCGGATCAGCCGAAGAGTTTCACGAAGGCGGATCTCTTTCTGCCGCTTGGCGGCGTTTTGTGCGATAGGAACAGTTCCCATCACCAGAACGGCAAGGACCGCAAGCGTGACCACCAGCTCAAAGAGCGAGTAGCCTTTATCGCAGTGTGTCCTTGGCCGCGTTTCCATCATCGTTTTGTGCTATCGCTAGAAGCGGATCGCAATGTTCTTTCCTTCCGAATTCAGAAGATTCAAAGCATCTTTTTCAAGGTCGATCTGAGCTTGTCCGTCAGCCAAGGCCTCGATCTCAATAAATGCCAGAATCCCCGTCATATTCAGGGCAGTGCCGCTCGGCATCGCCAAAGAGACGAACATCTTTCCGTTCTGATTCAGGAAAGGGGCGACCGGGTTGTTCGCCAATGCCGGGCCAAATACATCACCGAAAGCCACAGACCGAATTGCGAGCTTTTCAGGATCGAATTTCAAACCAAGCAATGCCGATCTGAACTCAGCCGAACTGTTCACCATTATCGCGATCTTTGCCTTTTCGCCGGCCTTGAGTTCCGGCATTACAGCTGGCAACTGCATATCGGCAACCAATGCTGCTTTTGTTTGCGTCGCTTCTGCCGAGGGCATTGCAGTGTTTGCAGGTTCAACGGATTTCACGCTGTCAGAGGTCTGTGCAAAATTAAGCGCTTTAACAGACGCGTCTATCGGGCGAAGAAGCGGTGCCCCATCGGTCGTCGTAGGTTCTGAACGCTGGGGCGGAGACGTAACTGCCGCACTGGATACAGCATCCGTTCGCACATATGTCGGTTCGGTAACTGCCTGATCGGGCAACTGGACATTGGAATTGTTTGGAATTCGTCTTACTGTCGCCAAATATTCATTCCGCTCTTCCTCAATGACCATTGCCTCAAGCGAACTGTTTGTCGGGACGCCGATGGAACCGGTCGGCCGTTCTACTTCATCCTCAGGCAAAATAGCGGGAGCCCGGATAACACGCGGCGTAATCGCTATAACGATATCAACTTGGCTATCTTCCTTTGATGGGGCAGTAAAGAGTCTTCCTAGAATAGGAATAAGGCCAAGAAGTGGGATTCCAGCGCGGGTATTCGTTTCATTGTTTTGTGCAACGCTTGCAAGCAGCAATGTCTTGTTATTCTGAACACGAGCAGTGCCCTTTATCGAACGCTCCGAAAAAATCGGATTCAAATCTGTGCCACCTGGATCGACGCTTTTCGATTCGATCTCCATCGCGACCTGCACATCTTGATTCGGAAACACGATCGGCTTGAATTTCAGCGTTAAACCGACCTGCTCATAATTGACAACATCGCCCACGAAACTATTATTCGGATTCGGCGTCGTACCACCAACAGGTGCAAATGAAGCGGTTCGGACCGGGACTCTTTGTCCAATACGCGCCGAGGAATCCTCATTGTTGAAAGCGTGGATCTGTGTCGAAGCCAACAGTTTCGAATTGCGCTTGCTTTGAAACGCGGTCAAATTTGCAGATGGCAAAACAATACCAGCGCCGAACACGCTAGGAATCACGTCGGCAGCTGCGCGGCCTATAGTTCCGAAGAGATTGTTGTCACCCAGTCCTACAACACCCCTCGTCGTTCCGCCAAGGTTTGTCAACTGATCCCGACTTCCAATTTGATTCCCCAACTGCAGCAGGTCACCTTTGCTGACCTCATAAATTGCGACATCCATCACAACCTCGGCGCGGTCCTTATCAAGAGAATTGATCAGACGACCGATCAGCCGGACGTTTTCTTCCGTATCTCGAACCGTGACGCTGTTGGTTGAGGCATCTTCGAGAACGATTGTCTGGCTGCGGCCCGGCTGCGGCGGAATCGCTGTCTGTATAACGGTCTTCACATCTTTCGGGCTCGCATTTGCCAGATAGAATGTCCGAAGCACGAGCTGTTGAAAGATCTGTCGCCGTTGTCCGCTCGCGACCAATATTGTTCGCGGCCCAACCCTTTGAAAAAACAGATTCTCCTGCAAAAAGATATAGTCAAGAGCTTTGGCCGCTGTCACCTGCTTTAGGTCGATCCGGACTTGGCGATTCTCGAGCCTCGATTCGACATCGAAAAGGACATTCAGATCTAAAGCCCTTGAGAGGTCTTTTACGATCTGCTGTAATCCGATGCCGCTTGGAAACGGCAGGTCGCGGAGCGTTTCCAGCTTTTGCGGAATTCGAAATCCATCTGGTGCGGTTCCTGATGTAGGTACGATCCGTGGATCGGCCTCGGCCTTTTTCGGACCGCCCTTCAACTCTTCCTGTAAGCGGACCATTCTGGCCATCTCGGACCTGGCCAATTCATTTACGGGGTCAAATGCATAAGCCTTGCGAAAATATGTGTAAGCCGTCACATAATCCTTTTCATCTGCGGCAGTTCGTCCCAGTTTCATATATTGCTGGGAAGCATTGAACAACGCCCTTCGAAGATGCAGTCGATATTCGGGATTTCTCGGATTGTCCGCCACGGCAATGGTAAAAGCCTCAACGGCCTTATCCCATTCCTCCGCGGCTTCGTGTTTCATTCCGATCTTGAAATGCTTTTTCCCTTCACCTGCGGCGAGCACCGCGGTCGGCGAAACAAGCGAAAACAACACGAAGGAGGAAAGTAAAATTCTTAGCAGGGCTTTGCTTTTCATAATTTTCGATCGGTTTTCGGATTCCGGACTCGAGGTTGGCCCGTTACTAAATCTTCACGCTTGTATGCAACTTAGGTTGCATTTACTTTTGCGCCAAGTCCCGACAGTACAACTCTTGTGATTTTCCTTTGATTTCGCGTTATTTGCAAGCATTTAAGGTAAACACTTCAAAGAGTGTGTCAGGAACTTGTAGTGAAGATGCGATCATTTTCGGCACTCTGTTCGGCAAGGCGTCGCAGGGCTTGGCGGGCAAACCGTGAGATGAAGTAAATGCTCAACAATGTAGCGATCAATCCAACGACTAGTGCAACAACATCGCCTGTATTATTCGGGTCCAATTGCGACAGGCCCGCTCCGGCAAACACGACCGTGGCAGACCGCGGCAGCATCCCGGCAAATGTCCCGATCACGTAAGCACCCAATGGAACGCGAGCGGAAGCAAGTAAAAAATTAGTGAACGCGAAGGGCATCACGACCGAGAGCCTGAGCAGGAAAATTATGAATGTTGTTCGACGCAGGTCGTTGCGCATCAATTCCCGATAGATGGCATCGACCTTCACATATTTTGATACCGCATTTGGCAACTTTCGTCCGCTGATCCGCTTATTGATAACAAACGAAAGTGTTGCGGCCGAAACAACGGCTAAGATGAGGATAAAGAGCCCGAGTCCGAAGCCAAATGACCAACCGCCAAGGACGCCAATCACGTTCGTCGGGATCAACGAAAACCCGCATAGAATTACGACCGCCGCAAAATAGACCAACGTGCCTATCTCCCAATTGCTTCGCAGCCAATCCCCGACCGGAACTAGAAATGTGATAAGGGCAAGTGTTCCGAGAATCGGCAAAAAAAGCATCACCAATGCCATTGGTGTTAAATGGCCTAGTTCACTAATTATTTTCTTGATCTTGTTGAGCAATTATTAGGTGGCCTGATCGGACTTAGACAACTGTCGGCGTAGATGATCGAGAGCGGCCTGGCTGGATCGCCATCGGATAAGATATCGGTCGCCGGGAAGATTCAATCGGACCGCTTTTGATATTTCGCGGCTGGCGTAACCGATACACACCGTCCCGACCGGCTTTTCGGTCGTACCGCCTTCCGGCCCGGCAATACCGGTAACCGAAATTGCGTGATCGGTTCCAGCCTTTTCACGCATTCCAACAGCCATCGCCTTAGCTGTTTCAATACTCACGGCTCCAAAATTTGCAATAATTTCCTCCGGGACACCAAGCCTCGAGATCTTTGCTTCGTTTGAATAAGTGACCGCACCTTCGCGAAAATAGGCCGAAGAGCCGGGCACGTCAGTCAAACGCATTCCGATCAGTCCGCCTGTGCAGCTCTCGGCAACAGAAACGGTCTCGTTTCGCTCCATCAGCATTCTGCCGACGACCTGTTCCATTGTCTCGCCTTGGGTCGAAAAGACCGCCTTTCCCAATTTTTCAGCGATACGTTCTGCGATCTCGGCTAGGATCTTTTCTGATCCGATTATGTCCACCGCTTTTCTGGCTAGATGTATCTCGACCTCACTCTTATTGAATAGGACCGAAGTCTGAACATCATCGTACTCCTTGTAAATTGGAGAGGTGGCCTCGTCCACTGCAGATTCGCCCAACCCGGAGACCTTAATGACCCGACGTGTCACTCGTGTATTTCCGGCGGTCTGAGCAATTCTCGGCAAAACATGCTCAGCGAACATCGGCTCCATTTCACGAGGCGGCCCCGGAAGAACCGAAAGAAACTTTCCGTCGATCGCGAGCAACATACCGACCGCCGAGCCATTCGGATTTGGCAAGATATCTGCCCCATCGATCACAAATGCCTGACGCTTATTAATCTCCGGCATCTCACGGCCCCAGGCACGGAAACGTTCACGTAAATGAGCTTCGATCTCGTCGTGATAAATAAGCTCTCGGCCAACGGCCTTCGCCGACACCTGGCGTGTCAGGTCGTCTTCCGTCGGCCCAAGCCCACCGGTGGTTATTACAATGTCGGAACGCTTGACTGCATCCCGAATGACCTCTTCAAGACGTAGTTCGTCGTCACCAACTATTGTCTTGAGCATCACCTCAACGCCTATCTCGTTTAGCCGTTCGGTGACCCAAAGCCCGTTCGTGTCGGTCTTTTGCGGGGTCAACAGTTCTGAACCGATCGCAATTATCTCCGCTGTCAGCATAAACGCTTTAATTGCCGTAAATTTCAACGACAGGCTTGCCGTCGGCATTGATATAGGCCCTATACATTCCTTCCGAATTGAACGAAATGCCTAAGTTTCCGAATTTATCCATTGCGATCACGCCGCCGTCGCCGCCCAATTTTTGCAGCTTCTGTTTGATCACGATATCTGCTGCGTTTTGAACCGGAAGCGCTCTATATTCCATCAGAGAGCAAATGTCGCGGGCGACCGTCAAGCGAATGAAGAATTCGCCCCAGCCGGTTGCCGAAACAGCACACGAATCGTTGTTTGCATATGTTCCCGCCCCGATGATCGGCACATCACCAACTCGACCATAACGTTTATTCGTCATCCCACCGGTCGAAGTTCCGGCCGCGAGGTTTCCATTTTTATCCAACGCGACCGCACCGACCGTACCGTAACGGCTTGCCCGTCGCTCGGCATCGCTAAGCATTCCCTGATCTTTGCTGCCTTCTTTCTTTTCTTTTTCTTCTTTCAAGATCCGCTGAAGAGAATTCCATCGCGATTCGGTCCAGAAATACTTAGGATCAACTAGTTCGATCTTGTTAGCCTCGGCAAACTTCTCAGCACCGGCGCCGATCATCATCACGTGCTCGCTTTTTTCCATTATTGCCCGTGCAAGCGTGATCGGATTCTTAACGCGGCTTAATCCCGCGACCGCACCAGCGTTTTGCGTCTTGCCGTCCATTATTGAGGCATCAAGCTCGTTCTTGCCGTCATTTGTGAAAACCGCGCCTTTTCCTGCATTGAAAAGCGGCGAATCTTCCATTATCCGAATCGCTATCTCGACCGCGTCGAGCCCCGACTTCCCGGCCTGCAAAGCCTTATACCCCGCCAGCACGGCTTCTTCAAGCTTTACACGATATTCTTTTTCACGTTCAGGCGTAAGCGAACCGCGAGTGATAACGCCGGCACCGCCGTGAATAATAAAACCAAGCCGCGGATTTTGCGGGCCCTGAAGCTGCTTGATCTCGGTGCCAGCCGACTTTTGGCCAATAGCCGGGATGGACACAAAAATAAAAACAAACAAAAGCAGACTAGAAAATTGTTTTTTCATTTTAGATCTCCGAGAAAGAATTATTATTGAATTATCGCATACCAACTTCGCAATCGCTCAATTTCGCATGTCATCGAATTGCGAAATAAAAATCGCAAATTCTTTTGATGCAACCAGTTCTCGAACTTCGAGGATCGCCCAAGGCGAAATATCAGTTTCAGGGTCATCAAGCGTCACGATGAACTCCTTCCAATTCAGCCATTTAACGGTTTCAACTTCGTCGGGGTTTGGCATCGGTTCGCTCGTCAACTTCCCGATCAATACCGGACAGACCTCGTTTTCGACAACGCCGTCCTTTTCAGCTCGATACCGAAAGTTATGCAACGCGACCGTCAGATCAACACCTCGAATTCCGAGTTCAAATTTCAACCTCCGCTTGGCTGCATCTATTACCGATTCGTGTAGCATCACGTGCCCGCAGCACGAATTCGACCAAACACCTGGCCACGTCTTTTTAGATAGTGCCCGCTGCTGCATTAAAAACTCGCCCTTCTGGTTGAAAAGAAAAACGGAGAACGCGCGATGCAGTTTTGTATCTGCTGTATGCGATAGCAGTTTGTCACCTGTCGCGATCGGCGTGTTGCTTTCATCAACGAAAACGATCTTACTATCGAACGCGAAACTGAATTTGCGATAAACGAATAACAGACCCGCAAACACCATAAGCCCGATAACCGCCGGCCAAATAAGTCCACCAAAACCCGCGATCATCGCCCAGAAGAAGACAATGAAAATAACGCTTATTGAAAGCTGCATCGGGGTCGGCAAAAGGGGTCGGAATATCGAGACCATTACTTCAATGACCACCGCACCTATCGATCCCGAGACAAGCCAACCTGCGAAATTCGACATCGGAACGCCGTAAAACCATCCACCGCCTTCATATTGCCAAAAGCCGAGATATACCGCACCGGGATCAAGCACCACATCAAATAATGTGATGATCAGCGTCGCCGCGATCACGCGAAGAACTCGTCCATCAAAAAGATTTGCCGCGACCGCATATGCCCCAAGCATTAACGGCGTCCACGCGAAGGCTACCGTCCACGGAACCAAGCCAAAGATCCGAAATCCCAAAAGATCCGAATATCCAAAGTGTCCGTAGGGAAATCCTGTCAGGATCGCCGAAGCTTCGATCGCGAGAGAATAAACGCCTAGAACAACGATAAGTACCGAACCGTCTCGCCAACCAAGCCAACGGCGAACTGCCCAGAACGATGGCAGTGCGAACAATGCGACATTGATCGCCGAGGCATAGTGCGACCGCGGCGGAAGCTCGACATTCGCCATGAAGAACGCTCCGATGGCGAGGAAAACCAGTACCAGACCGGAATAGAGCATTTGTTTGTTTTCGCTCGATAACATTAATCTAAAACTGGTAGCTGGAAGCTATGAACTGGATGCTGGAATTGAAACATTCTTTCTAGATGAAACAATGCCCGACATACGTTTTCTAATTCATGTTAGCAGACCGCGATTTTGGGTCTATGTATTTGGACCCTACCTGGTCGGATTGGCGGCCGGCGTTACCGATCGGCACGACTTCCTTACGGCTGAGACGATCCTCTTCGGGCTATATTTTCTACTGCCTGCCAACCTTCTGATCTACGGCGTAAACGACATCTTCGATTACGAAACCGATCGGCTGAACCCCAAAAAGAAAGGATATGAAACCCTGGTTCGCCCGGAATCGCATTTACGTCTATGGATCTGGATCGTGGCACTCAACATTCCTTTTCTAGTAGCCGCGATCTATCTCGCACCCCAGGCGTTACCGTCGCTTGCCGGATTTATCTTCTTCTCCGTTTTTTATTCGGCTCCGCCGGTCCGAGCTAAAGCGATACCGATCATCGATTCGATGTTCAACGCTCTCTACGTCTTTCCCGCAGCTTTCGCTTATCAGATGATCACCGGCACGTTCCCACCGCTGATCCTTTTCGCCGCTGCATGCCTTTGGACGATGGCAATGCATGCATATTCCGCAATACCTGATATTCGCTCCGATATGAAAGCTGGCGTCCGGACGATCGCGACTCTGCTCGGGCCCGGCTGGACGCACGTCTTCTGCGCCCTTTGTTATACAGCAGCGTGTATTCTCAGCGTTACGGAGATCACGTGGATTGCAGCGATCGGCGTCCTGGTTTACGTGCCGCTAATGCGTTTTTCAGATATGGCCGATTACCCCAAAGGTGTAATGGAGATCTACCAATTCTTTCCGGCCTTGAACGCGGCGTTCGGTTTCGCTCTTTTCTGGTTCGTCGCGTGGCCCAAGATCTTTTAAAGAGTTTCCATCGGCCCGGCACTTTTAATGCCGTGAACACGTTTGTAAACAAGCTCTGCACTGATCAAGCATATCTGCGTCCCGATCCCCGGATTAGTTCCAGCACCAACATAAAACAAGTTATTAACCTTTTTCGATTTATTATTTGGTCGGAATATTGCCGTCTGCCAGATCGTGTGCGCCAGCCCCAACGCAGTACCCTTAAAGGCGTTATAGTCAACAGCAAAATTATCGACGGTGTAAATGCGTTTGTATTCGATCTTTTCACGAAGCCCGGGCAAGTTCATCTGCTCTTCCATTATCCCAAGCACTTTTTCCGAATACGCTTCCTTTTCAGCCTCAGTCATTTTCAGATCTGAAGCGATCGGCACAAGGACGAAAAGATTCTCTTTGCCTTCCGGTGCTACTGTCGAGTCGGTAACTGATGGCGCACACACATAAAGCGAAGGCTCATCGGGCAGGCACGGATATTTGTAAATATCGTCAAAATTCTTTCGCCAGTCTTCACTGAAAAGCAGGTTGTGGTGGATCAGGCTCGGCATCTTTTCGCCTACGCCGAGGTACATAATGAACGCCGACGGAGCCATGACGCGTTTATCCCAATACTTGTCTTTGTACGTCTGCCATTTCGGCTCGAGCAGTTTGGTTTCGGTGAATTGAATGTCGGCGTTTGAGATCACAATATCAGCCGAAACGAACTCTTTGCTTTCGAGCTGAACACCTCTCGTTACGCCATCTTCAACCACGATCTCAGCCACCGGCGAATTCGTCCGCATCACCGCTCCATTCTTTTCGGCAACACGTGCTAGCGCCTTGATCAGCTGGTAAAATCCACCCTGCGGATAGAACACGCCCTGATTGAAATCCATGTGCGACATCAGGTTATACATCGCCGGCGCTTCATACGGCGACGTGCCGAGAAAGACCATCGTGTATTCCATCACCTGCTGCAGCTTTTTTGTTTTGAAGAACTTAGATACGAACGTATGCATCTTCGAAAAGACTGACAGCTTCTGCCCTTCGGTCATCACACGTTTGTTGAAGAAATCGAAGACCGTATCGTAGTTCTTATACATGAAGTGCTGGGTCGCGACCTCATATTGATACTCGGATTGCTTTAGATACGCGCGAAGTCTTTCTGATGAACCGGGTTCGATAGCATCGAACGTCGCCGCATCTTTCGACATATCGCTATGAATATCGAGAGGTTTCGGATCGCCGGTAAAGAATATTCGGTACGATGGCCCGAGACGTTTAAGTTCGAGATGATCCTCAACGCGTTCGCCCATCAATTTAAAAAAATGTTCAAAAAGGTCAGGAGCCAAATACCACGATGGGCCCATGTCGAACTTGAAGCCCTCGGCCTCAAAGATATTCGCACGACCACCGAGGTTCGCGTTTTTTTCCAGAACCGTTACGTCATAACCTTTTTTTGCGAATAGCCCTGCCGTTCCGAGACCGCCGATACCGGCACCGATAACAACGACCTTTTTATTCATAAACTCCGGCAAGGGCCTTTAGGGAAAGATAGATTTTCTGCTGCCTGTTCGTGCGAACTCTGCCAGCGAAGACATTATAATTCGCACGCTCGATCTCGCCTAAGATCGCTTTGTAAAGCACATACGAAATGCGAACTGCGAGCCTTCCGCGCCAATGAAGCATACCAATTCCGGGCAATGCTTGTTTATAGACCTCACGATTCCGCTTGATCTGAAATTTCATGAATTCGACGAATCGTTCGTCTCGCGTCTGAGAAGCTATGTCCAAATTCCTTAAGCCAAATTGCCGCAACTCGTCCTGCGGCATATAGACACGACCGAGGTCATCATGGTCTTCGCGAATGTCACGCAGGAAATTCGTTAATTGAAACGCATAACCAAGCTTCTTTGCGTATTCAAAGGCGTCATCGCTTGAATAGCCAACCACACGCGTGACCATCAAACCGATCACACCGGCGGAACCAAACATGTATTCTTCAAGCTCAGAATAATTCTCGTAGGTGAACTTTTCTTCGTCCATGAACATCGACTTCAGAAAAGCATCACATTCGGACATTGGGATAGAATATTTCTGAAATTGGTTAACTATCGCGAAGAGCACCGGATCTTCGCTCTGACCCGTTTCCATCGCCGAACGCCACGATTCACACCACGCTTTTAATTTTCGCAACGCCTCATCGTGATCATCGCAGCTTGGGTCATCGACGATCTCGTCAGGGATCCGTGCGAATGCGTAGATCGCGTAAATGCCTTCGCGGGTTTCCTTCGGAAAAAATTGGGTTGCGAAATAAAAACTGGTTCCGTAACGCCGCGTTATTTGTCGGCAATGTTCGATGCCCTCGGCCAGTTTGGTCGAAACGACGTGCGTTGAAACTGATGTATCTTGCAGTCCGATCATGAAAAAAGAGCCCGAATCTTTAACCGGTTCAGGGAACAAAACTACACATCTGCGAGTAATTAGCTCACTAAACAGTAGTTCGGCGCGCGGACACGAGCAGATTCAAACCGATTAATATCTTTGATTATACGCCTTTGGTGAGAAAATCACGGACTTTTTTCATATCTTCCCAAACGTCCTTCTTTTTGTGCGGATCGCGGAGGAGATAGGCGGGATGGAATGTCGGCATAACCTGTACGCCGAAATAATCGTGAAATTCGCCACGCATTTTGGAGATCGGGGTCTTAACTTGCAGTAAATTGTGAGCGGCCGTCGCTCCGAGCACGACGATAACTTTTGGTTTAATAACGGCGATCTCTCGCATCAAAAAAGGTCTGCATGCCGCGGTTTCTATCGGCTCGGGCTTGCGATTTTCAGGTGGCCGACAGCGGTTGATGTTGCCAATGCAGACGATCTTACGCTCAAAGCCCATCGCCTTGATAATGTCTGTCAACAATCGTCCCGCACGTCCAACGAATGGAAAGCCCTGCTCGTCCTCGTCGGCTCCGGGAGCTTCACCGACGAACATCAGATCTGCCTGAAAATTCCCTGTGGTGTGCACGATCTGCTTCCTCCCGGCGTGCAAAGGACATCGCGTGCAATCGCCGATCTCGACACGAATCGATTCGATGGTGTCCGTAGTCTCGTTCATTATCGGAAGTGCTGCGGGGGATGTCTCTGGCATTGGTTTCGATTCGGGTTCTGGCAGACGGGCAGATTTCATTATCTCGTCGGTCTCTGGCTTTACAACATTTCGAGTCTTGAGCGAGGGCAATGACGAAAGCCTCGAAGCCGGCCTTTTTACAGCCGGTTCCGGCCGCGTGATATTCGGCATTTCAAAAGGCTCGTTGGTCTCTGGCCTTTCATCTAGGTTCCGAACTTCTCTCCTTACACGCTTCGGTTCAGAGGGCATTTCTACCACGACCGGCAGATCAGCCGAAAGCACGTCAACGCCGAGCTCGTTTAGATAAAGAACCTGCTCACGGACGTCTGAGATCAATTGGGAAAGTGCCGTTCCTGACATTACGCTCCACGAAGTTTTAATAGTTCGTCGAGTATTCTATCAGCCAACTCGCGTTTTGACATCAGGGGCAACTCGATCTCGCCGCCGGCACGGGTCAGGATGGTGGCGATATTGGTATCGGTATTAAATCCCGCACCTTCTTTTGTGATGTCGTTCGCGATCACCATATCCAGATCTTTCTTGCCCATTTTGATCTTCGCGTAGGTGATCACGTCGTTGGTCTCGGCGGCAAATCCGATCACAAGCTGGCCTTTCTTTCGGCGTTTCGAAACTTCGGAAAGGATGTCTGGCGTTTTCTTGAGCTCGAGCGTTAGCGTGTCTTGCTTTTCTTTCTTGATCTTCGCGTCGGCGGCATTTGCAGGTGCGTAATCCGCGACCGCCGCAGCTCCGATGAACACTGTCGCCTTAGGCAATTCCTTCATCACAGCATCGAACATTTCGCGAGCCGACACGCCTTTGATCACATTTACGCCGCTCGGCGGTTCGACCGTCGTAACGCCGCAAACGACCGTCACCTCAGCTCCGCGATCCCGAGCCGCTTCGGCAACAGCAAAACCCATTTTCCCCGACGAATGATTCGAAATGAACCGCACCGGATCGATCGCCTCACGAGTACCACCGACGGTGATCAGAATTCGCTCACCATTCAGATCAGTATTTTCCACCGCCGAGTCGCCGAGACGCCGAGTTTTATTGCCGTCGTT
>CAZXTS010000016.1:0-27024 GCA_964643745.1 uncultured Chloracidobacterium sp.
GCGATGTTCGCTGGTGACAAGTACGCTGCCCTCGATCAAAAACGCTCACAGATCGGCATGGCCGTCGCCGGCGACCCAGCCTAGGACAGCCCGCTCTACGGAGCAATCGGCTTCGTCCGTAAATCTGAGAAGAAGTCCGGCCTGACGCGGAAAAAGAAGCCGTAACATAAAACGCTAGTTGTCGGGATCGTTTTCGGTAACATACGAACAACGCGAGCGACCCCGGCAAATGCACTGCCTGAGATAAGATTCCTCGAAAATTATGAGACTGCAATTCCTTTTCGTTTTCATTCTTATTTCCGGCGGAGTATTTCTACTTTACGGTTGTGGTTCACATGAGACGGTCGGCGTTAATGCGAATGCTGTCGATTCTCAATTGAATAAAGACTTGACCACGCCAACACCGGAACCGGAGCCGACGGTTTCGTTTGACGTGCTTGCTAAAAGATTAGACCTTCCCAAACCGGAGGACTTCCCTGTCTCGAAGCAAGATAAATTCAACGGTACGCCTATCCCACCAAAGCTACTCGGGAAGCGAGCAAACACCTATAAAACCGTAATTACCGAGGGTGCAAAAGCGGGTCCCAACTTTGCAGGACACTATACGGTCGTAACATGGGGAGCAGGTTTGGGAAACTTTTCAATCGCAATTGTGGATGCGCGAGATGGAAGGGTTCTTTTCATGCCGTTCGACGGCGTTGGCCATGCAGGATACGGACTCAATTTCGAGGGTCGCGATGAAATGAATCCTGCATTTCGAATCGACAGTAAGTTGCTCGCTTTCTCTGGCTGTCCCGGCAAAGAGTACGAAGGATGCACGGATTGGGATAAGGAAGGAGTTTATATTTATAGCTTCGTAAACGAACGATTCAAGCTACTAAAATTTGTAAAGCGTCAAGATTTCGAAGCGGCGTTGAAACCGTGATTCTCGGCTCTTCGCAACTTTCCATGATTCACTCAACGTTAGACTAGGACAACGACATTCCACCAACGCAGAAACAAAGGTATTAAGACGATGAAAGCACTGATCAAAAACGGACGAATCGTCACTGCGGTTGATGATTATCACGCTGACATCTTCATCGACGGCGAGACTGTGACGACTTTTGGCAAGCGGTTGGATATGGAGGCGGATGTTGTGATGGATGCGCCTACGGAGGCTGGTGATTCCCGGCGGGATCGATGGGGTTTTTGATTCGCAATGATCTGATAATTTCGCAATGGTCTGATAATAATGTAAATTCAGGTCAAATGAAACGGAATTTGACTGTAATAAAACTATGAAAGTACTTAAAAATTCACCAGTGTCGGTTGCCGAATGGGAAAGGTTATATGAGCTTGCTGAAAAATTGAAAGCGGTTGAACCGTGGGACTGGATGGATGAGCAGGATATTTTTGGTGTCCAAAATCCAGAGACGGGTGAGACCGGTTTTGTCAGCATTATGGGATCGCTGTACGAGCATCTTGCGATGGGTGTGTATCTTGGCGCCGAAGGGCTTTTTGGTTATTGGGATATTTCCGATCGCATAAATGATATTGAAAACGATCCGTTCGCCATGTTTGAGATTCCGCAACTCCAGGCATCGTTCGAAGACCGGGAAATGCTTGAGAAGCAGGACCGCGATATTATTAAGAAACTCGGCTTGAAGTTTCGCGGGAGTCAGAATTACCCACTTTTTCGCTGTATAAGACCCGGTTTTTTGCCCTATTTTGTCGAATGCGACGAAGCTCGTTTTTTGATCTACGCGATGGAGCAGACGATTGCGATGCTGCCAAGATTTTATGACGAAGAGTATCTCTTGCCCGATCCGTGTGAAGATCTGATCTTGGTCAGAGTTCCCGAACAGGAAAACGGAAAAGTGGTTTGGCACGACGAAATTAGGCAGATACCTCGGCCGGAAACGCCCGAGATCGACTTTGAATTGCCGGAGGACCTGATCGACGTTCTAAGACAGGTGCCCCAAAACAAAGGGCTGGTTGTTGAAGTTGATCTATTTTATGCTCCGACGCCAATTGGCGAAAAAGGGAAGCGCCCGTTTATTCCCAAAATGCTTTTGATCACTGATTCAAAACGTGGGTTGATCCTTGATTGTGAACTGATCAAGCCGGAAGCAACGGTTGCCGAATCAGTTGCCAAAGTTCCTCACCATTTGATCGAGAGTCTGCTAAAGCTGGCAGATCGGCCAGGTGAAATCAACGTAAATAATGGAGTTCTTTTTGAAGCCTTCAAAACATTTACACAACAGATCAACGTCAAACTTCGGCAAACTGACTCTTTGCCGACGATGGAAGAGGCAAGAGACTCGCTATCGAGCTACTTCAATAACGGATTCTGATATGGCGAAATGAGCAATGTTATGTTCCGCTTTGGCGGCCTCTACGGCAACGTGATCTGCACCGGCATCATGCTCAATTCAACCACCGATTCCATCGACAAAGTCATCGAGGCGTTGGATGCTGGTTTGGCATTGTGCTAAGAGAAAGAATTCACCACAGAGGCACAGAGGACACAGAGGTTTTTAGAAAGGTGTTGTGAGTAATCGTTTGGAAATTCAAGTGAAGACGGCTAGTGATTTTATCCTAACTTTCTCAGCGCCCTCTGTGACTCTGTGGTGAATTTGTCTTATGGAATTAAATGACCTGACCGAAAAGATCATCGGCTGCGCGATAAAGGTTCACCGTGCGCTAGGGCCCGGTTTGCTTGAAAGTGCGTATGAGGTTTGTCTTGTCCACGAATTAGAGAAAGCCGGCCTGGAAGTTCAACGCCAGGTCCCGCTTCCGATTGTATATGACGGCATTGAACTCGATGCGTGCTACCAACTAGACGTCGTTGTCTAAGATCGAATTATCCTAGAACTCAAATCCGTCGAACGAATATTGCCGATCCACGAAGCCCAATTGCTGACCTATCTAAAACTTACCAAGAAAAAGCTCGGCTTGCTGATCAATTTCAATGTAGAATTATTGAAAAATGGCATCAAGAGAAAAGTGATGTGAAAGCTCCGTGCCCTCTGTGCCTCTGTGGTGAATTTCCTATGAAAACACTGATCAAAAACGGGCGGGTTTTTACTGCGGTGGACGACTATCGGGCGGATATTTTTACCCGCGGCGAGACGGTGACGACACGGCCAAGCGGCTTGATATGGAGGCGGATGTTGTGCTGGACGCGCCTACGGAGGCTCGTGACTCCCGGCGGCATCGATTCGCCTGACAAATATGGAGCTGCCGTTTGGCGGCCCCATTTAGAAACCGAAAACACGGACGGGTCTCCAGTGTGGAAGATCTTCCTCCGGCCGATCATATCGAGCCGGGTACAGGGTTGTTCAAGAAAAAGAGGCCGCCCACTCGGGCGGCCTCGCGATTTGAACAAATAAGCCGTCGTTACTTGATCAGGCGAATGGCGGTCTTTCGGTCCGCCTTGCGCAAATCGTCGCTGGCATTTTCGTCAGCAGTCGCGAACTTCTCGCCGTAACCCTCAACCTCGGGCACCTGGGCCCCAACGCCAGCCTTCTGCAAGGCAGCCTGCACGGCTTTGGCCCTCGTTTCAGAAAGCTTGAGGTTTGCAGCGTCATCGCCCTTCTTGTCGGTATATCCGCCGATCTTGATCTTTGCATCCGGGAATGCTTTCAAGATCGCGACCATATTGTCCAACTGCCGTTGTGACTCGGGAGTCAGATCCGTCTTACCGAACACGAAATTGAGGTCGTCAAAACTGAACCATTTGTCTTTCAGTTGATCATTGGTACCATTCTTGTATTCGTCAGACTGGATGAACTTGATCAGCTCATCCTCGATCCCGCCTGGAAATGCCTTCAACTTGGTTCCATTGGGCAGCGTAACTTCCGTCAGCGATTTCGCCGCCGCATTTGCGTTAGTATTTGCTACATTGGCATTTGCCGGAGCGTTATTGGCATTGGTGTTGGTCTTGGCAGCGTTAGCGTTCAAGTTTACATTACCTGCCGGAGTCCCCGGACCGCCGCAGGACCAGAAACCCAGGGCTATCAACCCGAGCAAGATGAGGAGCGGCAACAACCACTTAAAGAACGAACCGCCCGACTTGCCGCCTGATATCGCATCGACACCGCGTCCAACAGTCCCTGATACACCGCTTCCGACGGCTCCGGCAACATCGCCGACCTTGTCCGCTGCTCCGCCGGCCATTGCCGTTGCGGCTCCCACGCCGCCGGTAACGACGCCGCCGATCGCTCCGCCCCAATCCGAAAGGAAACCGCCGACCTTCGACAAAAGGGTCTGCTCGTCAGGTTCCACGCCGTCGGGTGTGAGGGCGTCGATAACGCCGGGTATCACTCCCCCAAGAGCTCCTGCCGCGGTGGCCCGATCAATGCCGGACTGTTTCGAGATCGAGTCGATCGCCCCGGAACCGAGTGCGGTTTCAACCTGTGCGCCTGACAGAGGCGTGTTATCACCGGTTGAGATCCACGAGCTGACCAAGTCTCCCATTCCTGCGTTCCTGAACTTGTCAAGAAAGCCCGAAAAGCCGCCGCCTTTTGGATCGGCAATAATACCAAGCAGCGCGGCAACCAGCCCGCCTGCCTTGTTTCCACCCAAACCGGAGTGTTCCTTCACTCCCGCGATAATTGAATCAAATAAACCCATTTTAATTTCCTCCTTCTGAAAAAAAAACTCCTGCCGACTTGATGCCGGCAGGCCGTCTGTGATCGGACTATCCGATCAAATGCCTTCCCCAAAAATTGGTCGAATAAAATTAACCACTCTGACTGACCAGCGGACAATTGTCTATCAATCAGCGAGGCCTGTCAAGTCGATTTTAGCTCAATTTTTGAGCCGTTCCGAAACCTTGCGGACAAAAAAAGGGCTCAACGCCACTTGTGATCCAGAACGGCAATTATCTGTTCGCGTTTCACTCCCGGGAACCATTCGAGGAATTGATCAATTGATACACCGTCTTTGAAATTTTCAAACAAAGTGGAGATCGGCACGCGGGTGTCACGGAACAGCCATTCGCCGCTGACTTTTGCCGGATTTCGCTCAATGGCCTTTTCGTAAGTTAAACTTTCCATGCTGATATAATATCCTAGAAAAATTCATATGAAAACACTAATAAAAAACGGGCGGGTTGTAACTGCGGTGGACGACTATCGGGCGGATATTTTTACCCGCGGCGAGACGGTGACGACACGGCCAAGCGGCTGGATATGGAGGCGGATGTTGTGCTGGACGCGTCGGGGAGGCTGGTGATACCGGGCGGGATCGATCCGCATACGCATATGGAGCTGCCGTTTGGCGGGACAAATTCATCGGCCAACTTTTACGGATGTAGGAGCGGATTGTCGGTCGTAAAACCCTCGGCAATTGCGGCGTCGAGGAGTTTGTTGTCGGATGTTAGAAATATCGGAGGTGGAAAGTTGGTTTCCACCACGGAGGCTCTGGCTAGTAATGCGGACGCGAGTTGGATCGCATCGCCCGCTCGAAGAGGATAGGTTTCGAGAAGAACCTTGGTTTTATCTATGACCTCGGCGGTGAAATCTATAAAACTGTATTCGATCCCTGAAATCGCGAGAAAATCATCAGCGATCTTTGGATAGTCTGATGTGTCGATTGTCGTTTCACGTACGAGTCGATTTAGGGCGCTGAGTACCTCAACGATACTTAGAGTTGACGTAATGATCGAGTTGCTGGCGGTCGACTCAACTAGCTCAAGCAGCCATTCAGTCCCTATCTCCTCTATATGTCGCTTTACTAGAACGCTGCTGTCGGCATAGTATATTTGACTCATCTGGCATCTCGATCTTCACGGATATAATCGCCGAGAGGCGGGCCGCCGGAGTAGATTTTAGCAAGCTCGGCTCGCCGCTGCGCACTGATTGGCGATGTTCGTATCTCACGGGGTGTCGACAGTCCAGCAGATTCGAGAGCTCGCCCAACTTTATCGCGAAATGATTCGCCATTCGAATGGATGGTTATCTCAACCTCCGAATGTTCAGGCAGATCAAGCGTAACGGCCGGACGCAAGATTCCATTTTCGTAAATTGCGGTGGTTATTTGATCCATAACAGCATTATAATAACCCAAAATCGATTCGAAAGAAACAAAATAAAAAGATGAAAACACTGATCAAAAACGGCCGCGTCGTAACTGCGGTGGACGACTATCGGGCGGATATTTTTGTTGACGGTGAGACGGTGACGACTATCGGCAAGCGGCTGGATATGGAGGCGGATGTGGTGCTGGACGCGTCAGGCAAACTCGTGATCCCCGGCGGGATCGATCCGCATACGCATATGGAGCTGCCGTTTGGCGGGACTTCTTCGAGCGACGATTTTTTTACTGGGACGCGGGCGGCGGCGTTTGGGGGGACGACGACGATCATTGATTTTGCGGTGCAGACGAAGGGCGAATCGATGACCGCTGGTGTTGACGCGTGGCACAAAAAGGCCGAGGGTAAGACGGCGATCGACTACGGGTTTCACCTCATCACGACCGAGTTTGAGGACGGCGACGAGACGGAAATGTACAAGCTGATGGACGAGGGCATCACTTCGTTCAAACTGTTTATGGCGTATCCGGGCGTGTTTTTGGCGGACGACGCGACGATCTTTCGAGCGATGTCGGCGGCCGGAAAACGCGGCGGCCTCATTTGCATGCATGCCGAGAACGGCATCGTTATCAACGAGATCATCAAACGATTCCTGGCCGACGGACGGACTGCTCCGAAGTATCATGCACTCACACGGCCGACCATCGCTGAGGCCGAGGGCGTTCATCGTGCGATCGCTATCGCCGAGATGGCTGAGTCGCCGGTTTATATTGTCCACTTAAGCTGCACCGACGCGCTCAATCAGGTGCGGCAGGCGAGAGATCGCGGCATTCCGGCGTTTGCTGAGACTTGCCCGCAGTATCTTTTTCACTCGATAGACGATTACGGCGACGGCTGGGAAGGTGCGAAATACGTAATGACACCGCCGCTTCGCGAAAAGCACAACTGCGCAGACCTCTGGACCGGCCTCAAGATGGACGACCTGCAGGTGATCTCGACCGATCATTGCCCGTTCTGTATGAAAGAGCAAAAAGAGCTTGGGCTAGGTGATTTTACAAAGATCCCGAACGGAGCTCCCGGCGTCGAAAACCGCATGAACCTCATCTACAACGGCGGCGTGGTTGAGCAGCGCATCTCGCTAAATCGCTTTGTCGAACTAACATCGACCGCAGCCGCCAAGATGTTCGGCCTTTTCCCCAAAAAAGGCACGATCGCTGTTGGATCTGACGCGGACATAGTTATCTTTAACCCAGACACCGAACACACCTTCGGCGTCGAAGCCGAGCATATGAATGTCGATTATTCGTCCTACGAAGGCGTCAAAGTCAAAGGCAAGGTCGAGACCGTTTTGTCACGCGGAAAGGTCGTCATCCAAAACGGCGAACACACAGGTAAAGCCGGCGACGGACAGTTTTTGAAACGCGGCGAGTGTGTGAAGATCTAATTCACAACGCGGCTGCTTCGTTTTATCAATCGAAAAACTGGATATGTTAAAGCTAGAGCGACGATCGCGTAGATGCTCGGCTCGGTATTGCTAACGACATAACCGACCGCGAGCAGTAGCGAAATGACCAGTACGGCCGCAGGTGCAAATGGATAACCAAAGGCACGGAATGGACGTTCTGCATCAGGCTCACGACGGCGCAAAACAAATAGTGCGATCACTAACAAACTAGCGATCACTACCGCAAAGAATGCCGAGATCGCGAGTAAAAGTTCAAAGGTTCCGATCGAAGCCAATATGATGGCAGTTAGAGCTGTCGCGACCAATCCGAAAACCGGCGTTCCGCCTTCGTTGACTTTCGCCGCTTGTCCAAAGAATAATCCGTCGCGGCTTAAGGCCAGCAATATTCGCGGGCACGCCATCAAAATAGCGTTAATAATTCCGATCAGCGAGATCAGAGCAAGGACGGTAACGATCTGACCGCTTCGTTCGCCGAACATCAGCCTTATTGCATCCGCTCCCGCAAATTTCGATCCCGCCAATTCGGACATCGGAAGCACATAGATCAAGGCAAGGTTCACCATTAGATAGATCGTGATGATGATCGCCAGCCCGCCGAAGAGCGACCGCGGAATATTCCGCCCCGGGTTCTTATCTTCTTCGGTGAAATAGATCGCCTCGTGCCAGCCATCGAAGGTTCCGAGCACTAGCTGGAAAGCGAGGATAAACGCGACTAGACCTGCGAAAGTAGTTAGCGAAAATGCTGAGGGGCTCGACTCAACCGGAGCCATCCCGATACTGCCGCCAAAAGCGAAACATGCGACAACAAAAGCTATCAACGCAATGCATTTCAAAAGGCTGGTTATTTTCTGAGTTCCGCTGCCCGACCGCAAACCCAGGTAATTTATCATCGCGATAACGACCAAGATCGCGATACTGAAAATCACACGCCCGCCCGCAAGATCGGGAGCGAAAAGTCCCGAAGCGTACTCGCCAAAAACGACGGTGATATAGGCAAGTGCAAGCGTTTGATAGAGCCAATCGCTCCAGCCCACGACGAATCCGCCAAAATCACCGTAAGCCCTGTGGGCATAAACGTAATAGCCGCCTGCCTTTGGCGTCATTGTCGCTAGTTCGGAAAGATAGTTTGCACCGAGCAGACAATAGATGCCGCCGAGCGTCCAAGCAAGAAAAATCAAACCTACCGATGGAAGTTGTTCGGCAACTCCGCCGGGGTTACGCAAAATCCCAACACCGACCGTGCCGCCGATCACGATCGCCAGGCCGAAGCCGACTCCGAGAATTCGCAAGAGTTTGTTGGCACCCGCAGCTTGGGGATGCGCATAAATGGGCGGTTTATTCATTTATTTCTTTACGGCCGCTTTTAGGAATGCGAGGTTAGAAAATACGCGAAATGAAGGCGACCGTCAATCGTTGATATTACAAATGCGCACCCCAAAGCAAACCTAGCCGGTGATCTTTCTGGTCAGGTTTATCTGAGGCGGTTCTGCGGCGATCGTCTCAACTATTTTGAAAAAGCTTTGAAAAAAAGGCGTCGCGAAATGTTCGTCTATCGCCGCCTTGTTCTTCCACGTTTCGTGCCAGAGAAATATGGTCTCGTCCTCTATGGATTGATGTATGTCGTAGTTGATACAACCCGATTCATTTCGCGAATCGCTTACGATCGCCAAGGCCGCAGCCTTAGCCTCATCGACCTTATCGGCCTTGACCCTCAAACGTGCGATCAGCACAATATTTTCCTCATTCATCTTTTTTGCCTTTAGTGCAACTTTGAAATCAATCCAGACCGGCTCGATTTGTTTGTTTCAACCGCGGAAACAAGCATACCTTAAATCTCCGATATTTCTAGCCCGTTTCCGCAGTTATTTTGTTTTGCTATCGTCGAGGTTCCAGAATGATCTCACGCGCTAAGCGGTCTTGCAAAACTTCGCGGATTTCGAGCCGTTCTTTGTAGCCCTGCATCTGCTTCTGGTCGTTACCGGCAACCTGCTGGGCAAGATTGTCGGCCTTGTTCTCGTTGGCTTCCATCGTCGCCAAATCCTTGTATTCGGTCATCAGCATAATGTTAAAGTCACCTGCGCCGTGAGCTTCGGTCGTCAAGACTTTGTATGAAAGAATCAGCCCTTCTTTTTTCGCCGCTTCCTGCTGGCGCTTCCAGTCGGTGGCGATGTAGTTGAGATATGCAGTATCCATTCCGGGTTTCATACGGATAAATCCAATGTTCCAAACCGAGCCGTTTCGATACGGCCGATTCACCTGCGTATAAACCACGACGGTTAAGGTCAGCAAAAGAACGACAACTAGGCCCGTCACGATACGATTGTGTTTCAGAATGTTTTTCATAATTTTCTCCTTTCTTTAGAGATGCTTTTGTGTGAGGCTTGGGTGAACGAACGCCGCATCAATAAGCGATCGCAGCCAGGCTTGTTTAGCCACTTATCAATACGACGTCCCAGTTAAGCAGCAACGCTTCCTTTTCGATTTCTTTGGTCGGCGGCAATTTCCGGGCAAGAACCGCAGCCGAAGTTTTTTCGGACTGCTCGCGTAGTTCCAGAAAGAGAGAGTCCTTTTCGTTTAGCGGTTCGTCGGGGAAAAACATTTGCGAGACGAGCCGATTGGCTTTGCCCTCGACTTCAAAATGAATGTGTGGCGGACGCTGCCAAGTCGGGTTCACCGGATACGGTCCCGGCTTGATCGTTTTAAAGCGGTAACCGCCTTCGTTGTCGGTCTTCAGTACGGCAAAACCGTCAAAATTCGGGTCTAGTTGAGCTGTATTCGGATCTGATGGATGCGAGTAGCGTCCGTAGGTATTCGCCTGCCAGATCTCGATCTTTGCTCTCTTGACCGGATTACCTTTCATATCCAGAACCCTTCCGACAACATGAACGATGGTGCCGGCCGCAACTCCTTTTTTCCCTTTGATCGAGGTTAGATCCGCGTCTTTATCGAGAGGCTTCAAGACGGGATAGAACGGGCCAATCCCGACTTCGGGCGTAGCAATTCGGTCCGCTGTTTGCGCAAATGCCGAACTGCCCATAACCGTTAATCCGCCTAAACCAAACCCCATTTTCAACAACTGCCGTCGCGGGAATATTTTTCCATTTATGTTCATTTCCTTTTCCTCAATGTTTGATTAGTTATCTCAATCCCTTCCCCTTTGTATGAACTATTGAGCGGTCCATCCGCCGTCGATCATATGAATGCCGCCGGTGCTTTCGCCGTGTTTGGAGTGTTCATGTCGGTGCCCACCGAGAATGAACAGCTGCTCGTAGCCAATCCTAAGACCGCGACAGATGCGATCGTGATCATTTTCTTTGTCATCATTGTTTTAGTTTGTCTTGTTAATTACTCAACGATCGCCGTTGGTTTTCGATTCTTGTAATAGAGCGTAACTTTGGAAATCTCCAAAAGATTCAGGCGGTCCCACTCGATGAAGTTTCCATCTTCATCTTCGATCCTGATATCCCAATACTTGGCTCTTTCCTTTCTTGCAAAAGAAATGTCGAGTTCCTCGCCGGACAAAAGCGTGTCGGCTCCGAGGATGTCTTCACCCCATTCGTCAACATTGTGTGGTGTAACGTACAAGGCATAGATCTCAACACCGGTTCGATTTACCAGCGTGAAATCTTGCCTTCCTTGTGCGGCTGCCTGTGTGCCAATGGCGTAAACCATGCCAATTACGGCGATCAAACCTAATCTTCTTAGTGCTTTCATAATTATCTCCTTTTGTCGCGAAATTGTTCGTAGGGCAATTTGTCGTTCTATGGGTTCTGGTACGGCCGATCTTCATAAATGCAGTTCGGCTTCAGATCCAAAAAATTTTTCGTGCTCAGATAGATTGCTTTCTATACTTCTAAACGAGATTTCAGATCAGAAAGTGTAATGGTTCAGGAATTTTATTTTTCCGGCTTAGGTCTATACTCAGAGCTTGATCGAAGCCCTAGGATTCTATGGATGAAAGCGGTTCGCAGCAGATCACGGCCCTCCTCGTGGACTGGAGCAGAGGCGACCAACTCGCACTGGAGCAGCTAATGCCACTTGTTTACGATGAGTTGCGGCAAATGGCGAAGCGCTACATGCGGCGGCAGCCTTCGGGGCATACCTTTCAGACCACGGAGCTGATCCACGAGGCATATTTGAAACTTGCGAAACAGACCGGTCAGGATTGGCTTAACCGGGCACATTTTTTCGGGGTCGCCGCCAAGGCGATGCGTCATATTTTGGTTGATTACGCCCGATCAAAAAGCAGTCAGAAGCGCGGCGGTTGGCAGGAACGTGTTGTACTTCCAGATGCGGCGGCGAGCATCGGCGGCAAGGTTGGCGATCTGGTCGCTCTCGATGATGCGCTTAACACCCTTGCTAAAATCGATGTTCGCAAAAGCCGGGTCGTAGAACTCCGTTATTTCGGCGGACTTAAGACCGAAGAGATCGCGGCCGTTCTGGATATGTCGCCGGAAACCGTAAAGCGCGATTGGCGATTTGCGCGCACCTGGCTGATCAGAGAGCTGAGCTCGGCTTGATATTAGACAGTTTCACTAGAAGCGGATACCGCAACACCTTTCCAATGGCCTCAGAGTGGCATCGCAAAATCGACGAGATCTTCAATGTTGCATTAGATCTTCCTCTGTCAGAGCGCGAAGCCTATCTGGACAAAGCATGTAATGACGACCCCGAACTTAAGAAAGAGATTGACTCTTTGCTTTCCTTCGAATCGATCTCTGCTCACTTCCTTGACGAAACACCGGATGCTGTCGCAGCTGAAAGGTTTACCGATGCCCGGCCGCCGGAGAGTCTTATCGGCCGAAGCCTTGGGCATTATTCGATAGTCAAAATACTCGGCATAGGTGGAATGGGCGAAGTTTACCTGGCTGAAGATACAAGGCTTGGCCGAAAGGTCGCTCTGAAACTGCTGCCGGACCTGTTTGCGGGCGACAGAGAAAGGCTCACCAGATTTACCCTCGAAGCAAGATCCGCTTCAACTCTTAATCACCCGAACATTATCACGATCCACGAGATCGACGAGGCTGACGGCGTCCATTTCATGGCTACCGAATTCATCGACGGACAGACGTTAAAAGTGGTTTTGGGCCAGGCGCCAATGAACCTGCGCACGGCCCTGGACATTGGTATCCAAGTGGCCTCGGCATTGGCCGCTGCCCACTCAGCCGGTATTGTCCATCGCGATATCAAGCCCGATAACATAATGCTCCGGCCAGATGGTTTAGTGAAGATCCTCGATTTCGGCGTAGCGAAATTCGCCGAAACGGAACTCGCCAAGACGGACGCGCCGGAGATCGGCGGAAGGAACTCGGCCGACACATTACCGGGAATGATCATCGGAACCGCCGAATATATGTCACCGGAACAGGCTCGGGGCGCAAGCGTTGACCACCGGTCGGACATCTTTAGCTATGGTGTGCTGATGTACGAGATCCTGACCGGAACAAAGCCGTTCGTGGGCAAGAATTCAATGGACACGATAGGCGCGGTCTTGCACAAACAGGCTGAACCGATCGGTCAACTGGCACCTGAACTGCCTGCTTCGGTCGCTGCGATGGTCGATAGGTGCCTTTCGAAATCCGCCGAAAGCAGGCCGCAACATATAAAGGAGGTGTTTGAGGTGCTTCGCCGGGCGCAACGTCAGCTTGATCATGACTCCGGCGAAACCGGTTCCGGCGAATCGCATACAACACAGAAAATTGCCCTTCAGGCCGAGCCTACGGTTATTGAAACTAAGGCGTTCGGTATGTTCAGGGGCATTCGCGGTAAGGCTGTTCTTTTGGCGGTTACATCGGTCTCTCTGATTCTGTCGTTCATTGGCTATTACACCTTCTACTCGTCACCGGCTGAAAAGCAGATCACGTCGATCGCCGTAATGCCGTTCGTAAATCAGAGCGGTGATGTCGCTGTCGATTTTCTTTCGGATGGTGTCACCGAAAATCTGATCAGCAGTCTTTCGACAATACCTGGATTGTCCGTAAAAGCCAGAAGTACGGTCTTCACTTTCAAAGGCAAACAGCTTTCGCCCAAGGCGATCGGGCAAGAGTTAAATGTCGATGCGGTCGTTTTTGGAACGCTTGTGCAGAAGGGCGACGATATCAGGATCGCTGTCGAACTGGTCGATACCTCAACCCAAAATATACTTTGGACCCAAAGCTATTCGCGAAAGCTGCCCGACCTTGTGCTGCTACAGAGAGAGGTCGCACGGGATGTGTCTGACCAGCTGCGATCCGAGCTTACAACGGCCGAACAGCGAAAGCTGACCAGTAGTTATCCGACAAATTCCGAGGCACAACAACTTTATCTGAAAGGTCGATTTCACTGGAACAAACGAACTTCAGAGGATCTCGAAAAAGCCGCTGAATTCTTCAGCCAAGCCATTGAGAAAGATCCGGAGTTTGCTCTTGCTCATTCCGGTCTGGCGAATGCGTATGCGCTGATGCCGGTCTATGGCGCATTTCGACCGAGGGAATTCATTTCCAAAGCAAAACAGGCCGCCTTAAGGTCACTTGATCTCGATCCCAATTTAGCCGAAGGGCACGCCTCGCTTGGGTTAATTCTTCAGACTTACGACTTCGACTGGGAAGGTGCCGAACGCGAGTTCAAAACCGCCATAAGGCTGAATCCAAATTTTGCCACGGCACACCAGTGGTATGCCGAACACCTTGCATTTCGGGGTGAAACGGATCGAGCGCTTGCGAAGATCTCGGACGCATTGGAACTTGATCCATTTTCTTTGGTGATAAACCGAATGAAAGGAAACCTATTAAGTTTCTCTAACAAGCATGATGAGGCGCTTGCGCAGTTCAATAAGACCCTGGAGCTCTACCCGAATTACGGATTAGTGATCTTCAACATTGGGGATACGCTTGCTTCAAAGGGTATGAAGAAAGAAGCGGTCGGGCATTATTTGATCGCCCTTGAACTGCGTGGGACCGAGACCGAGGAAATAAATGAACTGCGCAAAGCTTCGATCGATCGTGGATGGTATGGGTTCTGGAACACTTACCTAAAACAATTGTTAAAGAACAGAGAAAGCCTGCTCGCCGCCGATCCGGATGCGTTTATCGAAAACGAGAGTATAGCTTATGCATATGCCGGTACCGGAAACAAAGATATGGCGGTCGAATTTTTGAATATGGCGTATGCCGACCGAGACCCGCATCTCGTAACGATCAGAATGTCTGAGGTATATGAAGTTTTGAACGACGATCCGCGATACAAGGAACTGCTGGCGAAGATCGGGCTTTCTCAGTGGATACTAGAATATGGCCTGAACTATTAACCTGCTTCGGTCACGGATCATTTGGTGCAAATATTGGCCTTGCCTGAGGCGTCGGCCTCGAAGACCCTTCCAAGCGTTCCCCACTTCCGGGTGCCGAAATTCCATTCTTCGAGGTAGCCGCTGTCGCGGTCGTATTTCATCGTTTGGCCTGGCGAGAGGCGATATTCGGTCTTGTCGGAGCCGAGTGCTTTCCGAAGCCAAACGCTGCGGCCGCAATTGTTCACAAGTGTCACAACACTTGTTCCACCGACAACACCCATTGCGACATCGCGTGCGCTGGCCGTCACAGTCGAAACGCCTCGCTTGGTCATTGCGTCGTAGGAATCCTTTTCATTCTTTGCATAGAATGCTTTCGCATCCGGGCCAATAACGAGAGTAAATGTGCCCTTGGCAATGGATTCGCCGGCGTCTTTGTAGTTGTAGGATTTGAAGTTGAACTCGATCTCATGCGATCCCGGCGGCAGTTTCGCGAGTGCCGCAGGCAGGCGTATCGCAAACAGATTCTTGCCAAATAGCGGCACATCGCCTGCCGGATCGGAGACGATAGGCAGAACGAACGACGCCTGTTTCGAACCCTTAACTTTCGCAGTGTCAAAGCCGTACATTTCTTCCTCTAGCGATTTACCATTCGAAGAATATTCTACGAGCAGCGTTACAGGGCGCTCATTCAGCGTCAGCATCGCTGCCAGCGGCTGAGGTGTTTTTACATGGGCAAAGATGTGCTCGCCCGAGTTGAATGTCGTCGCACCATCTGCAGCCTTAGGTGATCTGGAGAATGTCACCTGGCCTGACTGTGCAATAACACTTGCAGCTAGGATCAGAGTCAAAATTACAGGCGTAACAATATTCTTCATAAATTTCATCGATTGCTATTTTTCTATGGTCACAAAGGTTTGGAAGGACGAACCAAACCATAGTAGTGCCGAGGCCGAATTTCTGTCAAATCCTTAGAGTTAAATTAAAACTTATCGTATACTCGCTCCGTAACCGTTAACCCTGATCTTGTGGTTCCGACAATTCTTACTAACAGGCTTGGAGGTTCAAGTTAATCGGCAGAACTTTATGAAACGATGCCCTGAATGTAGACGGGATTATTACGACGATACTTTGCTGTATTGTCTCGACGACGGCAATGCTCTGCTCGAAGGGCCAAGGTCGGAACCGCCTGCGTCAGCGGGCGACCAGTTCGATGGCGAACCCCAAACCGCCATTCTTCATTCGACCGTCGCCCCGGCTAACGAGTTCGGATAATTGGATAATTAGAATATGTTGGGTGACCCAGACGATGGATCAGTCTTTGACAGGCTTTGGGGGTTGATCGCGGAACGCTTTGCTTTTATGGTTCCGCTTTGGATCATACGTCGGCCTGAGTCGCTGACGATTATTGACTATAGACCGACGCTGACAATGTTTTTAACGGTGCTTGGAACTGTGATGCTGGTGCTTGCCTTTTTTCTACTATTCTTCGGCATTGGAAAGGAGATCTCGTTCGGGCTATTGGCGCTTGGAGCTCCTGCGCTCGTTTGTTCGATCTTTTTGTTCAGAAGCACGATCCGCGAGGTCTATTTCTTTGATAAGACAACGGATAGCTACGCCTTTGTTCGTCAGTTCATCCATCGCAAGGAAGTTATCGAAGGAGCAATGAGCCAATTTACCGGTGCCTACGTACGAACGGAAGAAAATGACGAAAGCGAATCTCATTTCGTCGTCTTGAAACAGGAAGGAATGTTCCTGACCGGCATCAGCGAACAGACTCTCCGGGACGACGTTCCGATTTTCAATTCGTTCGACAGAGAAGCCCGTATCGCAAATGCTATCTCGAGCTTTCTTAGTGCAAAACTATGAGTTTATTCGGTCAATGTAAACGACAAGATCGATGAAGTTATTGATTAGGATCAGATTTCCTTTAACGGCACGCTAGAAAACGATGGCCTAATGCGCGGGCAGATAAAAAACTAATGAAGAACGAGAACCATGAGTTTGTTGAGCTGACTGAGGATGTTTCCGCTTCGCCTTTGTGGAATCGCGACCTTGCCCCGACGACGATCGGGCAGCGGACTTGGTCGACTTGGAATATTGCGGCGCTATGGATCGGGATGAGCGTTGTGATCACGACGTATATGCTCGGCGGCGGGTTTATCGCGCAAGGGATGACTTGGTGGCAGGCGATGCTGACGATCCTGCTCGGCAACTGCATCGTGCTGATCCCGATGGTGCTAAACGCTCACGCCGGAACGAAATACGGCATCTCGTTTCCGGTTCTGCTGCGGGCTTCATTTGGCACCAAAGGTGCGAACATCCCGGCGATGCTGCGTGCGATCGTTGCGTGCGGATGGTTCGGGATACAAACGTGGATCGGCGGCACGGCGATCGACGCTTTGCTGACGGCGGTCTGGAGCGGTTGGGCCGGCATCGACTTGGGTGTCGCGGGCAATCCGTTGCATACTTGGCTATCGTTCTTTGCGTTTTGGTTGATACAGGTCGTCATAATCCTCCGCGGTATCGAGGGCATCAAGCATCTCGAATCTTGGGCCGCACCGATATTGTTGGTCGGCGGTTTGGTGCTGTTGGTGTGGGCGTCTTCGGCTGCAGGTGGGTTGGGGAATGTGCTTGCCGGAACGACGGCTTTGCAGAACTCGCAAGCGAGTTTTTGGGCGATATTTCCGGCGGCTTTGACGGCATCGGTTGGCTATTGGGCGACGCTAAGTCTAAACATTCCTGACTTTACGCGTTATGCAAAGTCACAGCGTTCGCAGATGCTCGGCCAGGCATTGGGATTGCCGCTTACGATGACGGCTTTCGCCTTCATCGGCGTAGCGGTGACGAGCGCAACGGTGATCATTTACGGCGAAGCGATCGCCGATCCGGTTCAGTTGATAAAGAAGTTCGACAGCACGTTGGTCATTCTATTCGCGATGATCGTTATCTTCGTCGCACAGCTTTCGACGAACATGGCCGCGAATGTCGTTTCGCCATCAAACGATTTTTCGAACCTCAACCCCAAACGAATCTCTTACGTCACCGGCGGATTGATAACCGCGGTCATCGGAATTCTAATGATGCCGTGGCAGTTGATGTCGTCGATGGGCGCGTATATTTTCACTTGGCTGATCGGGTATTCGGGCCTGATGGGAGCGATCGGCGGGATACTTATCTGCGACTATTGGCTTATCAGAAAACGCCGGATAGAGTTGGCGGAGCTATACGAGACCGACGGCATTTATTCATATGGGAACGGTTTCAATTGGCGAGCGATCGTTGCATTGATCGTAGCAATCGCTCCGGTCGCTCCGGGTTTTATCCGTGCGGCTACAACTCCGGGCGGACAGGTTGCCGATCCGGGCTTTCTCGACACGCTTTACATTTATGCTTGGTTTGTTACCTTTGGAACCGCCTTTTTGATGTATTATGTGCTGATGAAAACGATTTCACCGCCGAGACGCGGAGACGCCGAGAAAGTAAGTTAGCTCGCCCGCAGTATACAGCGTCTTATTTTCCTTCTGAGTCTTAGCGTCTCGACGATAAACAATAAGCAGTGTATGTCTAGAACAATCAAAGCAGGCCTGATACAGGCACACAACGTCGGGGATGTTAATGCGCCGATCGATGAGATTAAGAAAGCGAACATCGACAACCAGATGAAGCTGGTCGAAGACGCGGCGAAACAAGGCGTTCAGATGCTCTGTTTTCAAGAGATATTTACCACGCCATATTTTTGTGCCGAGCAGGAGACGCGTTGGTACGAGGCGGTCGAACGTGTGCCTGACGGGCCGACGGTCAAGCTGATGCAGGACGTCGCTAAGCAGCATGGGATGGTGCTGATCGTCCCGATCTACGAAGAAGAGCAGGCTGGCGTCTATTACAATACGGCAGCGGTGATCGACGCGGACGGCAAGTATCTCGGCAAGTATCGCAAGACGCATATCCCGCATGTTGCTCCGGGCTTTTGGGAAAAGTTTTATTTTCGGCCGGGCAATTTGGGCTATCCGTGTTTTGACACAGCCTTTGGGCGGATCGGGGTGTACATCTGTTACGACCGCCATTTTCCTGAAGGCGCTCGATGCCTAGGACTCAATGGAGCGGAGATAATCTTCAACCCATCGGCGACTGTTGCCGGTTTGAGCGAGTATCTATGGAAACTTGAGCAACCGGCACACGCCGTCGCAAACGGTTATTTCGTAGGGGCGATCAATCGTGTAGGAACCGAAGCACCGTGGAACATCGGAGAGTTCTACGGCCAAAGTTATTTCTGCGATCCGCGCGGACAGATCATTGCCGAAGGTTCACGCGACAAGGACGAACTGATCGTCGCAGACCTCAACATGGACAAGATCCGCGAGGTTCGAAATACTTGGCAATTCTTCCGCGACCGCCGACCCGATGCATACGGCGCGATCGTGGCGGATTAAAGGTCTTTGCCACCGAGTACACAGAGACCTCTGAGAATAATTCATCAATGTCTCGGCGTCCTCTGTGATCTCTGTGGCTAGCTTCTTATGGCAAACGAATACTGCACACCTTTGGACATCACTAAGATCGAGCAGAATTTTGCTGAGATCAGTCCTGCTATGTCGGCGGCTGAGGCGTTGCAAGAGGCGAATCGCTGCCTCTATTGCTATGACGCGCCGTGCATGCATGCTTGCCCGACGCACATTGATGTTCCCTCGTTTATCAAAAAGATCGCCAGCGGTAATCTGAACGGTTCGGCCCGAGTTATCTTTGATGCAAATCCGATCGGCTCGACGTGTGCAAAGGTGTGTCCGGTCGAAGTCCTTTGCGAAGGCGCCTGTGTCGAGAAAACTTTGGTCCAGAAACCGATCGAGATCGGCCGGCTTCAGCGGTATGCGACCGAGAATGTCGTTCGGAACAATATTCAGTTGTTCGAAAAAGGAGAGCCGAACGGTCGCTCCGCTGGCATCGTCGGAAGCGGCCCCGCGGGAATGTCCTGTGCGGCATATCTTGCACGACTTGGCTATGCTGTTACCGTTTACGAACGCCGCGAAAAGCCCGGCGGGCTCGATACATACGGAATGGCCGAATATAAAATGACGCAGGCCGAATCGATCGCGGAGGTCGCGTTGATCGAACAGCTTGAAGTCAAGTTTCAACTGAATGTCGAGATCGGAAAAGGTCTGTCGATCGACGAACTTCAGAGCAGACACGACGCGGTTTTGGTTGCCGTAGGTTTGGGCAAAACTAATTCACTTCAGATCCCCGGCGAAGATTTGAATGGCGTGGTCGATGCTCTTTCGTTCATCGAACAGGTTAAAACCCGCAATTGGGAGTCAATTACGGTCGGCCAGCGAACCGTCGTCATCGGTGCGGGAAACACCGCGATCGACGCGGTGACTCAGGCAAAGCGTTTGGGAGCCGAGCACGCGATATTGATGTATCGACGCACCGAAAAGGACGCGCCCGCCTATGACTATGAGATCGAACTTGCGAAGGCCGATGGCATTGAATTTCTTTGGGAGACGACTTCCGTCGAGATAGTCGGCAGCGGTTCGGTCGAAGCGATCCGAGCGACAAACGCGGGCGGCGACGAGATCGTCGTTCCATGCGATATGGTCATCAAGGCGATCGGGCAGCAGAAGCAGAGATCCTACTTGGCGGACATTGCAGGCATCGAAACGGATGACAAAGGCCGGGCGATAGTCGATGGGAATATGCAGACATCAAACCCCAAGATCTTCGCCGGCGGCGACTGCGTAAATGGCGGGGCCGAAGCGGTGGATGCGGCGCAGATGGGAAAACTTGCTGCGATCGGGATACATCATTCGCTAACGGGTGAGAGGGTAGCGTTTGCGGGCTCGGCAATTCCGAAGTAAACTCTCGGAAAGCTCTACTCAAGACCAACCTCGCATTTAGCAGATTTGAAGGAAATTTATGATGGACGAAAAAGATCAAGTCTTTGATCCGCCACCGGCCGGATTTGTTGAAAAGGCATTAAACCTGATCGAAAAGATCGGAAACAAACTGCCCGACCCCGCGGCTTTATTTCTTATTCTCCTGTTCGTTGTTTGGATCCTTTCCGCGATCTTTTCCGGAATGTCGTTCGCAGAGTTGGACCCGCGTTCGCAAAAGCCGATCGTGGTTAACAATCTGCTGACAGGAACGGCCATCGCCACCTTTCTTTCAACGATGGTCTCGACCTTCATGGCATTTCCGCCGCTCGGGGTCGTGCTGCTGGCCCTGCTCGGCGTCGGTGTCGCCGAGCACACTGGCTTCATAAATGCCTCGCTCAAGGCACTACTCAACATAACTGCGCCATCGCTGCTAACACCGATGGTCGTCTTCGTTGGTATAATTAGCCACACGGCGGTAGATGCAGGATATGTTTTGGTGATACCGCTCGGCGGCGTGATATTTTACACGGCCGGGCGACATCCGCTTGCGGGTATCGCGGCTGCGTTCGCCGGTGTTTCGGGCGGCTTTAGCGCGAACTTTATACCGTCGAGTTTGGATCCGCTGCTTGCCGGGCTGACGCAAACAGGGGCACAATTTATCAACCCGAGCTACGTCGTAAACCCGCTTTCAAACTGGTATTTCACGGCGGCGTCAACGCTCATGCTGGTCGGGCTGGGATGGTTCGTGACCGACAGGATCGTCGAGCCGCGTCTCAAGAAAACAACAGAGGTCGATGGCGATCCGGCGGATATGCCAAAGATGGAAACGCTCGGGCCGAAAGAGAAGAAAGGCCTGATCGCGGGCCTGATCTCGATGGCGATCGGAATTGCGATACTTGTCGCAATTTCGTTGCCGGCGGATTCTATGTTCCGTTCACCGGCGGGTTTTAAGATCACGACAGCAACGGTTGAGAAGTTGAAAGCAGAGGGAATGCCGGCCGATGTTGCACTGAAGCTCGGCCCGATACTTGAACAAGAGCTATTCGGAAAAACGGCGCTCGATAACGCGCTGAAAGCTCGGCTCGGTGAAGAGAACGCGAAAACATACGGTGCAGCCATCGCACTAAGCGCCGAGCCGGTCGCCCCGCAGCTAACCGCCAACGCGGCGCCGCTGATGCTTTCGATCGTGCCGTTGATATTTTTGTTATTCCTGATCCCCGGCATCGTTTACGGATATGTGGCGGGAACCGTAACGAGCCATCGCGACATCATCGCCGGTATGAGCAAGTCGATGAGCACGATGGGCTACTACATTGTGCTGGCGTTTTTTGCAGCAATGTTCATAGCGGCGTTCAATCAATCAAACCTTGGGGCCCTGATGGCCGTAAAGGGAGCAAATTTTCTCCAGTGGCTGAACATGCCTGTTCAGGTTACGATAATCGGGATCATCTTCCTGACCGGCCTGCTGAATCTGGTCATTGGTTCGGCTTCCGCAAAATGGGCGCTGCTTGCGCCGATATTCGTGCCGCTGCTGATGCAGCTTGGCCTGTCGCCCGAACTCGCACAGGCCGCCTATCGCATCGGCGATTCGACGACGAACATCGTCACACCGCTTATGCCCTATTTCCCGCTTGTGGTCGTTTTCGCTCAACGCTATGTTAAGAATACCGGCATCGGCACGCTGATCTCCATAATGATCCCATTCACGGTCGTGTTTATGTTCTTTTGGATCATTTTCCTTATCGCGTATTGGGCATTGGGCATTCCGCTTGGCGTGCAGGCTCCGTATACGTATCCCTAGAATGGCAGACCTGAGCATAAGCTTCGCGGGAATTAAGTCGCCGAATCCGTTTTGGTTGGCGAGTGCTCCGCCGACGAATATGGGTTCTATGATCGAGCGTGCATTTGACGCTGGTTGGGGCGGAGCTGTGTGGAAGACGCTTGGCGAGCCGATAACTAATGTTTCGTCGCGGCTGGCATCGATCGATCATGGCGGGATGCGGATGATCGGGCTCAATAATATTGAGTTGATAACCGATCGGCCGCTTGAAGTAAACCTGAAAGAGGTTTACGAGTGTAAGAAGAAGTATCCGGACCACGCAGTGATCGTCTCACTAATGGTCGAATCGAAACGCGAGGCATGGCACGAGATCGTTAAGCGTTCGCAAGATACGGGCTGCGACGGTTTTGAGCTGAACTTCGGCTGCCCGCACGGCATGAGCGAACGCGGTATGGGTGCCGCGATGGGACAAGTGCCGGAATATACCTGCATGGTCACAGAGTGGGTGAAAGAAGTGTCGAACCTGCCGGTGATCGTAAAACTAACGCCAAATGTAACGCACATCGTTCCGCCGGGACGTGCGGCACAGAAAGGTGGTGCTGACGCGGTCTCATTGATAAACACGATAAACTCCGTGATGGGCGTCGATATCGACACGTTCATTCCGCACCCGAATGTGAACGGCATGGCGGCACACGGCGGATATTGCGGCCCGGCAGTGAAACCTATTGCGTTGAATATGGTTTCCGAACTTGCACGCGATGCCGAATTCAACATTCCGATCAGCGGAATAGGTGGGATAAACACCTGGCGAGATGCGGTCGAATTTATGCTGCTCGGAGCGGGGAATGTTCAGGTCTGCACGGCGGTTATGCACTACGGCTATCGGATCGTCGAGGACATGATCGACGGACTGAATAATTATCTCGACGACAAGGGTTTCGCGAGCGTAAATGACATCATCGGTAAGTCGGTCGACCGCGTGACCGATTGGGGCAATCTTGATCTCAACTACGACGTAAAGGCCCACGTTAACGAAGAGCACTGCATCCGCTGCAACCTTTGCTATGTTGCGTGTGAGGACGGCGCTCATCAAAGCTTCGAGTTTGTCGAGTCAAACGGCCACCGCTACCCGCGTGTGATCGAACAAGAATGTGTCGGTTGTAATTTGTGTGCGCTGGTTTGTCCGTCGCCTGGTGCGATCACCATGGAACGCCGCGACGATGGATCAAACCCGCAGACGTGGAAAGAAAGAACTCAATAGGCACACCAATGAAAAGATTATTTTTGTCGATCATACTGTTTTCGCTCTGCGGTATTGCGTCTGGCCAAAAGCCGGCTAAAGGGCCCGATTTTGATATCGAAGATTTTAACAGGAAGTTTGAGGTCGTCCAGTGGCTCGTTGAGTATGATCATGTTGCCTGGAAGACTACTGATGTCTTAATGGAGCAAGGCAAAGACGAGTTGGATCAACTTGGGGGTGAGTGGTTCTGTTTTAAGGATTCGGATGGTGTTTGGAATGCCGTTTATGGAAAACTTACTGACTCAGGCTATAACGCTGTCTTTCTATACACGATGGATTCGACAGGTAAGATAGCTCGAGTCACGAAAAAGATCGATCAGGATTTCTTGGATCGGCACGCCCGTGCTCTTTCGACAGCCCGAAAGAAACTTGTGACCTCCATACCTGCAAACTCACCTCGATTCAATCAATACATCAGACAAAACACGGATAAAACGCTTTCAGTTTGGCTGTTACCGGCGTTCCAGTCAGACGGCACGGCCGCGTACGGCGGCGAGGCAACTTACACGATCGATGCGACCGGTGTAAAGATAATCAAGGAAGAAACGTACTTTCAGCCAAACTTTCGAGGGTTCAAGTCACAGCCTCCGCGTGAGATCTGGCTAACATATCGTGAGCTGAAGAAGCCATCGCTGGGAGCCATATTCTTCGTATGGTATTACAAAACGTATTTTACGAAGATCTTTATCGATAACGAAACTTCTACGAGTTCTGTGGTCAAGGCCGGAGACGAGTACATATGGGTTCACGTAGAGAAGGATCAGACAACGAAACCCGAACCGAAGTGAGAACAGATACGACCCTATTGAGGGTTGCGCAAGCACGGAAGTTGCGTGTATAGGTCGGGCGTGCCCGGGAGTAAAAAGAAATTTTCTGCTAACTGAAAAAGATCAGATCTTGCCTGAACCAATTGCTTTGGCTGCTATTCGCCCAAGTGCGCTTACGAACCTGTCGAAATTTGCGAATCTCTGGTCTTTGGTCGCGCCTTTAACAAATCGTGCGTAGATCTGCTGAGCGATCACAGCGATCTTGAATGTCCCGAACACGTAATGGTACATGATCCCCGAAACATCTCTGCCTGAAAGTTCCGCGTAAAGATCTACAAGTTCTTGCCGCGAAATATTCGACATTAGAACATAAGGATTAAACGGCATCTGCATCATCTCTTCCCCGAATTCGGGCGACATCCAATAGCCCAGCGTCGTGCCCAGATCCATCAGCGGATCGCCGATCGTAACCATTTCCCAATCGAGAACCGCAACAATGCGTGTAAGGTCCTCGGGATCAAGCATTATATTGTCGAACTTGTAATCGTTGTGAACCAGCGTCGCTCCGAATTCAGCCGGAATGTTTTCATTCAGCCATTTCATTGCCGCTTCAAGCTCGCTGTGCTGGTGTGTTTTCGCAGCCTCGTATCGCTGTGTCCAGCCGACGACCTGCCGCCGGCAATATCCTTCGGGCTTGCCAAGCTTATCCAATCCGGCGAATTTGTGATCAACCCGATGAAGCCTGGCCAGGTTCTCGATAAATGATCCGCAAACCTTTCGCTGCATGTCAGGTGAAGAATTGAAATCGGTGATGAGCTTGCTCGTCTTGCCCTCGAAATGGTTGGGATCGATAGTTCCGCGTAGAATGATCCCGTCAAGCCGTTCCATCAGATAGAATTCAGCCCCGATGACACTTCGGTCATCGCAAAATAATATAGGTTCCGGCGCCGGCGGGTACATTTTTGAGAGCCGGGAAAGCACGTCGAACTCCCGTTTCATATCATGCGCACCCGCAACGGTGTTCCCGAACGGCGGCCGGCGAAGGACAAATTCGACACGTCCCAATCTGATCAGATAGGTCAGGTTCGAATTTCCTGACGGAAACTGGAATACCTCGATCGAATCGAATGGCGTAGGTATTCGCGTCCGCAGAAAATCGGCGAGCGAGGATACGTCTAAGACTTCGTCGGGCCTTACCTTAATAGCTTCGTTGAACATCGGTTGGTCCTGCGGTGTATTGTGTCGCCGCAGAAGGCGACATTTGCTTTGCTTACGCCTATAATACACGAAAATATGGACTTTTCTCATTCAAAAAGGTCACAGGAAATACAGGAACGCTTGCACGGGTTTATGAATGAATTTATTTACCCGAATGAGACGCGTCATACGGATGAATTGGACCAGGGAGATCGCTGGCGTCCGCTAGATCTGATCGAGGAGCTAAAATCAAAAGCAAAAGATGCAGGATTGTGGAATCTTTTCCTGCCGGATGTGTCCGGCCTATCGAACGTCGAGTACGCGCCGCTTGCTGAGATAATGGGCCGGGTCGTCTGGGCATCCGAGGTCTTCAATTGTTCCGCACCGGACACAGGCAATATGGAAGTGCTGCATCTATATGGTACGGCAGAGCAAAAAGAAGAATGGCTGAAGCCGCTTTTGAATGGTGAGATACGTTCGTGCTTTTCAATGACCGAACCGGATGTCGCGTCGTCGGATGCAACGAATATTCAGGCGTCGATCGTCGCAGATGGTGATGACTATATTCTCAATGGCCGAAAATGGTGGTCCACCGGCGCCGGAGACAGGAGATGCAAACTTGCGATATTCATGGGCAAGACGGACCCGGACGCTCAGAAACATCAGCAGCAATCGATGGTTCTCGTGCCGATGGAAACGCCAGGCGTTAAGGTCGAAAGACTACTCAATGTGTTCGGTTTTGATGACGCTCCGAACGGCCATGCGGAAATATCGTTTACAAATGTAAGAGTTCCAAAGACGAACATTCTGCTTGGCGAAGGCCGCGGTTTTGAGATCGCGCAGGGAAGGCTCGGGCCGGGACGCGTTCATCATTGCATGCGTCTCATTGGCGTTGCCGAGCTCTCGCTGGAGTTGATGTGCGGTCGGGCGAAGTCGCGGATCGCGTTCGGCAAACCTATTTCGGATCAGGGCGTCGTGCGTCAATGGATAGCCGAAGCACGAAACGCGATAGATCAAGCTCGGCTCCTCGTATTGAAGGCCGCATGGATGATGGATACCGCAGGGAACAAAGCCGCACGGAAAGAAATTGCGATGATCAAAGCTGTCGTCCCGCAAATGGCATTGAACATCATTGACCGGGCCATTCAAGTTCACGGCGGTGCAGGCGTTTCCCAAGATCTTCCGCTTGCTCAACATTGGATATACGCCCGAAGTCTAAGACTGGCGGACGGCCCCGACGAAGTGCATCTTGAGACGGTAGCGAAAATGGAAATCGGGAAGTAGCTTAAACGTCCCAAAGAATGGGTGCTCGGTCATTCTGACAAAAAATCTTTCATAAATCGTTCAACATTGTAAAAAAGT
>CAZXTS010000017.1:0-287 GCA_964643745.1 uncultured Chloracidobacterium sp.
GATCGGTTCGACCTTTTTGCCGGCGATCTTTTCGACGACCAGGATGCCTTCTTTCGACGCGAGATGCGCGAGCCAGGCGGTGTCGATAACGTCGCCGATGGCGAAGACGTTCGGTTCGTCGGTTTCGCAGTATTCGTTGACCTTGATCGTGCCGCGAGGGTTGACGACGACCTTTGTCTTGTCGAGCCCTAGGCTCTCGAGATACGGCATACGGCCAACGGCGACGAGCAGCATCTCCGCTTCGAAGGTCACGTCCTCGCCCTTGGCGTTCTTGCCCGACGCCTTGA
>CAZXTS010000017.1:297-25585 GCA_964643745.1 uncultured Chloracidobacterium sp.
CTTGACGCCTTTTTTATCTTTCGTCAGCTTGTCGAGCTTGATGCCGGTCTCGCATTTTATGCCCTGTTTTTTGAACGCACGAGCGAGCTCTTTCGAGACATCTGCATCTTCTATGGGGACGATGCGGTCGAGCAACTCGACAACCGTCGTTTCGCAGCCGAAACGATGGTAAACGCTCGCAAATTCGACACCGACAGCGCCGGAACCCATCACGATCATCGATTTCGGCACCCGGTCTAGCTCGAGTATCTGATCGGAATTGACGACCTGTTTGCCGTCAACCTCAAATCCCGGGATCGGACGCACGACGGAACCGGTGGCGATGATGATGTTCTTGGTGTCGATGGTCTCTTTCTTGCCGTCGGCCAAAGCGACCTCGACCTTGCCTTTTCCGGCGATCTTGCCGTGCCCGTTAAATACCGCGACCTTGTTCTTTTTCATCAGATAGGTCACACCGGCGGCGTTCTTATCGACGATGCCCGATTTATAGCTCTGAACACCGGCCCAATCGTATTCGAGGCCCGATACCTTCAGCCCGAATTTCTCGAATTCACCGGCTTTCTGATAAAGATGCGCTGCGTTCAACAATGCTTTGGTCGGAATACAGCCGCGCAGGCCGCACGTGCCGCCGAGCTTGGCGTCCTTTTCCTTTTCGATGATCGCGACCTTTAACCCAAGCTGCGCCCCGCGAACCGCCGCCACATAGCCGCCCGGTCCGGCACCGATAATAGTTACGTCAAATTGTTCTGCCAATGTCGTTTTCCTCGTATTAAATGATTTTTATCCTAAACGACAGATTATAGCCGAGCGCGACAAAGCTAACAAAAGTGAGATTTCAAGACCGATAGAAGCCGCATTAACAAATTCATATAGGGTTAACCTTTTGTTTACTCTTCTGTAACACAACTTTCTTAACCTATTCGTTTGGTTCCCAAAAAAGTAAGTTCAGTTTGTGCCGAAGACCACTGTAAGGGACTCGGAAGAAAAAAGTCTATTTAGTTCACCTTAAGAGGAGCATTTACATACCATAATGATTAAGCTAAACGGAGCGTTCAGTATTGGCCGCCAAATTTGTTTGGTTCTTTTCTCTATCACTTTAACTATCGGCGCGTTTGGCCAGTCAGAATCAGGCAGTGCCGCCATCGAGGGCAGCATTATTGACGCGAACGGAGCGGCGGTTCCCGGTGCTCGGCTGGTTATCCGCAATATGGAGACCGGCCTCGAGCGAAATGCCGTGACTGATGCCAACGGACGATTCTCGTCTCGTGTTCTTCCCGTCGGCCGATATTCGATCGTTGTTCAGGCCGATGGTTTTGCCGAAGGCCGTCGTGAGGATATTGCACTAAAGGTAGGTGAAACTACGCCGCTGACCATCTCGATACGCCCATCCGATGTCACAGCACAGGTCGATATTGTTTCGGGGTCCGATCTGATCGATACTGAAACCGCGACAACCGGAGCATCGATCGGCGAACGCCTTGTTTCGGATCTTCCGGTTCGCGGACGCAATTTCACTGAGTTTGTTACATTGACACCGGCCGTAGTCCAGGAAGCCGACAGAAGCGGCTTGGTCATAGCAGGCCAGCGATCGATCAACTCAAACATCGCGATCGATGGCGCCGATTTCAATGATCCGGTGCAGGGCAACCAACGGGGCGGCAACGAATCGGTCTTTTTCTTTCCCCAGTCTGCGGTTCGGGAGTTTCAGGTCGTCCGCTCGGGAGCGAGTGCCGAGGTCGGACGCACCAACGCCGGCTTCGTCAACGTCGTTACCAAATCGGGTACAAATAACATCCGAGGCGAAGCATTCTACTTCAACCGTAACCGCACATTGACCTCGGAAAACGCTTTTGGCCGCAGGCTTGATAATGCACAGAATCAGTTCGGTGGCTCGATAGGCGGACCGATCGTTCGCGACCGTGCGTTCTTTTTCTTCAGCATTGAACAGAACCTGCTGAGGGTTCCGTTCGTGGTCGAGTTCCAAGACGTTCCTGGCGTCCCCATTCCGTCAGAGCTTGAGGCTCTCGAAGGCGAGAAACGCGGCACGAACAATCCGACCGCACTATTTGGTCGGACGGATTTTATCGTAAACGACAACAGCACTTTAAATCTGCAATACACGTACACTCGTATGCGTGGCGAAAATTTTGACTTTGACTCGCCGCGACAGACGACCGCCGAATCTGGCAATTACGCACGCATCGGTTCCAGCAATGGCCTGAAAGGATCACTCGTAACCGTTATTTCGCCAAATCTGATCAACGAGTTCCGCGGACAGATAGCTACCGATAACAGGCTCGAGGAGCCGAATTCGAATATGCCCCGCATCAGCATCGCCGGTTTTGGCGATATCGGCGGAAACGATGGTCGCCCTCGTCAGTTCGAGTCAACGAGATTCCAGCTTGCCAACAATGTAAGCCTGACAAGCGGGAGGCATCAGCTACGGCTTGGATTTGAAACGAATATCAATCGCGTTCTACAGCGACGCGAAACCCGAATCCAGGGCCGCTGGGATTTCGAGAACCGCACGCTGGGAGGCGTTCCCACTACGGGGCTCGAGCAATACATCGCCGGCCGCCCCCGACGCTTTCGTCAAACGCTTGCTCCGCAAGACCAAGAATCCTCGATCTTCCGTGGCACACAGCAGGAATACGCACTGTTCATTCAAGACAAAATTAAATTCTCAAAGCGTCTTACGCTGAACGCAGGTCTCCGCTGGGAAGCCCAGGTCAATCCACAGCCGGATACTACCTTTCCCGGCATTCCGGAAACCGGAAGGATCCCGAACGACCTTGCACAGTTTCAGCCTCGGCTCGGAATGGCATACGACGTCAACGGCCGCGGTAACACGGTGATCCGAATGTCGGCAGGTATCTTTACTGCCCGAACTCCGGCGAATCTTTTCCAGAGGGTCTTCACCAACGATGGTTCGACGACACAAGCTATCGAGATCGCCGAGCCCGGGGCATGCCGTAATTCGGCGGACGCTAACCGCCCTGGTTGCCGCCTTCGCGGACCGGATGCGATCTTTACATTTCCCAATGCTCTGACATCAATTCCAGCGGGATTTGAGCAGTTTATCCGAGATCCCCGCATCTTCGGGTTCGATCCGGATTTCAAGAACCCGAGGTCGTTTCAGGTCTCAGGCACGCTCGAGCAGCGGCTTACCGATGATCTGGTTCTTTCGGTCGGCTATATTCGAAACCAAACCTGGAACCTTCAACGTCGCCTGAACCGCAATCTGTTTCCGCCGACGATCGACGCGACCGGAATGCCGATCTTCCCTGCGGCACGTCCGATTCCCGGAGTCGAATGGCTTTCGATCAACGAATCGACGGCTCGTTCGACCTATGACGGTATGACCGTTACGCTGACACGCAGGTTTGCCGACCGGTTCCAGTTCCAGGCGAACTACACGCTCGCAAAGAACACGGACGACGATTCGAACGAACGCAACTTCTCACAGGAGCCGGCACTCAATCCGTTCGACCTTTCGATCGAGCGAGGGCCGTCAAAGCAGGACGTTCGACACAACATGAACATCAGCGGACTTGTCGATCTTGGGGCGGGATTCACGCTTTCGAGCGTTTTGCTGGCTCGCTCGGGGTTCCCGTACACAGCGGTCATCGGCTCTGACACACAGAACGACGGCAACGATGACAACGACCGAGCGATCGTCAACGGACGAGTGGTCGGCCGCAACTCCTTCCGTCAGCCGATGTTTTTCAATCTCGACCTTCGACTACTTAAGGGATTCCGGTTGGGCGAAACGCGTCGCATCGACCTTTCGGCCGAGCTTTTCAACGTTACCAAAGCTTCGAACAGGAACTTTGGCAATGATGCGATCAGCGTTTTTGGCACGCCGCTTGCGAACGGTTCGCCGTCCGAAGCAGATGCAGGTGTTCCGCTTTTCGCTCCGTCAACGGCAAGGTTTGGCGGCCCGAGACAGCTTCAGCTTGGCATTCGCTTTGTATTCTAGGCGAGAGTTCTGAAGTTTACTCTTACCGGTTTAGAGGCGGCGATCAACCGCCTCTAAACCGTTTCCTTTTTTGGGTTTACACAATATGAAAAATTCAATCGCACGTTCGTTCGAACCGGCCGCTATTTTCATCGTCATGCTTCTTGGCTCAGCCGCTTTTGGGCAAAAGTGGGTTCACCCTTTCGACTTTCCCCAAAGCAGGAAATGTCCCCAAGAGGTGATCGCAGCAATCGAGATACCGGCCGGAAGCTACATCAAATACGAACTGGATAAGGCGACCGGGCACGTCGTGGTTGACCGGTTCCAATCCGTCCCGATGTTCTATCCGGCAAATTACGGAGTCATTACGCAGTCGCTGGCTGGCGACGGCGACAACCTTGATGTCTTGGTGTACACCCGAGCACCGATGCAGGCCGGCGCGATAATTTCCGTTCGTCCGATCGGTATTCTGAAGATGATCGATGGCGGCGAGGAAGACGATAAGGTGATCGCCGTCCCGACTGATGACGTTGATCCGACCTATGCCGAGGTGAGGTCGATCGAAGACCTTCCGAAAATAGAAAGGGAAAGGCTGGAATTCTTTTTCAAGACATATAAGACATTGCCGGCGGGAAGAAAGGTAGTCGAAGTTCGCGGCCTGCTCGCGGCGGAAACCGCGCTCAAAGATATCAGCAGGGCAGTCGCGGCCTATGCGAAGTCCAAAGGAACCAAGGCGCTCCATTGTACAGCTTCGGCCGAGAAGAGCGGTACGTCAAAGCAGTAACGGTTAGGTTGGGCTGTGGTCGTTTAAGCGAACCATGACGATGACATTTATTCTTCTTATCGCCAGGCTGTAAGATGTAGAGAAGACGTGCAGCAGAGTTGCAGCGGATCGATGTGAGGAAGAAATGGAACATTCGAACGAATTCTTGACGATAGTACACGACGCGATATCTCGGGTCAGCGAGGTGACCGTCGAGGAGACTCTCGAGCGGCAGGTAGCGGGAGCTGTGCTGATCGACGTCCGCGAGGACAATGAGTGGAAAGAAGGCCACGCACAGGACGCGGTTCACCTCGGCCGCGGCATCATCGAGCGCGACATCGTTCAAGCTTACCCTGAGAAGGATACGGAGATCATCCTCTATTGCGGCGGCGGATATCGCTCGGCACTCGCGGCCGATATGCTGCAGAAGATGGGCTACACGAATGTTTTTTCGATGGCCGGTGGATGGAATGCATGGAAAGATGCTGGTGCTCCCGTTGAAATGGAGATACCGTTTTGAACGAAGAAACTCAGGAACTTGATCCACGCGAGCGAGTTCGCGAGATCGCCTCGGAACATTACAAACGCGGTGACGTTCTCGGCTGGTTTGAAGCTCTCTATCAAGAGGCCGACGGCGACAATGAATTGATACCTTGGGCAGACCTGGAGCCGAACAGATATCTACGCGCCTTTTCGGAAAAGACTGGATTACAAGGCAATGGCCGGACGGCTCTGGTCGTCGGTTGCGGACTAGGCGATGATGCCCGCTATTTGCATGAGCTTGGGTTCAATGTGACAGGTTTTGATATCTCACCGACCGCGATCGATTGGGCAAAGCGACTCCATGCCGTTACGGATATTCGGTTTGAGGTGATGGACCTCTTCGAACCCTTTCGCGGCTGGCTAGGTGCGTTCGACTTCGTGCTTGAGGTTTATACGATCCAACCGCTCCCGATGGAGATGCGTGAGCGGACGATCGATGCAATTGCCGGATTTGTCGCCCCGGGCGGTGAACTAATAGTTGTGACACGCGGCCGGGAAGACGAAGAGGAAACCGACGAACTTCCATGGCCGATGTCGCGAAAAGAGCTGGCGCGATTTGAAACGCATGGGCTGAAACAGACTCATTTTGAGATAATGCCCGGCGACGAAGAAACGCCGCAGGACCGGTTCGTCGTCGGATATGTACGGGTTTAGTTCTTTGCCGAAGCCCGCCATAAGTATAAAATCATAACCAAGATGAAAATTGTTTTAATTGGGATCATGATCGCCGGTGCGTTTTTCGGATGCGAGGGGCCGCCGAAAACGGCTGAACGATCAAATATACGGGCAGGTGTTTCGGAAATGTCGCCGACTGCGGCGAGCAAACAGGTCGATTCCGCTTACACTCAGTTTATAGACGTCCGCACCGCACAAGAATTCGCTTCGGGCCACGCACCGCGTGCCAGAAATATTCCTCTCGACCGATTGGAGAATTCGCTTGTCACGCTTAGGAAAGATGAACCGGTTTACGTGATATGCGAAACGGGCAGGCGGTCGGCTCAGGCATCGGAGATACTGGAAAAGAATGGCTTTTCGAAGATAGTTAATATTACCGGCGGCACAGCTCAATGGAAGGCAGACGGCCTGCCGATCCGAACACCTATGCCGACCGATAAGTAAAGACCAAGTCAATGGAAGCAACTGAACAGAAAATGAAAACACGCGTTGAGACAGATTCGATGGGCGAGATCGAAGTGCCCGCCGATGTCTATTGGGGCGCCCAAACACAGCGTTCGCTGAAGCACTTTAATATCGGCATTGACATAATGCCGCGAGAGATAATTCGTGCCCTTGGGATTCTTAAAAGAGCGGCGGCGATCGTTAATTGCGATCTTGGGAAATTACCTAAGGAAAAGCTGGACCTTATATCGCAGGCTGCCGATGAGGTGATCGAAGGAAAGCTCGACGCACATTTTCCTCTTCGCGTTTGGCAGACGGGTTCGGGTACTCAGACAAATATGAACGCCAACGAGGTCATTTCGAATCGTGCGATCGAGATCGCAGGCGGCGAGATGGGCTCGAAATCGCCGATCCATCCGAATGACGATGTAAACAAATCGCAATCGTCGAACGACACGTTCCCGACCGCGATGTATATCGCCGCCGCCGAACGAACGACTGCATTGATACCGGAATTGCGAAAGGTTTCGGACGCGATAAAGGCGAAAGCGAGAGAATTCGAAGGCGTCGTCAAGATCGGCAGGACGCATCTGCAGGACGCGACGCCGGTGACGGTCTCGCAGGAGTTCAATGGCTGGGCGAATCTGATCGACCGCGATATTGCGAGGCTTGAGATGGTGCTACCGGGCCTGATGGACCTAGCGATCGGAGGTACGGCGGTCGGAACGGGCCTTAATTCGCATCCCGAGTTCGCTGAGCGGGCGGCGGCGAAGATCGCCGAACTGACCGGCCTGCCGTTCAAATCGCATCCGGACAAGTTTGCCGCACTCTCGGCCCACGACGAGGTGGTCTTTGCCTCGGGTGCGCTGAAGACGCTGGCGGGTTCGCTGATGAAGATCGCAAATGACATCCGCTGGCTGGCTTCGGGGCCGCGCTGTGGCATCGGCGAATTGACACTGCCGGAAAACGAGCCGGGATCGTCGATAATGCCTGGAAAGGTCAATCCGACGCAGTCAGAAGCGATGACGATGGTCGCCGCTCAGGTAATGGGAAATGATGCAGCGATCGGTTTTGCAGGTTCGCAGGGCAATTTTGAACTGAACGTTTTCAAACCGGTGATGATCCATAATTATCTGCACTCTGTTCGGCTCATTCACGACGCTTGTCACGGATTTGTCGATTACTGTATTGCGGGGATCGAACTCAATCGTGACCAGATCGATGAATACCTGAATGATTCACTGATGCTTGTGACCGCATTAAACCAGCATATCGGCTATGACAACGCCGCAAAGCTAGCAAAACATGCGCACAAAAAGGGGATGTCTCTTAAACAGGCGGCGGTGGAACTTGAAATGCTTACGCAAGAAGAATTTGATAAGTACGTCATTCCTGAAGAGATGACCCACCCTTGATGGCGTCTTTGGGATAGATTTTTAGAATGGAGTTTACATTATGAAAGCGGTTTTCCTGTGCATAGTTTTTATGACGGTCGCCGTGTCCGCTCAAACAACCTTTGAGATCACGGATGCTTCAAAGACCTATAATGTGAAGCTGGTCGTTGATGGATGCGATGAAGGGTTTTGTGGAAAGAACGGTGTTTTTACGATAACAAAAAAGGCCGACGATAAATTGGTCCAGGTTATCAAGATGCCCGATATCGAATTCTTGATCGAAGAGGCACAGGTTTCAGACACAAAGCTTAAATACGACACGCAGAGCGTTATCTTTTTTGAGGATTATAATTTTGACGGAACGGCTGACATTGCCGTGCGCGAGAATAGCTTTGGCGGATATGGAAGCCCGAACTATCAGATCTTCCTGTTTGATAGGGCTAAAGATGCTTTTGTGCAAAATAAGCGTCTAACCGAGATCGCCCAAATGGGATTGGGAATGTTCGAAGTGGATCCGAAAAAGAAAATGCTTCTTGTTTCCACAAAGTCAGGTTGCTGCTGGCATCAGGATCTCGGCTATACGGTCGTAAACAATGTGCCCAAGAAAGTTTACGAATGGAAACGTGATGCGAGTTTCGACAACGGTACCGAGGGCAAGAAAGTAAAAGTGACCACGAAAACCCTCGTCAAAGGAAAGTGGATCACTCGCATCAAGTTGGAAGATTTCGAAGTCGAATCGAATTGATCTTCAGCTATAAAAAAGCCCCGGACAAAGAAAACTTCTTTGCCGGGGTGTCTATTTTTTGAGCCACGCTCGCGTAAATCATCGCAATAGCTGAGATTTCGCGACGTTCTTCCGTAGTCTTGTCGCAAATTTTTACTTTGCTATTTTATTTGCGGGAGCGGTTGTGTGATCGCGCGGCCAAGCACGGTATTGCGGGCGATCTCGATCGCTGTTTTGGCACGGTTTGCGTGGTCGCCGCGGGCAACGTTTACAAAAAACGCAAGGCGGTCCATTTCCATTTCAAGTTTCACCGCCTTTTTCTCATCCGGCGATGTTTCAAGTTCGGTTGCAAGCCGCTCGACCAATTCAGCCTGCTCAACGGCTCGCTGTAGGTGATCGACAGGAATCTTCGTTGCTTCGTTGCTCATTGTGCGGCAGCCTCCTTCCCTCGAAACCAGAACGCGGGGTCGTAATCTTCGCAAATGGCGTCCCAAGCTTCGGCCGGAACCCGTTCAGGCAGCTGCCCGATCAGGTCTCCGATCGGATAGCTCGGATCGTTCAGGACCGTAGAAACAAATTGATCTCGATAGAACGTCGGCGAGAATTCGAACATCAGGACAACAAATGCGGCAATGTCCTCCGGACGCGTCGCTCCCATCATCTTTGCGGTATCCATACCGATGTTCACCATATCGATCAGGCGATTTTCCTGAATGTCCTTAACGCGTTCACCACACGCCTCGAAAACGGCCTGACATACCAATTCGAGCACATCGTGTTCGTTCTGCGCGATAAAGCTTTGAATTTGTGCGTCGCGAATGACCAGCATTAAACTTTTTCTCCTCTTAACCGCCAACTATAACTGTAAATTCACCTTTTGCGATCTTGTTCGGCGGCCCTACTGCTTCGATGATGGTGTCGCCCATCCGCGATTGCGGAAGGTTCATGGTCTGCACGGTTGCCGAACCGTCGACAACAAACCCAGGACCATGCGGCGGAACCGGCAACGGCGTTGCACAGGCATGTGTATCAGCTCCGCCTGACATACTTGCCATTGCCGAAGAATTTGATGCGAGGAGACTTGCCTTTAATGTCTGCTCGGCAGTATACGCCGCCGGTGCCCCGGGAGTTCCGGCGGCCGCCAACGTTGCCGCTTCGGCCGCCTGAATCGCAATTGTCGCCGCCTGATTCATTGCCTGAAGGGCTGCACCTGCGCCCGTAGGAACCGCCCGCCATGCGGGAAGAAACCCGATCAAGACGGTCGGAGCTCCTGGCCCCGGTGACAAAACGGGTGGCAGTGGATGGACCACATTATCTGTTATACGCGCTGCCGGTCCTGTTGGCATATCGATTACTCCTCTCCGATCCTTTTTGTGTCCAATTTTCCTTCCTTCACCGAGTATCTGTTAAGCGACTTGCCGTCTTGTGATTCACAGAAGATATTTAGCACTTCTCCAAAGAATGTACGAAGTTCGCCTCCGTTGCATGTCGGAAGAAATTTGTTCAAAACGCGTGGATCGAAAAACCGAAATTTCATCGGGTTCCCGCGCTCATCATATACCTGATGGAGTGCCCTGAAATGCCGACGCATCTCCGTCATTGATCTTTGTGTTTGGGCAAAAATACCCCAATGTTTTCCGGTCGAATTTTCAAGCACCCAGTCAGCGAACTTGCTGTCGGGAGAAAGGTGTACAAGATAAGGGGCAGCGTGGACCATATCGTCCGGCAGTTCCCCGGCGAGAAGACATTCATTCGGAATCCGTCCGTCAAAAAGCCTCGTCGGCAGTTCCGGCACCATCACACCATCGAGCACACCATAGAGCTGTGTACGATTTGAAAAAAGTGCCTCTCTTAAAACGTTCTGATCCATAAATCAATCTGCCAGCGTTCAGCCCTGGAATGGATTCGCATTCTGGGCCGATTGCAGCGCCTGAGCCGCCTGTTGCGAAACCTGTTCCACCGCTTGTTCCGCCTGCTGCTTGGTCTCTTCTACTGCGGCCGCCGCCTTTTCCTTTGCCGCTGCAACTTCCTGTTTCGCTTCGTCGACGGCCTTTTGAGCTTCAGCAACCTTTTCCTCGGCTTGCTGCTGAACCTCGGCGGCTTTTTCCTTGGCCTTCTCGGCGGCTTCGGTGGCAGCCTGCTTTGCTTCGCCGACAGCTTCCTGAGCCTTTTGCTTGGCTTCTTCAGCAGCCTTCTTTGCTTCGTTTACCTTTTCTTTAGCCTCAGCCTTCGCCTCAGCAAGCTTTTCCTTTGCTTCCTCTACCTTAGCTTCGACTTTGTCTTTTGCATCTTCTGCGGCCGCTTTAGCCTTGTTAACCATTTCTTCGACCTTGTTCTTTGCCGCGGCCGCCATTTCTTTGGCCTTTTTTATCATGTCGCCGGCCTTGTTGCTAAGAGCTGCGACCGCTGCTGCAAGGGAGTTCACCTTGCCTTGAGCTTTGTCCTTTAGCTTTTCAAGCTCCTTCTTGACCTCGTCCTTCTTTTCTTCGACCGCCTTTTGCGCCGCCTGAGCCGCCTGCGTAGCGCCGCCCTTTAATGATTCGGGCTTTAAATTTCCCTGCTGAACAAAGGTCTGAAGCTGTGCAAATTCCTTTGGAGGAATTGCCGGTGGAGCCGGCGGAAGTCCGGGTTTCTGGCCTGCCTCCGCATTGTCAGCTTCCATAGCTTGTTCAGGCGAAGCGGGCGACGCTCCGGAACCGCTGCCGGCAGCACCGCCGCTGTTAAGCATTACCATTGTTCCCTTGACGAATACACCGCCAGGATTAATGTTAATGAAATTTCCACCTACTTTGAGCGTCAATGACGTTCCTGCCTCGATGACCGTTGTCATTCCAGCTTTCAGATGGACCTCCTGGCCGGCCTCAGCCGCATACTTCTGCGAGATCTTAACATCGTGACTGCCGCCAATGGTCTGGCCAAGTGAACCGCCAATCTTTTCATTCTGATTGCCGACCACTTCTAGATGTTTGTCCTTTTTGACCTTTTCAACTTGCTTGTTCTCGACGATAAGATGCCGATCACGCATGATAATTTCTTTACAGTCATTCTTCACCCGAATGTCCTGGTCTTTCTGAGCGTGGATAAAGATCTGCTCGGAGCCCTTTTTGTCTTCGAAGCGAAGTTCGTTAAATCCGCCGCCGCCGGTACTCGAATTCGTCTTTATCGTTGACTTGGTCTTTTCGTCCGGCAAATTGTACGGAGGCATCGTATCGGCGTTGTACACTGACCCGATAATGATCGGCTGATCCGGATCGCCTTCGATGAAATCGACTATGACCTCCATCCCGATCCGCGGGATGAACATCGTGCCCCATTTCTTTCCGGCCCAATTCTGCGCAACGCGCATCCAGCAAGAACTGCCTTGGTTGACCTGCCCTTCGCGATCCCATCTAAACTGGACCTTTACACGACCATATTTATCAACGAAGATCTCTTCGCCGGCTGGTCCGACGACCGTCGCTGTCTGAGGGCCTTGTACGAACGGGCGCGGCGTTAGTCTTTCCGGGCGATATGTTGGACTCTCATTCCCTACCGGAATACAGTTGAACGCGTTGTTATACGGATCGAGGACCGTATCTTCCGAAGAATAATCCGGACTCTGCATCGCCGAATGCGAGACCGAAGTAAGCACATAGGCTCCGTTAGTGGAGGACACCGGATGGTTCTCGAGCGTGAACTTGAAGCCAGGGGTCATTGACGACATATCACCAACACCGGTGATCACCTTATAGCCGGCGTCTATCGACTCCATCGCCTTTGTTGCAAATGCCGTTTTGTCCGTGAAGACCCTATTGAGTTCGCCTGACTGCTCTCCGCCCCCTGAATCGATCCCGTCGAATTTGCGGGCATAGCTTCCGGGATAATCATAAATCTCAAGATCTTTTGTCGCCGCAAGAGAGAACCGTGTCGGCTGTGTGGCATCAAGCTTATTGAACGGAATTTCGAATTTGTGATCCCAGAAGGTAACTTTTCCCGGCTGAAGTCGGTGATTTACCGTCCACTCCCTTACGACCGAAACAAAGTCTTCGCCATCGGCCTGGTCAAGGTCAAAAGTAACAGTGCTTTTCGTCGGACAGTTGCGATGGGCCTGTTGAGCATCGGCAATGATCATATTATGACCATTGGCGGTATGTTCAAAATAATAAAAAATACCCTCCTCTTCCATCAAACGAGAAACGAAATCAAAATCGGTTTCGCGGTACTGGACACAATAATTTCGCTTCTCGTATGTGCCGGTCAGTTCGATCGAATGTTGCACCTTGAGGACATTTTCAAGGATCTCCTTTACCGTCTTGTTTTGAAAGATCCGGCTTTGCCGATTCAAAGTATGCAGCCAAAGCTCCGGCACGATCTCAGCCTGAAAATGCGTGAATCGGTCGTCGCGGTTTCGCTGTTCAAAACGATTAACTATCCCGTGAAAATGACGCGTTGTTCCATCACGCTGCGAGATCTGGATCAAAACTGCTTTTCCTAGTATCGTGGCAGGGTCGATCACGTGCGGCACATCACCACCGGCCGTTCCCTCATGGACGAGTTCGGCGGTGACCTTGAAAAGCCTTGATATCTCTTCATCGGCTGTAAAGCTCGACAGCAATAGAACGTCCTTACCCAAAGGGGTTTGGATACTCATTAATCGGCCATCTTGCGTTGTATCTGGCATTCGTCTTCCTCACAGATCAACAGCGAACCGCTCGCCGGTTAACTGATGTCGTACTTGAAATTTTCGTCTTCGCCAACGCCCACATGCACCTTCGAAATGCCGTTGCCGCTGGCCATCCGTGAGAGCACTTCGCCGCTCATTTCCGGAAGTAGCGTTCCGGTCAAAATGTTATAAACATTTCTTGCCCCGCTGTCCACGTCGGTACAGCGCTTCGCTACCGTATCTATGACGGAATCATCATAGGAAAATTGCGCACCATGGTTGTCAAAAATTCGATCTTTGATCTTTCCAAGCTGCAATTTAATGATCAGCCTCAATATATCGTCGGAGATCGGATAGTAAGGAACTGTGACCATTCGTCCCAGCAAAGCAGGCTTGAACGCCTTGTTCAGCTCCGGTTTTACCGCTTCGATGATACCTTCCGGGAGTGGTTTGGTCTCCGGGTCGGCACAAAGCTTCATTATCGTATCAGTACCGACATTCGAAGTTAGAATGATGATACAGTTCTTGAAATCGATCACGCGGCCCTCACCGTCTTCCAGGACGCCTTTATCAAAGACCTGGAAGAACAGCTCCATCACGTCCGGATGAGCCTTTTCAACCTCATCAAGAAGAACTACGGAATACGGCTTTCTGCGAACGGCTTCGGTCAAAACGCCGCCTTCGCCATACCCAACGTATCCCGGAGGCGAGCCCTTTAGACTCGAAACGGTATGGGCTTCTTGATACTCACTCATATTGATCGAGATCAGATTTCGCTCTCCGCCATACAAAGATTCAGCAAGAGCCAATGCTGTTTCCGTCTTTCCGACGCCCGAAGTACCGACCAGCATGAAAACGCCGATCGGGCGTTTTGGATCGGTAAGGCCCGCACGCGAAGTACGTATTCTTTGAGCGATCGCTTCAAGTGCATGGTCTTGCCCAAGAACACGTTCACGAAGCGTTTCGTGCAGATTGAGGACGGCATTGATCTCGTCCGCAACCATTTTTCCGATCGGAATTCCGGTCCAGCCGGAGATGATCTCCGCCACGCTCTGACCATTGACGACAGGCTGCATTAACGGATTCTCGCCTTGAACCGCCTTTAACTCCTCGTTCAGCCGCTTTAACTCGCCTTTCAAAAACTCTGTGTCGACCGCCTTTTCTGCCTCCGGCGCGGGTGCGGCGGCCGTCGAACCATCGTCGCTGACGGAAACCGCGTCTGTTTCAGCAGTTGCGGCGGCAGCGATCGATTCTCCGGCACCATTTGACTCTGAACCAGAGACCGCATCCACAAGCTTTCCGTCGAGCCTGGTCATTTCGAGTTTCGTTCGGACATTACGTATCTGCTCGATCAGTATCTTTTCCTTCTCCCACTGGGCATTCAGCTTTTCAAGTTCTGCCTCGGTTTCTGATCTCATCGCGGTTAGCTCTTCGATCTTTTTATCGTGTTCGGCCCCGGTTACTTGCTCTCGTTCAAGGGAATCGATCTCAGATGTCAGGTTCTGAATACGTCGCGTTGCATCTTCGACGGCAGCAGGTGTTGAGCCCTGGCCGATCGCAACCTTTGCACAAGCTGTATCCAGAACTGAAACCGATTTATCCGGAAGTTGACGCCCGGTGATGTACCGGTGCGAAAGCTTGACACACTCAACGATCGCCTCGTCAAGGATGCGCACGTTATGATGCTCCTCCATTTTGTCGGCAATGCCGCGCATCATCGCAATAGCTTTTGGCTCATCCGGTTCATCTACCTTTACGACCTGAAAGCGTCTTGCAAGTGCAGCATCTTTTTCGAAATACTTTTTGTATTCGGCCCAGGTCGTGGCCGCGATCGTGCGTAGTTCTCCGCGGGCCAATGCCGGCTTGAGCAGATTAGCGGCGTCGTTCTGTCCGGCGGCTCCACCGGCTCCGATCATGGTATGAGCCTCGTCGATGAACATAATTATCGGCTGCGGCGACGATTTGACCTCATCGATGACTGATTTCAAACGATTTTCGAATTCACCTTTGATGCCGGCCCCGGCCTGCAAAAGTCCCAGATCAAGGGAGCGAATGGCGACATTTTTCAATGGGTCCGGAACATCGCCCTGAGCAATACGAAGAGCAAAACCTTCCACAACAGCCGTTTTTCCGACGCCCGCCTCACCCGTCAGGATCGGGTTATTCTGCCGCCGCCGAGTGAGAATATCGATGATCTGGCGGATCTCAAAATCACGCCCGAGCACCGGATCGATCTTGCCGGCAGCTGCTTTGGCCGTAAGGTCTTCGGTAAACTGGTCGAGTGATTTTGTCTTTCCCGGAACACCGTTGGCGACTGATGCACCAGAAACGCCGCCAGTTTCACCGAGTGCCATTGCGTCGCGCTCCTCCGCAGATTCTGCAGTGATCTCCGGTAACTTTGCCTGTAGATCCTCGGTCGAAATATGAGCAAATTCTTTCGAAATATCGCGAGCGATACGTGACAAACCCTCGTTAGACAATAACGCCAAAACTAGGTGGCCGGAGCGGACGCGCGAGGCTCCAAAATCAACCGAAGCGAGCAGCCAGGCGTCTTGTATCCAACGCGGTATCCTGTCGCTTAACCCCGGAGTCCTTGAATTTCCGGTCTTTAACCTGTCGAGCGCGACACTTACATCCTTTGTCAGCCGGTCGATATTGACTTCGTAATGTTTACCGATCTTGTGCAGGTCTGTGTCGTCCTGCTCCAGCAGCTTCGTTAAGATGTGTTCAACTTCAACATCATAGTTCGTTCGAGAAAGACACAGGCCGGCCGCAGCTTCAAGTGCATTTCTGGTTGTGTCATTCAAGCGTCCGACCAAGGATTTTAAGTTCACGTTCATAGCGTTTCTCCGTTTTTGGGGTCAAATAAAAAATCAAGCGACGGCACCTTCGCTTTGTAAAATAACTTGTTCATCTACCTTTTCAAAAGGCTGAGTCTTCAAAAAGCTCGTCCATCCGAGCATTGGGCGCCTTATCGCACGCGTAGTAAGCACTGTTCCGGGCACCTGCTTTGCGAGCAATAGAAGTTGAAGATCCGAGTCGAATTCCATTCCAACAAGGAACTTTATCATCGACCGCAGCGGCCGGTTCGCACTTCCGTTCGGCAGGAAAGCCGCGAACTGGGCAAACGTCAATGGCCCTAACCGAATGCGAAATTTGGACTGCTGATCCCAAATGCTCGTACCCGCGATCAAACTGACGCCCAATGAATTGTTCTGTGTTCCCAAGTGCGAATGGTCTGAACGATCAAGTGCTATCCATTGCCCCTGAAACTGGCGTATGCTCACGCCGGTCTGGAAATAATCGGAAAGGACGTTCTCGACGGCCTTCGCCGAATGCGGTCGCTGAGCGATCAGTCCCGCATAAGGCAAAAGCGATTCATCCTCGACACCCAAACGGCCTCGCAGACCGGCGGTTCCGAGGCCTGAAAGATCGAATAAATAGCTCGTGAACCTGTCATCGCCCCGCTCATAGGCAACAGGAAAGCGGTGCTTTTTCCACGCGCGATAGAACAACGAGACCGCACGATGCGTAAAAATATCCAGGAACGACCATAGCGTCGTATCTCGATGTCGAATGCGGTCAAAAGCGAGTTCCGTATAATGAGTAGGAAGCACGCCGCTGACACCAATCAAACCCATGAAATTCTGAAAGATCTCAACAGTTTCCCGCCCTGTGCGTTCATCTGTCGATTCTTTGATCTCGTGAATTTCGCTCGGCGGAAAGTCAAAGGCCACCCGCGAACGGAACCGTGCCACCTCATCCACAGGAAGAGCATCTCCGCCGACGGCTCGTCGATCGGGAAAGATCTTTTCAAGAATGCGTACGGCCTGAAAAAATTCAAACCGATATGGTTCCTCGAATAGGTCTTCTTTAATGGATCCTTTCGCCATCTCTTGAACTCTACAAAAGCTCCTGCTCGCCTGATCGCGGCGGAAAACGCTTCAAAATTTCCTCGCGCTGCTCAGACCGGACCACTACCTGATTGAATGAATTCAGTGACGCATAAAGCCCAAGAAATCGTTCGAGCACACAGACGAAGAGAAACATCCCGCTGCCGACGAACTGTTCTTCATCAAGCGTAAGTGTGGTTTCAAGTCCACGAACAAAACCCGTACCGACACGGCCTCCGATCTGGCGAATCACCTTTTTGCATTCAATACCTGTAATACCAAGTATTTGTTTACGAGTTACCGAAGAATCGTTAAAATTATAAAGATGGAGTATTTCCTGGAGTGCCTCCGGTGTGCCATTCTCGCTGTTGACCAAAGATAAAAAATTAAGGTTCAGGTGCGAGATCAGCCGCCATTGAACTGCTTTTCGCTGCGGTGGCCGGATGGTTTCCGTCGGTTTTGTAAGACATCGCACACGCGAAAGCAAAGCGGTTCCTTCGACTTCGAAATCACTTTCCCGTCCGCCAAAAAGTAAACGCCCCGGCAGATCGCGATTGGTGCAAGTAGTCCTGACATTTATCACTTCGGTAGCTGGTACACGCGGATCGAAGTTCATATCGACCAGCGACATGTAAATCTCAGTTCCCTGATCATCAGGCCGTTGCGAAGCCCGACGGGCCGCATACCAGAACGATCGTTCCATCTGCTCTCCGTAAGCGTGACGGAGCGAATAAAACGGCGAGAAGGTTCTTATTTCGCCAGTTCGTGGGTCGCTTGTCACTACTTCATCGATTGAATAAATCTCGGTAGTCGATTGACGATGTACATCCGGAATTATCTGATATTCATACTTCTGCTGTGACAGATAAATCGGATCTGCCGTTCGTGAAAAAAGATTAATTATCGGTGAACAATTCAGCCGAAATGTATCAGTGGTTATAGGTGCGATGGGCGGAGTTACGTCGCTGAGATGAATGATCAGGTCGAAATGACTGCCGAATTTTCTGTCGATCGCCTGATTCAGACCCATCACGTCAAAAAACAAGAATTTGTATGGAAACGCAAAATACTCAGATAACAACCTATAACCGCTAAAAGATCGTTTTGTAAACGGCAGCATTGCCTCTGAATCTGAAAAACCTACCTGTTTGAGGCCTTCCGCCGCTGGCATTATCACTGGATCTGGAAGCCTAAGCTGAATATTTGTGATCGTTTTGAGGATCTTGTTGTTTAGCGGTGCATCCTTCGGCCTCAGTTCAACCCTTGTCGAATGATTGAAAATGATCTCGTAAAGCGGAAAAACGAGCTGCGGGTCGCCATCAAGATAAAAGCGAATTGATTCAGGACTTTTCCCCGTGTCTCCGATCTTTAGTTCGTGAAGATTCGCATCCCCATGGCATCGCATACTAAGCCTGATCGAACATTCACGGAATTTACCTCGGCCGTCTTTAGGTGCGGGTGATTCAAGTGATGCCGATTCGATCTCGATCGGCATTAAGTGAACATCATAAGTCGAGCGAAACTGGCAGGGTGTGCCATCAACCGGCCTAGAATTCAGTTTGGCACCACGCGGAACCCGTTGAACGGTCGTCATCTTATCGTTCGGTGAACCGAAGCCCATTTGAGCGATCGCCATCGAGGGGATCGGGGCCAAATAGTGCGGGTAAAGTACGTTGAGAAAAGACTCTGTTATCTCCGGCAGATCATCATCGAGTTTTAGCCCGATACGGCCTGTAAGAAAGGCGAAGGACTCTATCATCCGCTCAACGTGCGGATCTTCGATCTTTTCTTCGTCGAGCAGAAGGCGCGTTGCCACCTTCGGATATTTGCGGGCAAATTCCGCTCCCATCCGGCGAAGGAAAACAAGTTCTCTTTCGTAATATCCGAGTAGTTCGTCGCGCATTTAGAGGAAACCTGAAGCCAATCGAACGCTGCCGCCGATCAGGCCTTTTCGATAACTCTGAAATCGCCCTTGCCAAGTTCAAGCACCGTATCAAAGGCGATCGGTTCGGGTGCGGGCTCAACATCAAGCCTGGCTTCGATCTTGAACTTCATTTGCCTGTCAACATTGCTCAACGGTTCAAGCGTAACTTTCAGATCGAGAAATCTTGGTTCGAAATGCGTTAGAGCGGTTTCGACGGCATTTGCGAGTTTCTTTTGCTCCGCGGCATTCTTAGCGGCTAGACCCGTGAAATCAGGAAGCCCGAAAAAAGCAACCGAACGCTGTGACTCCTCAAGATTTTCGTCAAGTGCTTCAGTATGGCAGCGGGTGTTCAAAAGCCATTCCAGATCGCGCCTTACCGAATCGCGAAGCTCGCGCAGCGACGCCGATCTGGTCTTTGGAGCTTCTTCGCTGCTCCTTGGATCGAGGTCTATCAACCGGTCAAGCACCGACGGTGTTACCCGAATTTCGTTGTCGATCCGCGCCATTTTATCCGTTTGTAAATATCAGAAGAACCGCGGGCTGTGCCGTATTGTCCGGCACAACCCGACGGTTTTGAAAAACCAAGTATCGAACAAGTTGACCTAGACCTTCTTGTTCAATTTCACATCGTAACCGGCCTTGATAGCACCGCCGACGCTTCCGTCTTTCTTCTGTTCCTTGTATTCAGTCTCGATCTTCGTAAAGTTGAACGAGCACTGATCCATCGGAAGGTCACCGCCCTGCGACGAGCATCCGACCTGGTAAGACGATATCAAGCAATCTGAGAACTTGATCTTCAGGTAATCCTGAGCTTCGCCACCTGCCTTGCGGCAAGTAAGGGTAGCTGTTGGAATGTGCTTACCGGTGCAAAGATTTTCGAAAAGCTTCGGCGAGTGTTTGCCGAGATTGATCACAAAGTGGAAATCCTGCATATTAACCTTGCCGGCACCACCACCACCGCCTGAACCGAACGATCCTATCTGTGACGCTCCGAATGAGAACGATTGGATCTCCAACGAGGCCTTATGTTTGGCATCCGGGCTTTCGCCTTCGATACCGTCGATCTTCAAAAACATGTCAACTGCCATTTTAGTTTGCTCCTTTTTTCAAATATTGCTAACGAACTCTTCATCAGCTACACGATAAAGACGTATTGCTGAAACGTTTTTGCGAACCGATCAAAAACTTTTGATCGGACTAATTCGGCTGTTGAAGGTCTCTTGTGGTTATCGGCCTTCAACAGCCCGAAAATACCCGCCTTAACCTTTCGCCGGCTGCGGTAGGTCAGCAACCAATCGAAGCGAAACCGAAAGCTCGTCGAGTTGGAAGTGAGGCCGCAAGAATGCAACGGCCCTGTAGCAGCCGGGCTTGCCCGGGATCTCTGCGACATCGACGCGAGCCTCTCGAAGCGGATACTGTGCCTTGGTCGTCGCCGACGCGGTGTCGTCTTCGGTGACGTAGTTCATGATCCATTTGTTAAGGAACATTTGGCAATCATCACGCGACATAAAGCTCCCGATCTTGTCGCGCATCATCGATTTCAGATAATGGGCGAACCTTGAGACCGCAAAGATATACTGAAGCTGAGTCGAGAGCCTGGCATTTGCATTTGCCTCGTCCGAATCATACTTCTTGGCCTTATTTGCCGACTGTGCCCCAAAGAACGCTGCATAATCGGTTCCCTTGCAATGCACTAAGGGAATGAATCCGTTGTCAGCAAATTCCTTTTCGCGGCGGTCGGTGATAGCCACCTCGGTCGGACATTTCATCGCGACCTCGCCCTCATCCGTTTCAAACGTATGGGTCGGAAGCCCCTGAACTAGTCCTCCGCCTTCGACACCGCGGATAGCCACGCACCAACCATGCATTGAGAATGCCTCGGTAAGCCGAGCACCCAGAGCATAAGCCGCGTTACCCCACAGATACTTCTTGTGGTCCGTTCCGTCAACGTCTTCTTCGAAACGGAAAGTTTCAGTCGGTTTTGTTGCCGCCCCGTAAGGTTCGCGCATCAAAACATGAGGAAGAGTCAGGCCGACGTAACGCGAATCTTCGGATTCACGGAAACTTCGCCATTTCATATATTCGGTTCGGTCGAAGATCTTCGATATATCACGCACTTCGGACATTTCGCTGTATGTATCCCAACCGAATAATCCCGAAGCTGCCGCACTGATAAATGGAGCATGAGCTGCTGCCGCCACTTGAGACATATTCTCAAGCAAGGCCATATCCTGCGGATGGTTTCCAAATTCGAAATCCCCGATCAGAGCACCGAACGGAGCTCCACCGAACATCCCGTATTCATCTTCGTAGATCTTCTTGAACATCGCGGACTGGTCGAATTCAAGAGCCCGCTCGAAGTCCTTGAGCAGGTCTTTCTTCGTCACGCTTAATATCCGTATCTTGAGCTGTGGGCCGGTCAGGCTGTTTCGCACAAGGTATTGAAGTCCACGCCAAGAGCCTTCAAGTTTCTGGAAATCCTCGTGATGCATGATCTCGTTCATCTGGGCTGAAATGAGCCGGTCGATCTCTGCGATCCGCGAATTGATCGCAACGTCCATATTCTTGGACATTGTGAGCTCGCCGCTCATTACCTGCCCGACGAACTCGCCGATCATGTCCTTGGCACGTTCTTTCTGAAAATCGTCGCGGGCCATTCGCCCCTCGGTCAAGATCTGGTCAAGTAACCCTCCGCCTTCTTCAACTTCGACGGTTTGAGCACTGGCCTCTTGTTCTTTTTGTTTAGCCATGGTTATGCATCCTCCTTACCCTGAATACCAAGTGCGTCGCTAAGCTCTTTCTGCTTATCTGCGCTTGAAATGATGTCCTCAAGCATCGACTCGAGCTTCTCATTTCCGTCCATCTTCGAACGCAGGTCGGAAAGTTTCTGCCTTGCTTCGACAAGCTTTCTCAGCGGTTCTACCTGCTGTACGATCGCGTCGGGTTCGAAGTCTTCGATATTTTTGAACTTTAACTCGATACCCATCTTACTACCGTCGTCCTGAAGCTTGTTGTCAACGGTATACGCAAGCCTAGGCGCCATTCCGGCAAGGACCTGATTGAAGTTATCGGGATCGATCTCAACGAATTTCCGATTCTTCAACGCCGCAAGCGGTTCTTCCGACTTTCCAACGAAATCGCCCATAACGCCAACGACGAAGGGAAGTTCCTTCAACTCTATGGCACCGCCGACCTCGACATCGTATGTGATCTGAACGCGTGGCGGACGAACGCGGTCGATCTTATGTTGTAAACTCTCTTTTGTTGGCATTATTTTTCTCCTTCCTTACTTAGTAATAAATTCCTCTGCCGAACTGCTGGACTGATTCAGGGCGAATCTGCTCACCTGCTTGACAGATCACCACGAATCATCTGACGCCGTTTCCGTAGATTCGGTACTATAGCTGTCGCTTCCCTGATCGGAACTCCCCCAATCATCGCTGCCGGTATCAAAACCCAGCGTCTGTCTGATATGTGAAAGCACCCCATCATCCTTAATAACATCCTTTAGCCACGAGTCGAGCGGCATGTTGCCCCATTTAACTGCCCTTTGTACAAGATAGGCGACCGGGCTGTGGGGCTCGGCTCGCTGGAAATAGGTTGCGACCTCGCCAAGCCGCTGAAGAGCGTCTCGGCGGTCCTGTATGGCTCCGGTCGCGACTCCCCTTCGGCCGCCGCCCGATGAAGCCCCTCCTTCAGAATATTCGCCGCCGTCTTCACCTGCTAAAGCATCCGCAGGATCCGGCTCTTCGATACGCTTTTCTTCCAGGATCTTTTTGACAACACTGTGAACCTCTTCCAGCGACCGTTTGAGGTTCGTCATGCCGGGTGTCTGATTTCTGTCAAACTTTTCCTCAATTACGCGGTTCAATTCCGCGTATGCCTCCCAGCACTGCTCGATCGCGAAATTGGTCTCTTCGCAAAACTGCCGACGGGTTTGCGCTCTAGCTTTTCGCCATTGTTCCGTCGTTGTTCGGCCTTCTTTTTCCGCCCGTTCCTTCAATACATTTATTCGGGCCTGATCTTCAGCTTCCAGCGACGAGAGATCTTCGGGAATATCGAACATCTTCGAATCTTCGAAATTAACGAAATTCAGGCCTGGACCGCCCGTGATCGGAGCAACTCTGATAGATTCGGAACCTTGAACGTCGAACCATTCGATCGCGTTGCCGCGCCCTTCCATATCGCCTTCATCGATCTCGGGATGGATGGTATCCCAGAAATTTTCCTGTAGCAGCGTCAGCAGCTTTAAGCTATCCCGCAGGCCGGCGAACCCGTGCTGCCGAATCAGAGATTCAGTAAGCCACGAAGCTACCTGCAGATCCTTTGTCTGGGTTGACAGCGCGTTGATCGCAAGTTCGACCACACGGCGATAATCTGCGGTCTTGAGGTTTGTCGTCCAATCCCCAAGAGCAAGCGGGTCATCGGCGCGCCGAGCTTCCATTATCTCGTCGTAAAGCCCGGAGTAGCGAAGGCTCTCGCCGGATGGATTCTCATCCGAGATCGGCTGCAGTATCGCGTCGAAATCAACTACAGGAGGCTTTTCAAGTTCTTCGCTCATTAGAAATTAGACTCCAATCCTGCTACAAAAAGGACAGTAAAATAGCTTAGTAGTATTAGGTGCTCAACATTCTAACATCAAAATCAACAAATTAGCACGTTTAGACGGCCCCTTCGCTGCCGCGGTCAAAAACGATCGATTCCAGATCCAGGATCGAGCGGTCTTTGCCATCCATCCAAAATATCCGCATTCCTTCGCCTACGAACACTTCCTCACCCTTATCTTGCCAATCGGTCATTCGACCCAAACGGACTAGGTCGTTATCGCTCTGCCACGAGCCTGAATATAGGGCCGGAATGAACATCTCTCCAGCAGTTCCGCTCATCATTTCGATCTCTGCCTGGATCCAGAAAAGGTCTCGCAGCGTTTTCGGCCTTGAAAACTTGATCGACCTGATCTGTTCAAGCGGCAGCCAAACGTACGAATCCTTGATGAATACTTCCAAAACACACATTGTAACGTCGTTGTAATCACGAATATCGCTATATCGTTCCCCATTTATCTCGCACGGGAATGCCGGACGTTCTTCTTCGACCTTATCCAGAAGTGTTCGAGCCTCAAGCATATTGCCTTCACGGATCCGATTGATCGCCGAAAGCATGTCGTCGATATAAGGCGGCTTCGCAGTGACGAATTCCGGGCTAAGGCCATCAGAGAAAAGCTTCATCCGATTTCGTTCGTTGTGAAAATTTTGACGATACATCAATGAACCGATCATTGAGTTCTGATCTTGGTGCCCGATCACCTCAAGCTGCTTTTCGGCTCTGTCCCAATCGCCGGAAAAGCATGAAAGTTCGAATAGGAACGTGCGCGCGGCAACATTCGTCGGATTCGTTTTCACCAGATTCAGGGCCGATTCTACCGCTCCCTTCAGATCGCCGGCATCAAGTTTCAGTTTTGCATCGTTCATAATCGTTAACCTTTACTTCGCATGACTCTACTTAAAGAACGCATCGGGCGCCTTTACCTTTCGGAATATCGTTTTATCAAACAAGTCGCCGCCGCTTGGTTTGATCGTTCCTGAAACCGTTTTACCGCTTACAGAGTAAGACAGCGAATATTCGCCCGATGGCTGTTTCTGCGGCCGTCCGGCATCTACAAAACGGAACAATCCCCAAACACCCGGGAACCTCAATGGCTGCTGCCCAGAAGTGGTGTCTGTACTATCCGTAGTCGTCGTAGCTCCGGCTGATGAGACCAAATTTATTAAGACACCTAATTCGGCTCCGCTTCCCGGGAATGAAGGCTTGATCGACCCAGTGCCTTCGGAAGACGCCTTTTGACCATCGATCACCACTTCGACTATCGCCCCGGTAACAGGTCTCAGCGTAAATTCGTACTCGAACTTCGGCGTCGGGTTTGAACCGAACATAGCCTGTCGCAATGCGAACGCGTTATTCAGGTAAGCGACAAACTCGTCACTGAACTGAACTTCAGCATTTTCCTTGACTCTGAACTGCCCGCCCGCTTCTTCAAAATAAGTGCTAAGACGCTTGTCAAAGAATTCAGAAAGCTTTCCTGTTTGCGGCGCTAAGAACTCAGTTAGCTTTGTAAGATCTGCATCGGCCTGACCGTCCTCGAACGGATATCCTTTTTCGATCTCGCGGGCTGCCGGCAATATCTGTTCGATCCATGCCTTTCCAAGCTGGCTCTTTGCGTCTGCTCCAAGTAGTGTTCGTAATTTTTCAACAGGTTTCGCCAATAGAACGGCCACTTCTTTCGCTCCGGGCGTTTGGGCGTCATCGAACGAACTCAACATTCCGCTAA
>CAZXTS010000018.1:0-12922 GCA_964643745.1 uncultured Chloracidobacterium sp.
GTCGATTTTCCGGAACCTGAAACACCCGTGATGCACACGAGCATTTCAAGCGGTATCTCGACTGACACGTTCTTTAGGTTATGCTCACGTGCACCGGAAAGGGTTATTTTTTCCTGTCCCGGTGTCCGGCGCGTTGCCGGTACTTTAATCTCGGAATCGCCGCGAAGATAGCGGGCGGTCAGAGACTTCTTGTCCTTTACCAGCTTATCGAAACTTCCTTCGAAAACGATCTCGCCGCCAAGTTCGCCCGCGAACGGGCCAACGTCAATTATGTGATCAGCGGCACGCATCGTATCTTCATCGTGCTCAACGACTAGCAGCGTATTCCCGATATCACGGAGGCCTTTAAGGATATTTACAAGCCGTGCATTATCACGCGGATGAAGCCCTATGCTCGGCTCATCTAAAACGTAAAGCGTTCCCACAAGCAATGAACCAAGGTTCGTCGCAAGTTGAATGCGCTGAGCCTCGCCGCCGGAAAGCGTTGCCGCAAGTCGATCTAGCGTCAGATAATCCAGGCCGACATCGACTAGGAATTTCAGACGCCGTCTTACCTCAAGCAAGAGCTTTTCGGCGATCTTTGCCCGTTCGGCTGAAAATTCGAGTGTTTCAAAGAATGCTGAAGCATCCGTTATCGAAAGATCGAGTATCTCCGGCAGCGAACGCCCGCCGATCTTTACATCGCGGGCTTCCTGCCGCAGACGCGTTCCTTTGCAATCCGGGCAACGCGTATATCCGCGATACTTCGCAAGAAAAACACGGACGTGAAGCTTATACTTCTTTGTATCCAGCCATTCGAAAAAGCCCTTTACACCACGCCAGCCCTCGTCGCCATATACGATGCAGTTTTGCTGATAATCTTCGAGATCCGCGTAAGGTTTTTTAATGTCAATATTTGCCGAAGCGGCATATTTCAGTAATTCCTTTTGTGCCCAGGCATGCGCCGGTCGTGAGAATGGTTCGACCGCTCCGTCTTTTAGCGAAATCAACGAATTCGGAATGACTAGGCCATAGTCCACACCGATAGTATTCCCGAAACCCTGACAGTTCGGGCATGCTCCATACGGCGAATTAAAGCTAAAAAGCTGCGGTTCCGGCTCTTCGTACTGCGTGCCGTCATATTTGCAGATATACCGGTCCGAAAATTTAAGTGCGGCAGTATTCGCTTCGGCTGGCTGAACTACCGCCGAATGCGCTTCGCGGAAACATATTTCAAGCGAATCAACCATCCGCTGCCTTATGTCCGGGGATGCCTTAAGCCGGTCGATCAAGACAAATGTGTTATCAAAATCAGCGTGCGGATAATCTTCGGGCTTTGAAAGTTCTATTACCTCACCCGCCCTAAAAAGCCTGGAAAAACCTTGCTGCAGAAGCGAGATCAGATATGCCTGAACGCTCAGATCGATCGCAGACGGTTTCGTTTTTGCTTTTCCTTTAGTTTTTGAAGCGGGTTGCGAGCCGGTGCCTTGTATGGGAAACAACAGATAAAATCTGGTGCCTTCCGGCAGTTCGTTTAGCGTCTCGTCCGCGGCCGATTCAGGTGAATCTTTCTTCACCTCACGGCCGCAAACGTGGCAGAAGGTCTGGCCCGCCCGCGCGTATAAAAGGCGAAGATAATCGTAGATCTCAGTCTGCGTCGCAACGGTCGAGCGAGGATTTTTTGTAGCGTTCTTTTGCCGAATCGCGATGGCCGGAGCAATGCCCGTTATCTCATCGACATCGGGTTTGTCCATCCGTTCGAGGAACTGGCGCGCGTATGCCGACAGAGATTCGACAAACCGCCGCTGTCCTTCGGCATAGATCGTATCGAACGCAAGGCTCGATTTTCCGGAACCGGACACGCCGGTTATCACGGTAAGTTTGTTGTGCGGCAGCGAAACTGAAACATTCTTCAGATTGTGAACACGTGCGCCGCGGACATGTATTGCTTCGTCTTTCTTTCGGGCAGGCTGCATAGAGGCGATCTCGGCCGTTTGGGCAAAGTTATATTGTAATCCCTGAAGGCAGGCTCGACAAACGGGAGCAAATTGCGGGGTGTTTACGTGAGCCGGGCGAAGTATTCCAGCAACGCGGCTGCCGTTTCCTTCGCGTCGCCCCGCTTAGTCTTAATTGAAACTGCCTGCGAGACAATCATCCGGAGCCTGTCCATCGACATTGCCGGTGATTGCCGGATCGGTATTGTGTGTGGAATAAATTCGAGGTATGCCTGTCCGGGCGTAAGTATTTCAGGCTTCCACACGCCTTTTGCTGAGAACTCTGTAAACACGATCAGTCCGACCGGGACAGCCCGCTTTCCTTGCTTTCCGCCTAACGATCCAACAGGAATTTCCGTCTGCTGAAACTCGCCTTCTGCTCGCATGGACAGATCTTTCGGATACGGACAAACTCTGCCGTTCTTGTCGATAACGGCATATTCATCAGAAAGATATAGAGCTCCCTGACGGACAAGTTCGGCCGTAAGCGTTGTTTTGCCGCTCAAGCTATTTGCCGGCAAAATAATTCCCTCACCATTTACTGAAACCACACCCGCGTGAATAAAAACGTGGTCCGGAGCAAACTCAGCGATGGTAAGCCTTATTTGAGAACAAAGAAGCTTGATCGCGTCCGACCTGCGGCGGCGCGCGGATATTTTTTCACCGTTTTTATAAACAGCGTCGAGGGTGGATGGATTCCAGAAATAAGCATACTCATGGTCGGGCGGCCTCCGGGCATTTTTCGAGAATTCGCCAAGAGGCAGATCTTCTGACAGTGCCGGTACGATCGCGTCAAACGCATCGATGGAATTCGTAATTATCCGCACAGAAACACCATGCGAGCGGACGATGAGAGATTCGGAAAGGTCCTTCCTATGGATCACGTTTGAAAGGTTTTGTTACCAGCGAACATCATAACGAGAAAAATTGTCTTTCCAGTTATCTGCAAGATCGCTATGCAGAACCGGGATCTGGCCGTCAAATTCAACACGAACTTCAGCCGTTCGTTTGATCCGATAATTATATCCCGTTGGCGAAGCGATCGACAGGGTGACAAGATCCTCGACCCGCCTTGAAACAACGGCAGTACGCCAGTCTTTTCGTGAGCGGACCAAAAGTCGGGCACCAACAGGAAATTCGCCTAAATTCATTTAAGTTCGGGAAGTGCCCATTTTTTTCTTAGCTTTTTCAGTTCAGCCTCAGGCAAATGGACATAGTAAGGATTTTTCGCGGGCTCGAGCCAGGATATTATCCGCTCCAGATCGTTCCGGGCCATTGCCGTGCAGCCGCTGGTAGGTGTTTCGGCGTCTTTCCAAACGTGAAGAAAGATGCACGAACCATCACCGCTGCGAACGGGATACGAATTATACGCGACGAAAATGCCGAGCTCGTATTCCGGTTCGACCTCGCGCATCTTTTCGCTGCTTTTCCAATCAAAGATACCAACCTTGTATCGATCGACGATCTTGTTGTAATGCGATGATGCCGGGTCATCGACACATTCAGTGCTTGGTTCGATCTTTGTGAATGGAAATTCAAGCTGCTCAGGCTTTGAAGCGAAACCGAAGGCGTAAGATAGAGGAAACATTCCTGCCGGCGAGCGGCCATCGCCTTCTTTCTTGAAAGTTGCGGCAGTTTCGGGTGCCGATTCCACCGCCCAAGCCGAGCCGATTCGGCCGATGACGACATCGAAAATATCACCGGCGGCTTTCCATTTTGCCTTAGGCGAACTGCGCTCGAACATTCGGGCCTTGCCCTTCGAAGAATCCCAACCGTCTGTCGTTACGACCACTGCCTGAAGCGATTCAGCGAACGGAGTTTTAACTTCCGGTGTCGGTACGGTCTTCACCTGTGAAAGTGAAACGGCGGCCAGAACCGCCGTCAGCGAAATAATCAAAAGTAATCGCATCTTAATCTTCAAAAAGTGTGTCCGTTTGAGCCTTGTTTTTGCTGACCGCATAGATACGCAGACCGACTGAGATCATAACGATCGAAATTATCATCCAAACAAAGACCCAGACGAAACCCGGAATTCCGGTTGCGGCCGCCATATTCGCGGCATCAGAATGGGCCGACGTCATCGTGGAAATAAAGAAGACGTTGACCAGATCAAAAACAGCATTCAATAAGCACTGGATCGCGAGGAAAGCAACGGCAAAATTTGCCCACTTGTCGCTGGCGAATTTCGCTATAAGAGCAAGTCCTGCGGCCAGCACCGAACCGGCAAAGACCGTAAAAATAAAGCCGCCGACCGTTGATGTCGAAAACAGATTAAACATCGGGGCGATGATGCCAAAAACGACGGTCATAACTGCAACAAAAACTGCGGACGCAAAAAGTGCGATCCGCGACGAACGGCCAAACCGCATCCACGCAAGTAGGGCCGCACCAAAAGCTGTGGTGCCGAGATAACCGGCACTAGAGATCAATAATGACGAGACCCAGCCGCTTCCGAGCGAATAAACAACACCGCTTCCATCAGGCGATATTGACAGGCTCTGAACCGAATTCCCGGTCAGCACCGTGGCAAGTGCGTGCCCGCCTTCATGAATAAATGTTGCGAAGATCCGCAGCGGATAGGTCAGGTACGAGACCAACGGCAGATACCATGATGCGATCCAAAGCCCGATGCTAACGATCGTTGCGATCAACAATAATTTGAATTGCGGTTCTGCTTCTTTCGCGACTTTATACGGCATAATTTAAATACTCCTTCCCGTCGAGGCTTTACGAACATTCTAACCGAAAGTTCGTCGGAAGCGAAGAAATTTCGTGTACGTCCAATCGTCAGCTTCTATTATATTCCGCTTTTCCGCCCGTTTTAGACTGCAATTGAATTTCGGTGATGACAATATCTTTCTGCACGGCCTTGCACATATCATAGATGGTTAGTGCGGCGACAGAAACAGCCGTCAATGCTTCCATTTCAACACCGGTCTGCGAGGTTGTGATGGCCTCAGCAAATAGTTCGATGCCCGACTCTGTATATTCGGCAGTTACGTTAACCTTTGAAAGCGCGATCTGATGGCAAAGCGGGATCAGTTCCGAGGTTCGCTTCGCCGCCATTATCCCGGCAATTCGAGCAATTTCGAGCGGATCGCCTTTCGGATTCGATTTTTCCTGCAATGTCGCGATCGTCTCAGCCGAAAGCAAAACTTTACCGGAAGCAACTGCTCGTCGCGTGCTCAATTCCTTGTCGGAAACATCAACCATCCGTATCTTTCCGGCTTCATCAAAATGAGTTAGTTCAGACATTTAGATTGGAATTGTCACGCAAAGACCCAAAGAACGCAAAGTTAGTCATAGAAATCTGGCCTCGACGACCTCGCCTGCGGAATAAGATCGTCCCTGGGGTATTACGATCAGGGCATCAGTTCGGGCAAAACCGATAAAGTCGGACGAACCGTGCCATCGAAGCGGAACCGCGATGATCTGTCCTTTAGGATCCGTCGCGATCGCGGCTGGAAGATACGAATCTCTTTCCTTCGTTCCTTTTACATCTCCTTCGAGCGCAACATATCCGGAAGGAAGATCTGTCTGGTTTGCCGACTGCATAAACAAAATAGCCTTGCGGACAAACAGATAGAACGTAACCGCGGCCGAGACTGGATTGCCCGGAAGGCCAAAGACCATTGATTTTTTTAGATTCGCGAAAACGGTCGGTTTGCCAGGTTTAAGCTGGACGCGTTCGAAGTAGACCGTCGCTCCCAGATCTTTCAAGGCAGCCTTCGTCAGATCGTACTTTCCCACCGAAACTCCGCCAGTTATTACAAGCAGATCGGCTGTTTTCACCGCGTTCGAGATATGAGATCTGAGATCTGAAATATCATCACCGGTGATCGGCAAAATAGTGACCTCAGCTCCGACGTTCCGGCAATGCGCCGCAAGCATTGTAGAATTCGAATTTCTGATCTGATCAGCCTTCGGTTTTTTGCTGACATCCACGATCTCGGAACCGGTAGCGAGGATCGCCACCCGCGGACGCTTCGTAACTTTCAGCTTCGTGTAACCAAATGCAGCCGGCACGGCGATCGAATTCGGGGTCAAGACCTCTCCTTTTCGAAGAACGACCGACCCTTTTTTTACCTCTGTCGCCCTGGCGACGATATATCGACCAGTCGACGTCGGTTCAAGGATCGAAACGTGCTCGTCTTTCTCTTTGGCGACCTCAAGCTTCTGCACTGCGTCAGCACCTGCGGGAACCGAAGCTCCGGTCATGATCCTTACAGCCTCACCCTCTTTTAAAGTTCCTTTCCATCTTCGCCCGGCGGCGGATTCGCCAACCAATTTCAAAACAACCGGAGCAGTCGAACTGTCTGCGGCCCTAACCGCATAACCATCCATCTGCGAACGGTCGAACGGCGGCATATCGGAATCGGCGATTATGTCCTCAGCAAGTACACGCCCGACCGCGTCAGCGATGCCAACCCGTTCACTTCCAAGCGGAGACGTTTCTCGTTCAATTATCCTTAATGCTTTAGCGACCGGGATCATTTGATTATGTAGATATCGGTCTGCCGCGGGCGTATGAATTCGTAACCTTTCTCGGTCATTACGGCGTCGTCCTCGGCCATCATCGTAACTTTTTGTCCGCCCCATTCAGGCACGGCGGTCGAAGTATTCAGTTCGATCGACATATAAGAACCGAGGATTATCTTATTACCGCCGCCGCCGATATTTCCGCGAAAATCGATCGATGGCCCGAGCCCGTGGCCGTGAGCGCCGATCGGGTGCGAATAGATCATCGCCTCGATTCCCTGGCGCTTAACCTCGGCCATTGTCGCATCGTAAACCTCGGTTCCGGTCATGCCGGGGAGCGCGACTGCGAACAAAATATCCTGCAGGCGGTTCGTGTTCTTCAAAGCTGCCGTCAATCCGGCGGGAACCGATTTTTCCCCTTCCTTCAAGACATACGCATGCTTCTGCCAATCAGTCGAAAGGCCCATATATTCCAGCCCGAAATCGACATGTAGCAGGTCACCGCGTTGAATTACGTCTGATTCTTTGGCGGTGCTGAGGAACGGCCCGCTCGTTTCCGTCGTGGCTCGCTGCCTTTGGATCCGCAGATCAGGTTGGAACCAGATCGTCAGTCCTAGCTTGTTCACCTGTTCGATCATCCACCAACGGACGTCGCCAACCGTGGTCTTGCCGGGCGTTATGACCTCGTTCGAAAATGCGCGTTGGGTTATTATGTCCGTCGCGGTAACGGCATCGCGATAGTGCTTGAGTTCGTCGGGGATTCGAGTGTCGAAGAACTCGATCAGTAGATTAGCTGCTGAAACGAATTTCTTTTCATTTTCGGCCCCGAGCGACTCCGCCAAAAACTTGTAGGAATCATATGACAATCCACTCTGTTGGCCCCGGCTGCCGCCGATGTTCAAGGCGATGGTCTTCGGCTTGTATTCATCGACGATCTTTTTCAGTTCTTCGCCAAATTTATCGCGGGCGGGCATCACGAACCGGTAATGCTTCCTTAGCCGCTCTTCGTCGTAACGCACCATTGCGATCCGTTCGATGCGTTCGCCTTTGTCGATAAAGATAAAGATGTCGCGGCGGCCGACTATCGGTATCGGAGGCGTGATATGCGGCGTGACCGGATCGCTGTTGAACTCCTCATTAACAACTATCCACATCTCAACGCCGTGCCGCTTCATCATCGGCAGCAGCTTCGAACCCAAGCGAACCATCAGCCACCGCTCGCGAACCTCCATCTGCTCCCGCTGTGTGAGTAATTTAGGCAGCTCCGGTACGGAGGTGCTTTTAGTTTGGCTAAGTGTTGCCGGTGTTCCTGCAAAAGCCAAGAAGGCCGTAAATATAAGAAAATGTTTGAACATATGTTAGGTGAAAAGACTTGAACGTTATCGCTTAAACAAAGGCGAAGTGATAGAATTTTCCTTGTTTGAAGACAAGATTTTAACATATTTGCTGATCTAAGAGAGGATTGATAACCGACGTGATCGATTTTGAATTAACAGAAGAACATATTGCCCTGCGGAAGACCGTTAAGGAATTTTGCGACGGGGAAGTTGCACCGCATATCAAAGAGTGGGATGAAAAATCCCATTTTGAGCGCAGCGTTTTTGACAAGATGGCCGAACTTGGGCTGATGGGCGTTTGCATTCCGGAGCAATACGGCGGCGCGGGATTTGATTACATCTCGCTCGGTCTCGTTTGCGAAGAGCTTGAGGCTTGCGATACGTTTCTGCGTGTTGCGATGTCGGTCCACGTTGGGCTGAACAGCATGAGCTTGCTCACTTGGGGCACGGAAGAGCAGAAGCAAAAGTATCTTGTTCCGCAGGCAAAAGGCGAAAAGCTCGCTACATTTGGCCTGACCGAGCCTAATGCCGGATCGGACGTTGTCGGGATGAAATCCTACGCAAAACGCGATGGCGACGATTGGATACTAAATGGCGAAAAGATGTGGATCTCGCTCGGCGATGTCGCTGATAATTTCCTGTTCTTCTGCTGGACGGATCTCGAAAAGATGAAGGCTCGCGACCACAGCGGCATTTCCTGTTTTATCATTGAACGAACGATGTCCGGTTTTTCAAGCGGCACGCTGCACGGCAAGCTTGGTATCAAGGCCGGCAACACAGGCTACTTCTCCCTTCAGGACGTTCGGGTTCCGTCAGCGAACATGCTCGGTAACGAAGGCGAAGGTTTTAAGATCGCGATGTTCTCGCTTGAGAATGGCCGTTATACGGTAGCAGCCGGTGCGACCGGCGTGATCAAAGCGTCGCGTGATGCGTCGGTTGCTTACGCAAACACACGCGAAGTTCAAGGACAGACGATCGCGAACTTCCAGCTTGTGAAACAGAAGATAGCTAACATGGAAGCCGACTACGAAATGTCGCACCTGCTTTGGCTGAAGTGCGGGTATCTCAAGAACCAAGGCAAGACCTCGGCAAAGGCTGCTTCGATGGCGAAATGGCAGGCGACGACGCGTTCTGAAACCGCAGCTTCAATGGCGATCGAGATCCACGGCGCGAATGGCTACACGAACGATTATCCGGTCGAGCGTTACCTTAGAAACTGCAAGGCCGCTGTGATCTACGAAGGAACCCGCGACATCCATACGCTGATGCAGGCCGATTGGGCTCTTGGGCTCAAGAAGGAAAAGTCGGCACGCGTAACGCTTCCGCCGTATCAGCCCGATACGGCTAAAAGCACGGCAAACTAGTCAGCACTACCGTAGATATGCGGCGTGCTTATCCGATCAAAAAAGAGGCCTTCTGAAAAGAGTGTTCTGATCTGTGGATTCGGTTTTAGGTCTGTGAATTCTGTGGTATTTCTTAAAGAACAGCAGAGCCTTACCACAGAATGCACAGAAGAAAGACACGAAAAGGAGCCTTTTCAGACATCCTCTTTCCGTTTATCTATTTCCCGTCGACCTTTTGGATGTCTTTGCTCTCACCGGAAAGTTTCCATTTTCCGTTCTCTTTGCGAAGGCCGAATGAGGTCCAGTTGGTCCACACACCGCCTTTTACCTCCACAAACGCCCGGTCGCCGGTTATCTCTTCGTTTCGCACCTCAATGGTTGCGTCGAGTTTTTCGGTCTCTGCCAAAAACGCGGCCATGTCGTTCCGGTTTCGTTCTTTCAAGTCTTCGCGGATCTGCCGAACATGTTCCTCGGTCAGAACATCGACAACTGCAGCGTCGTCCTTATTGCGAAGTGCTTCGAAATAGGCGAGCACGATGGGTTTCAACGTTGGCGCTTCGTTCGCGGTCGGAGCATCAGGTCTGCGGACACCGTCAGTTGCGTTTGTTGCGGCCGTAGTTGAATTTGCATTCGCCGTGTTAGCCGCAGACGTATTTGCGGCCGGTGTGTTTGTATTGGTTTCGGGCGTTCCGCCGCAGGCAGCAAACATCACCGAGACGACAAGCAAAGCTATCATTGTGTAAAATTTCATATTCATTAATTCCTCTGAAACAAAGTAAGTTAAAACGAAGATTATAAGAAATCCGCCGAAAATGAACAATTCCGTTGTAACAGAACACAAACGCCACTTCCTGATCAAAGAACTGCCCGCACCGCTTACGCGTGCCTCGATGCATATTCAACTTTTTGATAATTACGTTCCGCTCATGCATTTCCGGTTGCGTAATGTCCGCATTCCCGAATCGAAAGAATGGATATATCTTTTTGAGCACAGGGTTTGGGAGGCTGATGTTTCCTGTACTGTTACAACAATTCGGTTGAGCGAAACCGAACATTCGCAATTGGAACATTTGGAGGGAACCGAGATCAGGAAAAATCGATATTGGGGCGAATTTGCGGGCTGTGAGGCCGAATTTGATGTTTACCTTGGAAAGCTTTGGGGAATTAATCGTGTGTCGATCGCATTCGATTCCGCTGAAGATGCCGCGGCCTTCAAATATGAAAATCCGGAGCATCTGGAGATAACGGGCTCGTCATTTTTTCACGATGAATCGCTGGTCACCCGGACGATCGAAGATGTGCGGATCGAGATAGAACGACTATCGAGCTGATCCGGACGGCAAAGTTATTTCTTACCTTTTTCGAGTTCTTTCTCGGTCTGGTTATAGATAAACGGCCGGTGCTGTACAACATAGTTCTTTTCGTCGGTGACACCGTCGCCGTCAACGTCAACCTTCACTTCCAGCTTGTATCGCTTGCCCGCTTCGTGGCGGGTTTCGATGTCGTAGGCTAGGTTGTATTGGCTGCGAAGCAACCCGTTGATCGAATTAAGATAGTTTGGTATCTCGCTCGGAAAGGTCATCTCAAAATGCATTCCGCCGGACTCCTTCGCAAAGGTGTTCATCTGGTTTTTTGCCTGCATAAAGGTCAACCGACCGGGCATTCCTGTGATCGAATCGGTTGCTCCGAGCAAATGCTCGTATTTCTTGAAGAACAGATTACCCGTGCTGATAATATAAATCGGAATACCGGCTTCCTGAATGATCTTGCGAACCTCGCCATAGTTTATACGGCTGAAGGTGTCGATGCCCGATGCTACAAGGATGATTGCCCGGCGTTTTGATTTCACATCCACCATTCCGGAATAATCGGAATAACGCGATTCGGAATTTTCAAGAACTACAGAATCGCCTCGGCCGCCGACGAGGGCAAATTTAAGCGCGTCAAACAGATTGTTCTCGCGAAATGCGGGTTGGTTCCTCAGCAGCAAGTTTATCGTCTGGTTGATCCGGTTCGGGTCATTCGTGAAATCGGTTATCGGCGTCGGACGCATATCGAACGCGATCACTGATGCGTAATCGTCGGGCGGCTTGATGAATCTGCTTAGGAAAGACGCTACAGGACGGACGGTCTCATAGACACCTGGTTCGAAAACTTGCCCGCTCGCTCTGCCAAACATCTCGGACCACTTGCTGTATTCGAGAACTAGCGTGACCGTTATCGGAGATTCCGGTGTTGAAAAACTCGAAATGTCCTTTCGGACGCCATTCTCATAAACTTGAAACTGCTCGCGTTTCAAGCCGGTGATTATCTGCCCTGTCTTCTTGTTAAAAACGACCGCATCAATATTAACGACATTGGTCTCGATCTTAACGACCTCGTCCGCGACCTCTGCATTTCGTTCTTCTTCAAGGCGTTTGCGTTCCTCTTCTTCCCGTTTTAATTCCTCTTCGGTCTTTGGGGTGGGCCGTGTATTTCTCTTATTATCGCCCTGCGGCTGAGGCCTCTGGGGTCGCGATTGGGCAAAGGAAATCGTGTTAAGGCCGAAAATTGCCAATATCAAAAACACGGCTGCCGGACGGAAACGAATGCAGAACGAACTCATAATTGGATACACCTCGGACAGGATTGTATTCGTATGATACCAGAAACCCGGATTTGGTTGGACAAAAATATGTTCGAGACTTTAGCCCTCGGAGGAAGTCGGGCCTTCGTTTCCGTTTCCGATTGCCAAGCGAGCGGCCTGAAATTCGCTCAGCACATCGAAGACCTGAAGGGCATATTTCACGTTGCCGAACGGTGCAGAAACCTGAACCCCGGCGATCACATCGCGGACCTCAAGTAGGGATTCGCGGGCGATCTTTATGCCTTCCTCGCGAGCTTCGTCCTTGCCTCTTTCTGATGCGAGGCGCATTCGCTCTAGAATTTCCTGCGTAACATTAACGCCGGGAACCTCATTATGGAGGAATTCCGCATTTCTAAAGCTAACCAAAGGCCATATACCGGCAACGATCGGTATCTTTACATGCGAGATCTTGTCGATGAACGAGCGGAGCTGTGCCGTATCAAAGACCGGTTGTGTGATGGCATATTCGGCTCCGGCCTCGACCTTCCATTCAAAACGTCGTATCTCTTCGTCAAGATTTACCGCTCCCGGATTAACACCCACGCCGATCGAGAACGCAGTCGGCTTTCCGATTGGGTTATTGCCGATATCGAGCCCGTGATTCAGCTTATTCGCCATATTCGTTAGGCCGATCGCATCAATATCAAATACGGCTGTCGCATCCGGATACGGGCCCATTTTCGGTGGATCGCCGGTGATTATCAGAAGATTGTGAAGCCCCAACGCGGCCGCACCCAACAGGTCAGACATCATCCCAAGCAAATTTCTGTCGCGACAGCAATAATGAAGAACCGCCTCGATCCCGATCTCACGTTCGACGAGCACGGCCGTTGCCATCGCCGACATTCGCGTCTGTGCACGCGGACCATCGGGAATGTTTACGCCGTCAACTCCTGCGTCTTTTAGCAAACGGATCGAGTCAAGGGTTTTCTGAGCGTCGCAGCCCTTTGGCGGTAAGACCTCGACCGATGTTACGAACTCGCCGCGTGCGATCTTCGCCGACCAACGGCTGCGTTCTTCGGGTGCGACGACCGTAACATCTAAAGGTTTTAATTCGGCGACATTCGCGCTTTGTTTTCGGGCTTCGCTGATCGCCTGTCGTGGGCTGACCGAACGGATCGCTTCGGATATCAGCTTGATATGGATCGGGGTCGTGCCGCAGCA
>CAZXTS010000018.1:13022-25527 GCA_964643745.1 uncultured Chloracidobacterium sp.
TTGTCGAGCGCTCCGGTGAACGATTCGGGCGTGGTTCCGAACGATGTCTTGCCATCCATTTGGATCGTCATTTGAGCTATGATCGGTAGATCGGAGAGTTCGCGCACGGCGCGGATCGCCTGTTCTATAACCGGCAACTCGGAAAATGTTTCCAGGATAAATAGATCGACGCCGCCTTCGAGCAAGCCCTCGACCTGCTCTATATAAAGATCCCGTGCTTCGTCAAAAGAGGTCGGGCCAAAGGGTTCTATACGAATCCCGAGCGGCCCGATCGCACCGGCGACATAAGTTTTTTCACCAGCGGCCGCGTTTGCGATCTGTGCAGCGGCCCTGTTGATCTCGCGAACCTTTTCGTCGAGGCCATAAGGCTGCAATTTATGTCGCGTGGCGCCAAACGAATTCGTCTCTATTATATCCGCCCCGGCTTCTATATATTCTTCATGTACTTCACGGACTAGGTCCGGCGCGGTCAGATTAAGCTCGTCGTAGCTTCGGTTGATATAAACGCCCTTGTCATAAAGCCGGGTTCCGACCGCACCGTCGAAGACATAGATGCTGTCGTTTTCTATAAGTTCGCGAAAGTCTTTCATAATAAAAAATCCCGCTTCGAACAGCGAGACTTTAACCGAATTGCCTTGTTTCGCTGTTTAGCTGTTTATTTAACGTGGTCGCAAGTCGCAATAACTCACCACAAAGTAATGGTTGAATGATGCGACTTTGGCGAACTTAAGTCAAGCCATTTACACGCTCACTTTTGGCAGAAAACGCAGTAGAAAGTTGACCGCGCAGCCTGCACGATCCGACGCAAAGGCCTTTCGCAGTTTACGCATGGCTCCCCTTCGCGGCCATAGACCCGCCAGGCAGTATCGGAATCGCCGTAGATACTGCCGCCGATGTTCTCGGGAATGATAGGCATTCCACGTCCTATCTCGATCGTTTCGGAAAGGACATCCATGATCGCGCGATGCAGTAGAATTGACTTCGGCCCCGTTAACCTATTCGCCTTTCGTTTCGGACTTATCCCCGCCATGAACAGCGATTCCGATGCATAGATGTTTCCGACCCCGCATACCTTTGTTTGATCAAGCAGGAATTCTTTGATCATCCGAGTTGATCGGGCGGCTGTACTCCGCAGATATTCGGGTGAGAACTCATCCGAAAATGGCTCCGGTGCAAGCCTGGCGATCTCTTTCGCGGAGTGCAGAGCATCGGTGCTTACAATGTGCATAAAGCCAAAATGCCGTTGGTCCTGAAAGAGAAGTTTCTTGCCATTCCCAAGCAAAAACCTCGAATGAGTGAATTTTGGCTCATCGTCCTCAACATCAAGGAGCATAAATCTGCCTGACATTCGAAGATGGACTATTAACGTAAAGCCGCAGTCAAGATCGATAAGTAGATGTTTTCCGCGGCGATGGACCCTTCGGACCGTTGTTCCGGAAAGAAGTTTGGAGAATTCTTCGGGCGGGTTATGCGGAGCAAGCCGGGCTCGCAGAAGTTCCGCCGAAACTATTTCTGATCCGGTGATCAGCTTTCCGAGCTGCGATGCGACCGTCTCTACTTCGGGAAGTTCTGGCATTTTGTTCAGGTTCTGGAATAATCAGGAAGGTTTGCTTTGTCCCCAAGAACGGTTCCCGACGAAACGACGGCATTGCGGCCTATATGGCAGCTTCGGCAAACCACCGCTCCGCGGATCTCGGCTGCGGCTGAAATTCTTGTATGTGCCCAAATGACCGAATCTTCGACAACCGCCTTTTCGTCAACGTGAACGCCCGGGCCAAGTACCGAATTTACGATCCGGGCACCGGGCTTGATGCTGCACCCTTCGCCGATATACGAACGTTCATCGATCGATGCGGCCGTGGCTGCGTCGAAATGCTTCTTCTCCGGCGGGGCAAATCCACTAACGCGTTGAGCAAGCAGGTCCATTTGCGCCGAAAGGTAGCTTTCAGGCGTGCCGATGTCGCGCCAATAGGAACCAGCGATCGAAATCGAATTAAAAAAGAGCCCTTGTTTCAAGATCTCGGGGAAAACATGATATTCGAATGAACGGTTCTCATTCATCGGAACGAGATCGAGAATTTCCGGTCCGAGAACATAGATCCCCGCATTGATCAGATCGGTCCCGAGCCGCTCCAGATCCGCGGCGTTTGGCTTCTCATGAAAACCCAGCACCCAGCCATCGTCCGCCGTCTCGACCAATCCATATCGCGTAGGGTCTTCGACCGGTGTAAGCGCGATCGTAGCCGCGGCTTTTCTGGAGAGATGCGAATCGATAATTTTGGAAAGCGGTGTGTCCGTTAAAATGTCGCCGTTCAGAACGACGGCCGGCTCTGTTTCACCGTCGATCGAAAATCTATACGCGCCCGCCGTACCCAAAGGGTTGGGCTCTGTGACATACCGGAGCCGAACACCAAATTCGGAGCCGTCGCCAAGCACATCTTCGATCTTGTTTGGCTGGTAACTAAGCGAAAGCGTAACGTCCGTTACCCCGGCCGCTGCTAGTGACTGAAGCTGAAAGACAAGGAAAGGCCTGTCAAGAAGAGGAACGACCGGCTTTGGGGTATAGACCGTAAGCGGCCGAAGCCGAGTTCCTTTTCCGCCGGCTAGTATTAGTGCCTTCATATGAGTAGGGTAAGATTACGGAATTAGTGGCTCGAAATCAATCTCGCCGTTTCGAGTCAAATTGACAAACAATTACAAAAAATGTCTAAAAATGTTGACATTTTTTCGCAGTTTGTGTTAGTTTACAGAATGCAGGTCGCGCAGAATTTGCCTGCCTACAAGGGTGTCTAAAGGCAATGTTGACTTTTACTTACCTCCGGCCGCCCTTCCAGTCGGCAAATCTACGTTCAATTAAAACCCCAAGATGAGCTTCGATAAAACAAAAGCTATGCGAAATGCAGAGCGATTCCTTTCACAGGGGAAGATCAGTTCTGCTATCGGTGAGTTTCGGCAGGTCATTACCCACGATCCGCGGGACTTTAGCACAATGAATATGCTTGGAGACCTCTATGTCAAGAACTCCGAGACCAAGCCCGCAGCTGATTGTTATAAAGCTGTCGCAGAACACTATGCAAAGCAGGGTTTCGCTCAAAAATCGATAGCCGTCTATAACAAGATCGTAAAATTAAATCCGAATTCGCCCGAAACGACCCTGCGTTTGGCTGAACTCTATCGCGAGAAGGGTTCGATCGGTGATGCTCGCGTCCATTTTCAGAAGGTCGCAGAACAGATGCAGCGCGAAGGAAGGCAGGTCGAAGCCTTGGAGATATGGCGCCAAGTTGCCGATCTTGATCCGAACAATACGGCATCCCTGATAACTGTTGCTGAAGGATATGCCACCGAGGGCTTTAATACCGAGGCTGCCGAAGCATATTCGGAAGCGGGCCGGCGATTCGAAAATCTGGGTGAGACCGAGCAAGCCTATCAAGTCTATTCAAAGGCTCTTGAACACGAACCGGAATCAGCCGAAATACTTCAACGCCTGGTCGAAACAGGCCATTCGACAGGCCATGTGGCCGAGGCGAATGCAAAGGTCATTGAGGCTCACGACACCGCGCCCAATAATGCCGACATACATTCGCTGCTTGTGGATTGCCACGCAAAGGTCAGCGACCTCGAGGCTGCGGAGCGAACCTTGGTCAAGCTTATTGAACAGGATCCGACGTGTTTTCCAAAGCTGCTCGAACTTAGCACCCGATATCTCGATTCCAATGACGCCGCTTCTGCGGTACGAATGCTTTCGATCGCGTCGGAACATATGCTGATGCAGGGCAAGGCCGAAGAGCTTTGCGGGTATGTTGCGTCCGTTCTGGCTATGGAGCCCGAACAGGTCGACGCTCTCAGGATTATGGTTCGGTGTGCGTCGTGGCTTAAGGATGAAGCCGGAATGCGGGCTTCGCTGACATCGATGGCGAAATGCGCCAGAGCAGAAGAACGGCTTGACGATGAGCGATACGCACTCTCGCAGCTTGTACTCCTTCTGCCGCACGACCGCGAAATATCGGCAAGGCTTTCAGAGGTCAATAAAGAACTGGGCGTCGAAGACGAGCCAGTCGCGGAAAGCATTTTCGATTCACGTTTTGCTCCCAGGGCGAACGGGACTAATGGAAATGGGACGGTGATGTTGGAATCATCTACCGGCACTGAGGTCGCCGGTGATTTCGCCATCGTCGGGGTACAGGACCTGGAAGAACCTGGAGCCGATGACCCACCCGCCGAGCTCGACGACGCTGCGGTCATGCCAGACCTTGCTGATGATATATCCGTGCTGGACGACGATGTGGTCACGACCGCGGAACAGGAAATAGAGCCTGAGATCGACGACGATCCGATGCAGAAGGAACTCGACAGCATCCGGTTCTATATCGAAAGCGGCTACATCGAAATAGCCGAGAAAGCTATCGAAGAGTTCTATGAAAAGTTTGGCGAAAACGATGAGATAGCGATCCTCAAGGCGAATATGGCCGATCTGGCCATCGTAGAGGAAACTGTGGAAACGGCTCCCGTTGAGAGTATCGAAGACAGCCCGGTTGTTGAGGAAACTGGTGAAGAAACGTTGCCCGAGCCGATCGAGAAATTAGCGGCCCCGGCGTCGCCGAGCGGTGCGATGGAGCTTGCCGACCTTCGAAACGAACTTGGCTTAGACGAATTTGCCGACGATGCCGGAGTCGGAAACGACTATGAGACGCACTATCAAACAGCGGTTGCGTATCAGGAAATGTATCTGCTCGAAGATGCGATCAAAGAATTTCAGGCCGGTGTGGCACTCGTTCACCCGAACGACGGGACCCGCCGCTTTTTCCAGTGTGCAAATCTGCTCGGACATTGTTTTATGCAGCTAGGCAAGCCGAATCTTGCGGTTCGCTGGTTCAAGAAAACGCTTGAATCGGCCGGGTTGACCGACGACGAGAAACTTGGCATCTGGTATGAACTTGCGGTTGCCTATGAAGGCGACGGCGATCACGCTAACGCTTCGAAATACTATGAGCAGGTGTATGCGGAGAACATCAATTTCCGCGATGTTGCCAATCGCGTAAATAGCCTAGTGGCATCCGGTTAGTTTGCAGGCCGTGATTGTTCTGAACAACCTCATAAGAGTATAATTTGGCGGAATGGTTGAAAAACTGACCGTCATTTTTTTTATTCTTTTGTGCCTGCTTTTGGGGTTCTATCTCATACTTTCGCCTTGGGATACGGTCTTTGGCAGTTGGGGCGATAACCATTTGTTGGTCTTTCTTGCCGACAGTACAGGCTTTCCTTCCATCCGGGCGACGGTAGCGTCCAATTGGTTTCGCGGCGCCGTTACCGGACTTGGTGTTGTGAATCTCGTGATAGCTTTCTGGGAGATCGCTCATTTCAACAAAAGCGTTGCGATGCTTCAGGGCAAACAGGATAGCCGCGACAAATGAGCCTTGACCTGCAATATCCTTTGATCTGCAAGATCACAGACGGCTCGCTCACCGATCAGAATTTTCTTCAATATTCGGAGTCCACAGTATCAAAATGTAGAACCGCTGCCGCTGCCGGCGTTTCTATGATCCAGGTCCGCGAAAAGGCTATTTCAGCGAAGAACCTTTTGGACCTGACCCGGCGAATTGTGAAGGCGATCGAGGAGCTTCCGACAAAGGTTGTTGTAAATGACAGGTTCGATGTTGCATTTGCGGCGAACGCCGATGGAGTTCATCTGCCTTCGAATGGCTTGCCTATCGAGGCCGTTCGCGGTGCAGCTCCGAAAAGCTTTATTGTTGCAGTTTCGACGCACAGCATTCCAGAATTGGAAAGAGCGGCTTCGGCCGGGGCTGATCTGGCTGTGTTTGGGCCTGTGTTCCAAACACCCGGAAAGGTTGAGCCCGTTGGACTCGATGACCTACGGTCGGCTTGTTCAGTCGTCGTGGATCTTCCCGTCCTGGCGCTTGGCGGTGTCGGCATAGAGCACTTAGCTGATTTACTTGAAGCAGGGGCTACAGGTTTCGCGGCGATTCGTTCGCTCGAAGATCACGGGCAGCTTCGAAATATCGAATCGGCAACGGCACGTTATAAGATCAAGCAATGAGTGAATCAAGATCGCAGCCTGTATGTATGACGATCGCGGGAGTTGATCCTTCGGGCGGTGCCGGTGTCATCGCCGATGTAAAGACGTTCTTTGCGTTCGGATGTTTTCCAACCGCGGTCATCGCTTCGATCACTTTTCAAAATACCACTGCCGTTTTTGGTTCTGAGAATCAGACCGCGGCTTCGATACGTGCACAGGCAGAACCGGTGATAACTGATATTGGAGTTGATGCACTGAAAACAGGAATGTTGCCCACGCGTGAGATCATTGAAGAGACAGCAAAGCTGATAACTGAATACGCACTGAAAAATATCGTCGTCGATCCGGTCGTGCGATCAACCTCCGGCTACGATCTCATCGACAATGCAGCGCTTCGGGCGATGATCGAACAGCTTTTTCCGCTTGCCGACATCATTACGCCAAATATCCCCGAGGCCGAGCGAATTACAGGGATCGCGATCGAATCGGAAGAAGATATTGTAAATGCGGCGCTGATAATGAGAGAGATGGGAGCACGCAATGTCTTGATCAAGGGCGGACATTTCGGATCGGGAATCGAGGCCGCTGATCCCGGCCGATCAAACGGAGCAAGAATGTCGACCGATCATCTCTTTATAGGCGAGGAAAATCACAGGATCGAAGCCCCCTATATCGAGACCGCCGCAACACACGGTACTGGCTGTACGCTGGCTGCGGCGATCGCGGCAAATCTTGCCTTAGGAAATGATCTGTTTGAGTCAGTGAAGATCGCGAAAGACTTTGTGCATCAAGCCATTAAGACTGCCCCGATGCTTGGAAAGGGCAATTCACCTATAAACGTGCAGCCTATTTTGCGATAGGAAGGATGCTTGGCGATTCATAGGTAACGCCGAAGGTAATTCCGGTCCGCGGGCTATATCTGGTAAGTCCAAAAATTGCAGCAGTATCAAATCGAAGCCCGGACGCGCGGATCTGGCTTCCGACCCTGAATTGCCCGACGCTTTCCGTCCCGAGTGGCGCATCTCCGGAGCGAGTGTTCACACGCCCATTTACTTCGGTGGCGACATTTATCCGGTCATTGACCCGAAAAATGCCCGCAAGCCCGTACAGGAGAAGGTCGTTCTGGGCGAATCGTTCGATGGGGGCGGTCATTATTCCGAGACCCAAATTTCCAAATACATTGGCCCGGGGTGCCCGGCCCGGCGATTTCCCAAATTTTTTCTGTGCGATTATCTTGGTGAAGATATTGATCTGGTTAGTGCCTATGCCCTTCGCCTGATCCGTGTTGGGCATCTGGTAACCGAACTTCATTCCGATCGCCGGCAGGTTCTTGGTTTCGCTGAAGAATTTAACTTTCGTCGAGACGATAAAATCATCAAAATCACTGGTTGAATTTCCGGTAACGTTCAGCGGGATCGGTGAAACGCCCTGCGAGTTGATAGCTAGAAAATTCTGTAACGAGCCCTCGATCTGGAGTTCGACGTTTGATGCAAAACCTTGACGAATGCGAATGTCGCCAACCCGTGTTAGATCACCCTTGAGACCTGAAAGCGGAAACTTCGCGTTCTGAAGAAAATCCACACCAACGCCGATCTCTATCGCCCCTTGGGGAGTAATATCAATATCGTCCGTGATCAGCGGCCGCTGTTGGGCCTCCGCGGAAAGAATGCCCGCGACCAATAACAGAAATACTGAGATCGTCCGTTTCATTAGCGACATTTTCGCACCGGCCGGGTGATATGTAAACACCAACCGCCTACAAATATCATTCGTTTACAACATTTTGGACAATCGACGGAAAACTTGGCAGAATCGTTGCTAGTCGTGGAAAGCATTGCAAATCAAAAAAAGGGCCAGGAAGCGGGCGGATTGAGGTTGGTCGAGGGCCAGGCGGATCCGCGTACTTTTCCGTCGATCGAAAAGCAATACGTCAACTTTATGTTCTTTCGGGTCGATCCGGAATGGCGGCGATTAGACCACGAAACAAAATCGGCTCTCAGAACTGAGTTTCAGGAAGTATATGAACAATTTCGCGAAGATTTCGTGCTGTTCAGTTATTCGCTGGTAGGTTTCGATTCCAAGGCCGATCTTATGATTTGGCGGATCGGCCGCTCGATGGACAAGATCCAGGAGATGACCGCAAAGCTATATCGGACGCGATTAGGCAGTTATCTTGAAACGGCTGACAGCTATATGGCCGTTACACGAAAGATGATGTTTATTTCGGAAGGCGAAGAAGACCGTTATCATGTCTCTGCGGGGAAACATAACTACCATTTTCTGTATCCATGTGCTAAACAAAAAGATTGGTACGAGAAGCCCGCCGAGGAACGCGATGCGCTGGTCGAAGAAAATTTTATGGTCGGAAAGCGGTTTCCGAACATTCGGATTCATCTAACCCACGCCTTTGGTTTTAGCGATCAGGAATACCTGATCTCGTTCGAGACGGACGAACCGAACGATTTTTTAGCTATGGCAGAAGAACTGCGTCAGACGCCGGCTAGCAAATTTACGCTCCGCGGCCTGCCGATATACACTTGTCGCAAGCGAAGTTTGATGGAATGTTTAGAGGCTCTCGGGTGAGCAGGGATCTGCCTTTGTGATAGCACGAATTCTGTTCATTGAAGGGCTTGTGCAGGGCGTCGGGTTTCGCTATTTTGCGCAGCGGGCGGCCTCAAGGCACCAGGTTACCGGTTACGTTAAGAACCTGGAAGACGGACGCGTAGAAGCATTCGTGCAGGGAACAGAACGAAAGGTCACGGCGATGCGCGACGATCTGGCGACCGGGCCCCGATATGGCCGTGTCGATAATATCGAAGAATTGGTCGCAGAACCGACAAAAGAATTTTCAACATTTAGGATCGAAAGATAATTAAAAAGCACTTACACATTTATAAATGGACAATCTAAAGATACTGATACGCGAAGTCCCCGATTTTCCGAAACCGGGCATTAATTTTTACGACATAACCACCCTGCTGAAAGATGCAAATGGCCTCGAAGAGACCATTGACGCAATGACCGAAGCGTGCCGCGGAATGGACATCGATACCGTGATCGGCATCGAATCCCGCGGATTCATCTTCGGAACGCCGTTGGCATATCAGCTTGGCGTTGGATTTATCCCGGTTCGTAAACCGAACAAGCTGCCTTCAGAAAAGGTCGCGGTTTCCTACGACCTGGAATATGGCGAGGACACTCTGGAAATGCACAAGGACGCCGTTGGCAAGGGCCACAACGTCTTGATCGTTGATGACCTGCTCGCGACCGGCGGCACAGCAAAAGCCGTTGTCGATCTGGTCGAAGGCGTCGGCGGAAAGGTCGCGGGCCTGCTTTTTGCGGTGGAACTTAATTTTCTCGGCGGCCGCCAAAAATTGAGCGGTCACAACGTCAAGTCTCTGATAAACTACGATAGTTAGATCCAGGATCCAAGACCGGTATGGTCCCGTAGCTCAGCTGGATAGAGCGTTCGCCTCCTAAGTGAAAGGCCGGTGGTTCGAATCCACCCGGGATCACCAATTATTTGTGGAAACTATAGTTAAATAAACCTTTGTATAAACAGAACGGAAATTAAAAGTAATCAAGCACAGTGGCAGACAAAATATGCCATTTGCACGCTATAATTCTGTTTATTTCTCCTTATTTTGGCAAAGGCCGCATCTTGGACCGGATGCGGCCTTTGTTTTTGGCTGAAAACGGAGCTCTTTTGCCTTTCCAAGTGCTATAAACTGCGCCAAGTGGCATAAATCATTCCAACTTCAACAATTGCCCTTTGCCGCACGTTATAAATATGGCAAGTTAGTGTCGTATGCGAAAAGTGCTCACAGCGGCGGAGATGCGAGAGGTCGATAGGTTGACGACCGAGCGCTACGGAATTCCATCGATCATTTTGATGGAAAACGCCGCTCATGCAGTCGCTCGTGTCATAACCGATAAATTAGGCGGCTCGGTAAAAGGCAAAAGCATTCTCCTACTCTGCGGCAAAGGCAACAACGGCGGCGACGGAGCGGCCCTGGCGAGACATCTTGGTCTGGACGGAGCCTTCGTGAACGTTGTCCTTCTGGGCCGCATACAAGAAACAAAAGGAGACGTAAGAACGAATTTGGGTGTGTTGTGTCAAGAGGATTTCACCTACGACGATGTTTACATGAGCGAGTTTTGTCACCTTTGGGAAGTGACTTCGAAAGAAGAATGGAATTCAATTCAGATCGAACTCTTCGCCGGTGTTGATCTAATCGTTGACGCAGTTTTTGGGACGGGGCTAACTAGGCCGCTCGATATCTGGGTCTACAACATAGTTCACGAGGTCAATTTTCTTACCGACGACTATTCGAGAAAGACACCGATTCGAGTCGCCGTCGATATCCCATCAGGACTGAGTGCCGATTCAGGCGAGCAACTTGACATAGCGTTACAGGCCGATCTTACGGTAACTTTCACCGCGCCGAAGCCTGGTAATGTGCTTCCACAAGCCGCATCTTTTAATGGGGAACTCTTCATTGAGCAAATCGGGTCACCGAGAGAATTGATCGACGAACAGCCGTCTCAATTGTTTTTGGCAGAACGTGAGGATGCGGCCGAATGGTTACGCTCGTCTCAGTTTTCGAGTGATTCTTACAAGAACAAGCGCGGGCATGCTTTGTTAGTCGCCGGAAGTGAGACATATTCGGGGGCCGCGGTTTTGGCGGCGAATGCAGCGGAGCGGTCGGGCGTCGGGTTGGTGACGGTTGGGACGCCGCGTTCGAGCAAAGATGCGGTGGCTTCGCGCGTTTTGCCTGAGGTGATGGTTCGCAGCTTAAGTGAGACGGCGGGTGGTGCCGTCTCAGATTCGGCGATCGGCGAGGTTGAAGATTTGCTCGCGAAGGCGGACGCAATCGCGATTGGCTGCGGGCTTGGTTCGGCAGAAAGTGAGACGAAAGAGTTCGTCAGACATTTTGTCGAGAACCGAACCGTCCCAACTATTTTGGACGCGGATGCTTTGAACTTAATTGCTCCGCTTTCGGCGAACTGGCCACCCGCTCACGCAGGCGGTTCTGACCTGATCCTAACGCCGCATGAGGGCGAGTTTCTGCGGCTTCTTGGCCATGAAGAGAACCACCCCGTCGGCGAAACGCCGCCACCCCTCCTTCGTAAGGAGGGGAGCCTGATAAAGGACCGCGTCTCAGCTGTTCGCGAATTTTCGCAGAAGCTCAATGTGATCCTTGTGCTTAAAGGCGAACGCGTTTTGATCGGCGAACCCGGCGGAAAGGTCGTCGTAAATCCGACCGGAAATTCCGGTTTAGGAAAAGCCGGAAACGGCGACACGCTCGCCGGCATCATCGCGGGTTTCGTCTCACAAGCGGCCGCGATGGACATCGACATTTTTGAGACGGTGGTCGCGGCGGTTTACATCGCGGGCATGGCGGGCGACATCGCCGAAAAGAAATTCGGCAAACGCGTAATGACCGCTTCGGACGTCCGCGAATGCCTGACCGATGCCTTCTCGGAATTTGAGACGAAGGCCTAAACAGGGTTTCCGTCCAGCTGACAGCTAATAGCTGACAGCTCACAGCTGTTCGAAAAACAATGACTGAGACGATCATTTGCGAAACACCGGACGAGACCTTCGAACTCGGGAAACGGATCGGTTCCGGGCTTCGTGCGACAGATGCCGTCTTGCTTCGCGGCGGACTTGGTGCGGGGAAGACACTCCTAACGAAAGGCATTCTTGATTCGCTCGGGTTTGATGTTGATGAGGTTACGAGCCCGAGTTTTACGCTGGTAAATATTTATCCGACCGGCCAGTTAGATGTCTATCACATTGACCTTTGGCGCATCGACGAAGGAAGCGACGCGGCGTTTGGCGTCGGACTTGACGAGATCGTCGAAAGTGAGACGGCGGTGGTGATAATCGAATGGGCCGAGCGGCTTGGACAATTTAAGTTTCCGGGCCGGGTTTTCAATATCTCGATCGAAGGCGAGGGCGAAGACCCGCGAACGATAACCATCGAAGAAAATTAACCGATGCTAAATAGGTTTTTTGCGACAATTCTTTTGGCGATCATTCTGGCGGGCTGTGCCGCAACCGAGCCTCCGAAGAATTCCGTCTCAGAAAACGAAGATGCGTCAAAGGTCGAAAAGCTCAAGAAACAGCGGGACGCGGTCGTCAGATTTTTCGAACCAATGAAGATCAACGAAGGCGATTGGCTCGACACCCAAAGGGAAACCGGTGAAACGTTCGAACAATATATCGTCTCAGATCCGACCCTGCCGACCGACGAACGTCGGACGATCTATATCCAACCGATCGGCAAGTTCACCAAGCAGCAAAGTGAGACGATAGAAAATGCAGCCGAATATATGCGGGCATTCTATTCGCTGCCGGTAAAGTTGAACGCGGCAAAACCGATCGGCAATGTTCCTTTCGACAAGAAACGCCTGATGCAATATAGGAACAATCTGCAGATCAGGACAAGTCATTTCCTTGACGAT
>CAZXTS010000019.1:0-20732 GCA_964643745.1 uncultured Chloracidobacterium sp.
AGGAAAGTATTCGAAACATTTAGTTCCGCCTCCTCAGCTTCCGGTGAACTCACATTTATATCCGCGACGTCCGATGCGACAAGCTCTGTTTCGGCGACCTCCCACTGGGAAATAATGTCGTTAATATCGTTATCGTCTTCTCCTCCTAGCGGGTCAATAACGCGAACTGGGATCAGATTTCCGCTTACGAGCGGATGTGAGATAGGCCCACTGTTCGCATTATTGTCGTCCGATACAATATAGAGTCCGAGTCCCGTAAAGAGCACGATCAACATTGCAAGTGCTCCGGACGCGAGCAGTAGAACCCTTGTTTGATCAGATTCTTCATCATCCTCGTTTTGAGGAAATGAGAAGTTTATTGTAGGCGAACGGGTCGGTTCGTTATCCCTCCCGATTTCGGCCGAATGTTTGTGAACGGGTTCGACAGAAGCTGAATCTGTCGCCCCTTCCCCGTCATCACCGACGGTGATCGTTGTATCAGTGCCGATCTTGACGACATCGCCGGAGCGGACGATCTGCGGACGTGATATCCGCGTTCCGTTTACGAATGTGCCGTTGGTCGAATTTTCGTCGGCGACAAGTAGTTCTCCGTCATCGACAAAGAACGTTGTGTTCATTCGAGAAAGTCCCGAATCGTCGAGTACTATATCGGCGAGCTCGGTTCTGCCAATAGACAGCTCATCATCGACCGAGACGGTCTTTGATTCGTAAGGGCCAAAAATGTTGAGTTTGAACTGCACTATGAACTTATCAGTTGATCAATGGTGATGGTCTTCGTCGGCAACCTCTTTCAGCTTTGAAAGGTCGATCAGCTTTGAAAAATCGTCAAAGTGAAACATCGAATCGTCCTTACAGTAATTGCAAAAGAACGTGACGTCTTCGCCGAGGTACATATCCTTTAGATGATATGCGATAAAACAGCCGTAGCAACGCTGGATCCGCTTTCCGAAATCTTTAATAACGCTTTCTGAATCTATTGACTCCATATTGTCGCAAGAAAATTTTAGCATACGGAGCAAATCAACCCACTTGCCAAAGTTCGTACGATGTGTTTTTAATAGAGGTACTCGATGATCGCCCTAACTCTTCACGTCCATCACCATCATCATGCCGGAATACATTCCGCGCATGACTTGAATCTCGTTCTCTAGAACAAGCGAAACAAAGTCTTCATCTTATAGGCGCGAACTTGAAAAAGTTTCAAGGGCGTCGTTTTGTCATTTTTCGGTTATGAAATTAAGGATAGCAATACAAAAACAGGGCAGACTGGCAGACGGTTCGACGGCTCTGCTGAAACGCTGTGGTATCGGATTTTCGAACGGGCTCGGGAAACTGCGGGCAGAAGCCGAGGATTTTCCGCTGGAGATATTCTTCCTCCGCGATGACGACATTCCGGATTACGTGGCAGACGGTGTGGCGGATATCGGTGTCGTCGGTGAGAATGTATTGGCCGAGAACCCGAAAAACGTTGAGGTGGTAGAGCGGTTGGGATTTGGAAGATGCAGGCTTTCGCTCGCTGTGCCAAAGGGCGACGATTACACGGGATTGGCCTCGCTTAACGGCAAGCGGATCGCTACGAGCTATCCGAATATTCTAAACCAATACTTTGCCGCGAATTCTGCAGAGGCGGATATTCACGAGATCAGCGGCTCGGTCGAGATCGCGCCATCCATCGGATTGGCCGACGCGGTCTGCGATCTTATCAGCAGCGGCAGTACGCTTTTTTCAAACGGGCTTCGCGAGGTAGAAACGGTGCTCAAATCTCAAGCGGTGCTTATCCGCCGGCCCGAGCTTTCGCATGACGCCGAGGCGATTCTCGAACAGCTTCTATTCCGCATTCGCAGCGTACGTGCGGCCTCGGAAAACAAGTACATACTTCTTAACGCACCGAAAGAAAAGGCGGCCGAGATATCGAAACTGCTGCCGGGGATCAAAAGCCCGACGATGATGCCGCTCGCCGAAGAAGGATGGGTATCGATCCATTCGGTGATCGCGGAGCACGATTTCTGGGAAGTGGTCGATCGGCTGAAACAGGCAGGGGCCGAAGGCATTCTTGTACTTTCGATAGATCAGATGATCGGGTGACAAATATGCAGATCATAGAATTTCCGAAACGCGAAAATTGGGCAAAACTTCTTAAGAGGCCGTCTCTGGACACGACATTTCTTGAATGCACGGTCGCTAACCTTCTGAAGGATGTTCGTGAGAACGGAGATGACGCTTTGAGGAAATATGCTCGGGAGTTCGATGAGGTCGAGCTTGATGAACTTCTTGTAAACGAAGCCGAGTTCGACGAAGCCGAATCGTTAGTTGCAGACGAACTAAAGGCTGCGATCGAGACCGCGAAGGCGAACATAGAGAAATTTCACGCAATAAATGAAGGCGAACCAAAGGTGATCGAAACCACGCCGGGCGTTTTTTGCTGGCGTCGTTCGGTGGCAATCGAAAAGGTTGGGCTCTACGTACCTGCGGGAAGCGCGCCGCTTTTCTCGACCATGCTGATGCTGGCGATACCGGCAAAGCTCGCCGGTTGCCGAGAGGTGGTGATGTGTTCGCCGCCGAACAGCGAAGGCAAGATCGCCCCGACAACTCTATATACGGCAAGGCTTTGCGGCGTAACTAAAGTATTCAGGATCGGCGGTGCACAGGCTATCGGTGCGATGGCGTTTGGTACCGAAACCGTCCCCGCAGTCTACAAGATCTTCGGCCCAGGCAATCAATTTGTGACTGAAGCGAAAATGCAGGTGACGCGTTTCGGCGTGGCGATCGACATGCCCGCCGGGCCTTCGGAGGTCGCGGTGATCGCGGACAAAACGTGCGTGCCGGAATTCGTCGCGGCAGATCTTCTATCGCAGGCAGAGCATGGGCCGGACAGCCAGGTTATTTTGGTTTCGACTTCGAGAAAGGTGGTCGACGATGTGCTGAGCGAGATCGACAAGCAAGTCGCTGCACTGCCGCGAAAGCAGATAGCGGAAGCTGCTCTCGCGAATTCGCGTGCTTTCGTCGTACGGGATCTTGCCGAGGCAGTCGAGCTTATGAATGAATATGCTGCCGAACATTTGATACTCGCAACCGAAAAGGCTGAAGAACTCGCCAGACAGATCGTCAACGCGGGCTCCGTCTTTATCGGAGACTATTCATGCGAGAGCGCGGGTGATTATGCCTCGGGCACAAATCACACACTGCCGACCAATGGCTATGCCCGTTCGTTCAGCGGCGTTTCCACGGCAAGTTTCATGAAGTCGATCACGTATCAGAAACTCACCGCCGACGGCATCAGAAATCTTGGCCCGTCGATCGAGCTGATGGCGGAAGCAGAGCAATTGGATGCACACAAGCGCGCGATCTCAGTTCGTTTGGCGGCTCTAGGAGGCGGCGATGGCGCTTGATCTCAACCGTCTTGTGCGGCCAAACATTCTGCGGCTCAAGCCGTATTCATCGGCTCGTTCTGAATTCGAGGGCGACGCCGAGATCTTTCTGGATGCTAACGAGAACCCGTTCGGTTCCCCGGTCGGCGAAAGTTACAACCGTTATCCTGACCCACTTCAGAAAGAATTGAAAGCGTTGATCGGGCTTACAAACAGACTTTTCTCCGAACAGATGTTCGTCGGGAACGGTAGCGACGAAGCGATCGATCTGCTTTTCCGCATCTTTTGCGAACCGGGCTGCGACGAAGCGATCGTCTGCCCGCCAACGTACGGAATGTACAGTGTTTCGGCAGATATAAATGACGTCAGCATTCGCGAAGTGCCGCTTAAGAACGAGTTTCAGTTGGACGTAGAGGCGATCTTGTCAGCAGTGAACGAACGAACAAAACTGATCTTCATATGTTCGCCGAACAACCCGACCGGGAATCTAATGCGGCGTGCAGACATAGAGAAATTGCTCAAGGGTTTTGGAGGGATCGTGGTGATCGATGAAGCCTATATTCACTTTGCCGCTGAGCCATCTTTGATCACGGAGCTCAATCGTTTCCCGAATCTTGTCGTGCTTCAGACCTTTTCAAAAGCGTGGGGAATGGCTGGGCTCCGGGTCGGAATGGCGTACGCGAGCGAAGAGATCATCTCGCTGATGAACGCGGTCAAGCCGCCTTATAACGTGAGCGGCATCGCGCAAAGAGCCGTTATCGAAGCTTTGGCAGACAACGATTCCGTTGAAGTTTGGATCCGCCGAACGCTCTCGGAACGCGATCGATTGGTCAGTGAATTAGGCACGCTTTCCTTCGTCCAAAAGATCTATCCGAGCGATGCGAATTTTGTACTGGTGAAAATGGAAGACGCGAGCGGCATTTACAGATATCTTATCCAGCAAAAGATCGTCGTCCGCGACCGCAGCAATGTTCGGCTCTGTGAAGGCTGTTTGCGGGTAACGGTCGGTACCGAAGAGGAGAATGCACGTTTACTCGCCGCACTCGCGAAAAACTGATCGGCTGGCGGCTGATAGCTAGTAGCTCTTAGCTGGAACGGAAATAGACATTATGAAAAGAGTACTTTTTATTGACCGCGACGGTACGATAATCCGTGAGCCGGATGATTTTCAGGTGGATGTGATCGGGAAATTGAGCTTCATTCCCGGCGCGATTACGGAGCTCGCGAAAATCGCTCGTGCGACGGAGTTTGTTCTGGTAATGGTGACTAACCAAGACGGGATGGGCACCGAAAGCTTTCCGGAAACGGCGTTTTGGCCGGCACAGAATTTTGTTTTGCAGACGCTTGAGGGCGAAGGAGTGCAGTTTGCGGATGTGTTCGTTGACCGCACCTTTCCGCACGAGAACGCACCGACACGTAAGCCCGGAACAGGAATGCTCGGCAAGTATATGACCGGCCAATACGACCTCGCGAACTCATACGTGATCGGCGACAGGTCGACCGATGTTGAGCTGGCTAAGAACCTTGGTGCGAAGGCGATCTATATCAAGAACACGAATTTTCCACTCGAGGATGACTTTGGTGTTGAGGTCCACAGCGTAGAAACTTGGGCTGAGATCAGCGAGCTTTTGATCAAACAACCGCGGCGGGCAACGCGCAGTCGCAATACGAAAGAGACGCAAATAAAGGTCGATATCTCCCTCGATGGCACCGGCAAGGCAGAGATCTCGACCGGTATCGCGTTCTTCGATCATATGCTCGAACAGATCGCTCGACACGGCGGCTTTGACTTAAACATAAACGCAAATGGCGATCTTGCCGTTGACGAACACCACACGATCGAGGACACGGCGATTACGCTCGGTGAAGCTTTTTCAATTGCGCTCGGCGACAAACGCGGAATTGATAGATACGGCTTTTGCCTTCCGATGGACGATTGTCTGGCGCAGGTCGCGGTCGATCTCGGCGGGCGGAATTGGTGCGAATGGGACGCTGAATTCAAGCGCGAGAAGATCGGTGAGATGCCGACCGAGATGTTCTTTCATTTCTTCAAATCGTTCACGGACGCGGCCAAGTGCAACCTGAACATCAAGGCCGAAGGGACGATCGAACATCATAAGATCGAGGCGATCTTCAAGGCATTTGCTCGATCTCTGCGGATGGCGGTGCGTCGTGAGGGAACCGAGCTTCCGACGACTAAGGGAGTTTTATGAAAGTAGCGATCGTTAGATATAACGCCGGAAATACGGCTTCGGTAATGAATGCACTGTCACGTCTGGGCATCAAGGCTCTGGTGACTGATGACGCGGCCGAGCTTGCGGCAGCGGACAAGGTTATCTTTCCCGGCGTCGGCGAAGCTTCGGGTGCAATGCGATTCCTCCGGGAGCGTGGACTCGATACGGTGATACGAAATCTGAAGCAGCCTGTGCTCGGGATCTGTTTGGGAATGCAGCTTTTTTGTGCGTCTTCCGAGGAGAACGAGACGGAATGTTTGGGGATCGCAGACCTTCGCGTAAAGCGTTTCGCGGGCGGTAGATTGAAAGTTCCCCACATGGGCTGGAACCGTGTTCAGGCAAGCGGCTCAAAACTTTTCAACGGTGTTGGCAGCGATGAATACTTTTATTTCGTACACGGATATTTCGCGGAAACGGGAAGCGATACTGCTGCCGTTTGCACTTATGGCGTTTCGTTTTCGGCGGCGATCGAGAAGAACGACTTTTACGGAGTACAGTTTCACCCCGAAAAATCGGGCGATGCGGGAATGGAAATACTTAAGAACTTTTTGAATTCATGCTCGAAATAATTCCGGCGATAGACATCATTGACGGCAAATGCGTACGGCTTTCCGAGGGCGATTTTGATCGCAAGACCGTTTACGACGACGATCCTGCGGCGGTCGCACAAAGGTTCGCAGATGCCGATGTTCGCCGCCTGCATGTAGTCGACCTTGATGGAGCGAAAACCGGTTCGCCGAAGAATATCTCGGTTCTCGAACGCATTGCTTCGATCAAGGAACTAGTGGTCGACTTCGGCGGCGGTATCAAAACCGATGATGACTTGGCGGCCGTGTTCGATGCCGGAGCGGCGGTCGCTTCGATCGGAAGCATGGCGGTGAAGTCGCCGGAGACCCTAGAGCGCTGGGTATCTCGCTACGGCGGCGAGCGGATATTTCTTGGTGCGGATGTGCGTGATGGGAAGATAGCAGTGAATGGCTGGCAGACTTTTACCGAGCTCGACTTGATCCCGTTTCTGCGAACGTGGTTCCATGCCGGTATAAAGCGAGCGTTCGTTACAGACATCTCCAAAGACGGAATGCTCGCCGGCCCGAGTGTGGAACTGTACAAACAAATTCGCAGTGAACTGCCGGAACTTGAACTCGTTGCCAGCGGCGGCGTTAGTTCGATCGGAGATATTTATGAGATGGACCGTATTGGGTGCGCAGGCGTGATTGTCGGAAAGGCAATCTACGAAGGCCGGATTTCGATCGGAGAGTTAAAACAATATGCTGGCTAAACGAATAATCCCGTGCCTTGATGTGAAGGACGGGCGAACAGTGAAAGGCACGAACTTCGTCGGGCTGAGAGATGCCGGCGACGCGATCGAACTTGCATCGCGTTATTCGCAGGAAGGAGCCGATGAGCTTGTGTTCCTCGACATTTCGGCGACCAATGAAAGGCGTAAAACGATGACCCAGCTCGTGCGGCGTGTTGGCGAGGCGATCAATATTCCGTTCACGGTCGGCGGCGGCATTTCTAATGTTGATGATATTCGGCCCCTGCTCGAATCGGGTGCGGACAAGATATCCATCAACTCTGCGGCGGTCCGCGATCCCGACCTGCTGAGGCGTGCTGCGGACGCGTTCGGCTCGCAGTGCGTGGTGCTCGCGATCGATGCGAAGAGAACGGACAAAGGCTGGCGGGTGTTTCTAAACGGCGGCCGCGAGGCAACGGATCTCGATGCTGCGGAATGGGCCGAGCGAGGCGTCGATCTAGGGGCAGGTGAGATCCTTCTGACGTCTATGAACGCCGATGGAACCAAAGCCGGTTTTGAGAATGAGCTAACGCGAAAGATCTCCGAATCGGTTTCGGTACCGGTGATCGCTTCGGGCGGTGCCGGGACGATGGATGATTTTGCCGATGCATTCGTAATCGGAAAGGCGGACGCGGCTCTTGCGGCGAGCGTATTTCATTACGGCGAGATCGGCATTCCGGATCTGAAAGCATTCCTGAAAATGCGCGGTATCGAGGTGCGAATATGAATCTGAACTATGAAAAATACGCCGATGGGCTGATCCCGGCAATCGTTCAGGATGCAAAAACACGAGACGTACTGATGCTCGGTTACATGAACCGCGAAGCGTTCGAAAAGACCCAAAGCACCGCCAATGTAACCTTCTTTTCGCGTTCCCGGCAGAAGCTTTGGGTGAAAGGCGAGACGAGCGGAAATTACCTAAAGCTTGTTTCGATGCGCGAAGATTGTGATTCCGACGCATTGCTCGTTCTGGCAAACCCGGTTGGCCCGACGTGCCACACCGGTGCGACCACATGTTTCGGCGAGCCAGAGATCGGTACTTTGGTGGAGCTTGAAGGCGTGATCGCCGATCGGCGTTCAAAACCGACGGAAGACTCCTATGTCTCAACGCTCTTTGCGAAGGGAATTAACAAGATCGCGCAGAAGGTCGGTGAAGAGGCGGTAGAGGTCGTGATCGCATCCAAAGATGACGATATTGAAGCCTTCAAGAACGAGGCCGCCGATCTGCTGTTTCACTATTTGATATTGCTGAATGCGAAAGGTGTTTCGCTTGGCGATGTGTCCGACGTGTTGAAACAACGGCGACGCTGATCATTTTACGACGCCGCGTTTCGAACTTTCGATAAACTCTACAAGAAGGTCAACTTCCTTGATCCCGCTGATCTCCTCGCGAATGCGTTCGACCGCCTGGGTGGTGTTTAGCTTTGAAGAAAGAAGCAGATGATAGGCGTGGTTTAAAGCTTCGATCGTTTCTTTTGAATAGCCTCGGCGTTTCATTCCTACGCGATTGAGGCCAAAGCACTTTGCATGATTCCCTTGAATGATCGCGAACGGCGGAGCGTCTTTCACCACAACTGAATACCCGCCGACGAAAGCCTCGAGCCCGATACGGCAAAACTGATGCACACCGGAATACGCACCAACATTTGCACGATCCGCGATCTCAACGTGTCCCGCAAGCGTTGCTGCGTTTGCCATGATGATGTCGTCGCCGAGCTGGCAATCGTGGGCTACGTGCGCCTGCGCCATAAAGAGGTTTCCGTTTCCGATCCGCGTCACGCCGCCGCCGCCTGCGGTGCCCCGGTGGATGGTAACGAATTCGCGGATCTGATTGCGTTCTCCGATCTCCGTTCGGGTCGGCTCTCCTCCATATTTTAGGTCTTGCGGTGCAAGCCCGATCGAGGCAAACGGGAAAATATGAGTATCATCGCCGATCGATGTATCGCCATCGATCACAACATGCGAATCAAGCCGAACGTTCGTGCCAAGAACGACTTGATCACCGATGGTGCAAAATGGCCCAATTTGGCAATTTTCTCCAAGCCGAGCCGACTGCGAAACGATGGCTGTTTGATGAATCTTTTGAGTTTTCTGAGCTTTCATTTGCGCGATCAGATATCGGCTTCTTCTTCTTCGGTTTTATTCGAGACGTGCAAAAAACCGAAGAATAAGAGAACCAGTCCGACCAAGGTAAAAAAGGCCCCTCCTATCATTAGAGCCAGAAAGAGAAATGCGTGAGCTTCCGATAGGGGAATTCCGGCGTCATCTCCGGCGTTGCTGCGGATATAGCCGAAGACGACCAAGAATATACCCAGAACGGTAACAAAAGATGAAATACCAAGTCTTGCGACCTTACTTTCCAGGATCAGCCACATGAAAATGGCAATTATAGGGAAGGTGACATAAATGCTGAAGATCGTTCCTGCGAGCGTCGAACAGATAATTGCTAATATGCCAAGCCGTCTCTTTCCAAGAAAAAAGCCGAAACCCAATGGGATCAACCCAAGGATCAAGCCAATGCCAGCATTGATCAATGCGACATACAGAATGGCTTCTGTTGTTGTAAGTTCCATTTCGCCCATATATTGATCCTCCTTCTATTCCTTTGGCCGGTCTGCAATTACGGACATTATTTCCGTTTCTGCTGTGATGTTGCCGTCGACCGAGGCAACGCCATGCATGCGTTGGATCTTTGAGCCGATCCTGAGGGCGGTTACCTCAAGCCGGAGCGTGTCCCCCGGGACTACGGGGCGGCGAAACCGAGCTTTTTCGATGCCGCTAAAATAAGGGATCTTTGACCCGCGGTCCTTAAACTCGCGGAGCGCAAGGATCGCACCTACCTGAGCTAATGCCTCGATCTGCAAGACACCGGGCATTACAGGCGTGCCGGGAAAATGGCCTTGAAAGAATTGCTCATTCGCAGTCACCTGCTTAATTCCAACGATTCGGACACGGGGTTCCAATTCGATGATCTTATCTACAAGCAGGAACGGATATCGGTGAGGCAAGATCTCTTGGATCGCTTTTGAATCGTAAACGGACATTAGTGGGCAATTATATACAAAAACATCAGCCGGACGAATTGGGCTCGACCGGCTGAGTGAAAAAAATTGAATCGTCGACTAACGAGGTGCTGCGGCCGTCGCAGCGGTCGCAGGCCGGGCGTTGAAAAAAGTGATGAATTCCTTAGTAACGTCAGCCTTTGCTGGATTTATTGCCAGTATAAGATCGGCATTTGCTAGCTTAGCGATGTCCAGAACAAGATCGTAGCCTTTTTGAGTGGCAAATTCCTGAATTGCCTTACCGATATCTTGCATGATCGGCCCCAGCACCTGCTGTTCGCGTCGGCCTGCCCGCGCCTTTGCATCTTCTTCTTTTCGTTTGATGGTCGTTTCGAGCGCCTGATACTCTTCGACCTTTGCCCGGATCGCATCGGTGCTAATAGGCACCTGGCCTCCCGCGGCTACTGTGTCCTGGAGCTTTTTGATCTCGGCACCAAGTGACTGGTATTTCGTGAACAGCCCCTGAAGTTCGGTTTGCAGCGGCTTGAATTCGTTTTCGAGTGTTCTTGCGGCATTAAGATATCGGGTTATGCCGCCTTCAGTGGCCGCGAAAGCATCGGTGTCGATCACGACGACGCGCAAGTTGCCCGCCGGTTGGGCCGCTCCCTGAGAAAAGGCCGCTGGTGCAAACATGGCTGCGACAACAAGGCTGATCGCTATTGAATAAAATCTTTTCATTTGAAAATAAAACTCCTGGAAACTACTTAAAGTGACTTAACTAAGATGTTCAGTCTATTTGAATCGATAAAACTGTGAAATGTTGCCCAGCCTTACGAAAAGCAAAGAGAAATTCTATTCTACCGGAGCTAGCAAGTCAATTTTACGTACACTGTTAAGGCTGCGCTCGGGCCGGCGGCCGGGCATTGAAAAAGGTAATGAAGTCCGCAGTTATGTTATATCGGTCGTCAAAACCCATAAGCAATTCGTCCTCTTCCAATTTCGGGCCATTCAGGATAATTGCAAAGCCTTTCTGCTTGGCATAATCGTTCATTGCGCCGAAGATCTCCCTGTAAACCGGGGCTACTAATTGTTCATAGCGGCGTTCATACCTTAGCTTCATATCTTCCTCGCCGCGTTTTATGTCCTTTTCAAGGTCTTGTCCCTCAATTACCTTAGTCTGCAGCACCGCAGCCGCGGTTCCTGGTGTTCTTTGAAGGCGTTCGATCTCCGCAGCTACGGCTCGGTACTTCGTCACATTCGCCTGTACTGCGTTGGTCATTGGACGGAACTCATCGTCGAGAGTTTTGAACGCTGACTTAAGACGGGTCAAGCCCGCTCCCGATTTGTCATCCAAAAATGCTCGGGGGTCAACGATGCCGATCTTTGTCGGGCCGGCAGGGACGGCCGATGGCGTCTGAGAAAGCGCTGCACTGGAAGCACAGATCAAGATTACGAGGACGATTCCGAATTTACACATATTTCTTAAGATCATTGATATCCTTAAAAAGTGCGGCCGACCGTGAACTTAAAGCCGTTTCGTTTGCCGGGAAGAAAAATGCCGGGCAATTCCTGAGTGATCCCAAAACGTCCATTCGGATTATAAAAGTAGATCAACCTGAATGGAACGTTTACGACCGGGACCTGAACTCGCAGTTCAAGGCCTACGCTTGATCGAAAGTCTCCTATCTTGTTGAAAAAGCTGTCATCAACTCTGAGGAGTGTGTTCTGCTGAGCTTCGCCTCGAAGAAAGAATTGGTCAATTCCGGGCGGCAATGGCACAGGACAGCCGATCGTGTTGCCCTGACAAAAGAGTCTAAAAAATTCCTGCCTCGTGATAAGCTGATTGTTGAAATACAAAAGCGACCCAAAACGGCCTTCAAGTACAGGTGTATTGATCAAGGCGAGGGCGGTAACGCGTCCGGCACCCAAGAACCTGTCATCATCAAGAAACTCGCTGTTGATCCGTTGAGTTCCCGATTTGCGCAGATTGAATACGCTGCCGATGTCGGCAAATGCAGCAAGCGTCGCCGGGCCGAATAACGGTATTCGATATTCAAAGTTTCCAAGAAGTTGGGTGTCTCCACCAATGAATCGGAAGTTTCGAGAGAATAGTGCCGGATTCGCCCCGTCCGGGCCCGTTAAAAGACCGAGTGCGGCGATCTCTCCGGGAATCGGTGAGTTTGCCGGGAAGCCAGTTATCGGGTTTGGCGTTCCAAACGAATTAGTGGCCGCGATCACATTTCGAGTCGTGACATACGTATCGAACGGGGCAATAGGCCCAACTGCCCGTGAGTCATACCCGCGGACATCGTTCTCACTTCCAAGGAAATACCGTTCAAAGATCGGTATTCCGCCTACGAATGAAATAGAGTTTGCATTCCTGATAGTGTCCGTCAAAGCAAAGGTACCGATCGTTCCGGCTTGAATACGAAACGCGAAAACTTCGGGGTTCCTCGATCTTTTTTTCCTGATGGGCCTGAACTCCGTATAAGAGATGTTCGGCTGGTATGTACGAACGTCACCGCCTAAACCGGCGAGTGCTACGGAAACTGAGAGTTGACGGCCGCTGACCGTATCGATCCCATTTGCAGCGGGTTGACGTGTATCGTAAACGAAGGAACCGGTTACCCGGCTGGTCAATATATTCGGTTGGGCAAAGATAATCGGAATTCTTTCAGCAGGGTCGGCAGATTCATTGATCGGCGGGTCCTTTATCGACGTAGCCGAAAATTGGTACGTAAGCCCGATCCTCGAAAACCTGCTGAACTGGCGCTTTGGAAGAAATTCCGTAAGTGACGTTGTGCCAAACAGGGTGAAACCATAAGTGCTTTGGGTAAAGAGATTAGACTCATCCGTCCGGATCTGCGCCAACGGATCGAATAGCTGGTTCAAAAGATCCTGATTTTGGGTAAGGAATGTCCCTTCACCAAAAAATTTACTCCTCGACGCAAAAAGCGAGACGCCGACCGAGATCGGACGGTCGCGGAAATATGGCTCCTGATAGGTGACCTGAAGGCTCTGCTGCCGATTACCGGCGCCGATCGAAAATGAAAGTATCTCACCACGGCCAGCAAGGTTATTCGTTGAATACTCTAAACCGAAAAACGACCCGCCGATCCCTGAAATGCCGCCGTTGAACGATATTTGCTGACGGCCTTTTTCTTTGACCTTTACAACCAGGTCAACATCGCCCAACTCTTCGTCGGTTCGGGTCTCGATGTCCTGATCTTTATCGATCGGGTCAAAATACTGCGTTTGGTTTAGTCTTGCGATCGATATCTCTAGGCCCTGTTGATTGTAGATATCGCCCTCGTTGATGAGGAATTCCCGTCGCAGCACACGATCGCGAGTAAACGTGTTGCCGGTGAAATTTAGCCTTCGCAACGTGAACTGTTTTCCCTCTTCTATGGTAATTGTTATGTCGACGATCCCTTCATTCGGGTTGGTCGGATTGTCACGAAAAACAGGGTCAAATTCAGCGTTATACTGCAAAAAGCCTTGCGATCCATACTGCCTCTTGAGGCTTTCATAAACGGCTTCCTGAAGACGCTTTCCATCGGCGACTTCTCCCTTTTTCAGTCCGACGAATGCAAGGATCAGCTGTTCGGAAAAGATCGAGTTCCCCTCAACCTTTAACTCACCCACCTTATAGATCTTTCCTTCAGTAACCGGCACAACAATACGAAGAGTGTCGTCAACTGAGGAGATAAGTGGTATCGGAAGTGTGATCAAAGGAATAAAGCTGGTCCGGCGGGGCCCAAGCCCAACGATCTCCGGTTCACCGATACGCGCCTGAAAGTGACCTTTTGACCACATGTACGAAAGGACGTTTCTGTTTAGGTCGTGTTCCAGCTTTCGCATATCAAGGATGTCTTGGCCCTTAAAACGCGAGATCAAACCTGTTGACTTAACGAGTTCCAGAGCATTCCTTAATTCGCTGTCCTTGAATTTTTCATTACCTTCGAAATCGATCTGTACGATGCGAGAGCGGAGGCCCTGGTCGACATTAAATGTGAGAGCAATTGACGTAGCAGAAACCGCTTCCTCTTCGACCTCGACCTTTGCATTCGGATATCCCTTTGAGGCGAGCAATTCACGAAGTACCCTTGTGGCGTTCCTGGCTTTTACCGGGTCGTAGATCTCTTCCTTGGAAATGCCGACTCGCTGTTCGCGGAATGCTTTTAAAATATCCGATTCCGGTACGGCCTTGCTTCCTTTGAACTGGAGATCACGAATTATGGGTAATTCCCGAACCTCGAATATCACGTTCACACCACCACGCAAACCTTCGGTGGTAAGCACTCTTGTTGCAGTTTTGTCGAAGAAGTTAAGCGAAAGAAGTTCGCGAAGATCGCGTTCGAGTGCTGCCGGGTCATAAACATCGCCCGGCCTCGTCTTGATGTAATAGATCAGGTCATCATCACGGAGCCGACGATTACCCTGAATATCAACGGTTTCTACGATCTGCTGTGCGTTTGCGGCCTTTTCGGGTTCTCCGGCAACTTCCTTGCCTGTTGAAGCAATGCTCTTTTCGGCAGGTGTTGCCGTTTTCGGGACATCGCCATTATTGGCAAACGTCGGCATTGCAAATACTCCAATAGCGAATGCGACGAAGGCGAATGCGCTCAATTTCTGCATACGAAAAAATTCCCTTATAAATGCGATCTGGGAGCCGGAGAGCCGCTCCTAAAGCAATATCGTGCAAATAAAAAAAACGCACGTTTTGCTTTTTAAAGTGTCAGAAATAACGCTTGCTTTGATTCGTTCATACGACAGCAAGTTGCCTTTCCATCACAAGTCCCACAAACCTTCGAATTATACAGCCAAATACTGCAAATGCGAAAAGCAGAACAGGGGAAAGCGAAGCCTTTGGCAGGCTATACGAACTTCGGAGTATGCATTCTTGGAAAGTAAAGGATCTTTCGCGGCGATGCGAAATGAACAAACGGCGAGCTATCCGAACAGCCTCGGGTTCTTTGGAGATCTACAGATCCTCAGTTACTAACGGCGACCTTGTGTTCGAAAAAGGGCGGGAAAAATTCTTTTAGTTTCAATTTATCGTCGGCGACAACAATTTCTATATCGCTGTTGTCGGTTATCTCACCTTGGATCAGAGCTTCAGAAAGCTCGTCCTCGACATATCTTTGCAGTGCCCGGGCCAGTGGGCGTGCGCCATACATCCTGTCGTCACAGGTCTTTTCGATGAGCCATTTTCGGGCCTCGTCCGAGATCGTCAGCCGAAGGTCACGGCCCGTCAACATTTTGTTCAAACGGCCTATCTGCAGATCGATTATCTGTGCGAGATCGTCATCCGTAAGTGCGTCAAAAAGAATGACCTCATCCAATCGGTTAATAAACTCCGGTGCAAAGACCTGCTTGACCTGCGTCATTACCTGGTTCTTCAAGTTTTCGATCGAAGTGCCAACGGCTTGAAAACCAAGGTTCCCTTTCTTTTGGATGCTTCGGGCACCGATATTCGAGGTCATTATGAAGATCGCATTCTTGCAGTCGATCGTGTTCCCCATCGCATCTGTCAATATGCCGTCTTCAAAGACCTGTAGCAGGATATTGAAAACATCCGGATGGGCCTTTTCAACCTCATCGAATAGAACAACGGAATATGGAGAACGCCGAAGTTTCTCTGTGAGTTGGCCGCCTTCTTCGTGGCCGACATAGCCCGGAGGCGATCCGATGAATTTCGCGGCGGCGTGCTTTTCCATAAATTCGCTCATATCAAAGCGAATCAAAGAACGTTCTGAGGCAAAAAGATATTCGGCGATTGAACGGGCGACCTCGGTTTTCCCAACACCGGTCGGCCCCAAGAATAGAAAGGAACCGATCGGTTTGTTCGGGTTCTTTAGGCCGGCCCGCGAACGGCGAATGGCACGAGCAAGTGCAGATATAGCCTGTCGTTGTGAGACGATCCGGAGATGCAATTCTTCTTCTATACCGAGAAGCTTTGTTGCCTCATCCTGTTTGATCGACGACACCGGAACTCCGGTCCGGCGTGCTATCACTTGGTCAACGTCGTCCTTGCCAACCTCGACCGAAGCAAAGGAATTTTCAATATTTTTCAGTTCGAACGTGATCAGCTGATCTTCATTTGCGGTGGAACGTTTCCAGTTCTCGACGGTCTCTTTCCACGAAGGCTCGTCAAATCGTTCCTGCTGAAACTGAAGCTTTGCACGTGCACCTGCCTCGTCAAGAACATCGATGGCCTTGTCGGGTAAAAAGCGGTCTGTTATGTAACGGTTCGACTGAAAGACTGCGGCCTCAACGGCTTGCTGTGTATATCTAATTTGGTGGAAAACTTCGTAACGTTCGACGATCCCCTTGATGATCTCTATAGCTTCCAGTTCGGTCGGCGGTTCTACCTTTACCGATTGAAATCGCCGCTCAAGAGCTCTGTCTTTTTCGATCGATCGGCGATATTCGGCCGACGTTGTCGATCCGATCACCTGTATCTCACCGCGAGAAAGAGCGGGTTTTAAGATGTTCGCCGCATCCAGCGTTCCCTCAGCAGATCCGGCACCGACCAGCGTGTGGATCTCGTCGATAAAGACAATATGCTCCTCGCTTTCGCGAATCTCGGCCATTATTTTCTTAAGTCGTTCTTCAAATTGTCCGCGATATTTCGTTCCGGCAACCACGGCAGAAAGGTCGAGCGAGAGCAGTTTCTTATTCTCAAGAAATGTTGGGACCTGATGGTCGACAATTCTCTGCGCCAATCCTTCAATAATTGCGGTCTTGCCGACCCCGGCTTCGCCGATCAGCACGGGATTGTTCTTTGTACGGCGACAAAGTATCTCGATCAACCGCTCCATTTCGTCTGAGCGCCCAATAAGCGGATCAAATTTACCGATCGAGGCCTCATGCGTAAGGTCACGGGTATATTCCTCGATCCCGCTTGGTTTTGCGTCTTCTTTTTCAGGTTTTTGAATGGATGCCGGAATGCCTGTCTGACGACCGATCTCTTCGCGAATATCTTGTACCCGTAGTCCATACTGGAAAAGGATCTCTGCGGCCACGGTCCTTTCTTCTCGAAGCATTCCCGCAAGAAGGTGTTCCGGGCCAACATGGCGAGTCTTCAGATGACGACTTTCCTCGTTTGCGTAAAAAAGTATCCTTTTGGTTTCTGAGGAAAGGTGAAGTTCGGAAGTTTGCGGAATACGCTCTCGTACAACAATGCGATCTTCTATTTCTCGCCGCACCGCTTCAACTGAAATTGCTCTATTGTAAGGAAAGAATCTCGCGGCAATTGTTTTATCTTCTCGCATCAACCCCAAAAGAAGGTGTTCCGGAGCTATGACAGGTGAGCCATATTGCAGGGCCTCATACCGGGCAAAAAATATAACGCGGCGAGAACGTTCTGTGTAGCGTTCGAACATAAAATAAATGCCATGTGTCCCGGACGCGGGCATCTCGGACATGGCTGGTCACAATAGGCGACTTTCAAATTTCAGAGATTAGTTACGAGCTACGCACTCTATAGTTGCAAACAAAGGAAATCTCCAGAAATTTCTTTCGGCTCTTGTCGCATCAATTTGTCATCCGCGAGCGTGAATCTACGTCGATCTTTTCCGGTTCCGGTATTTCCGTCATGATCGGGGTCCCTTTTTTCCCGATGCCGCTTATTACCTGACCGGCCGGTGCCAATTCGACCTTTGAGGTCAACACTCTCGCAACTCGTTTCGGAAGAAGCATTGGAGCGATGCCTGCTATCGAATCGGCAAGTGCCACAATATCGCCGCCGCCCGGCCAAAGCTCACGGACTACCTTTTCGTCAGTTCGGTTCACCAGCCGCAGAAGCGTAAGAGCGACCACGTATATATCATCGACTTGGCCAATAAACGGAATCATATCGGGGATCAGATCGATCGGCGAAATTACGTAGACGATCGCTGCTAGGAACAATCCTTTTTCCGCTGCAGGCACTCGCGAATCCTTGAGCAATCGCCCAAGAAGGCGGACCATGTTCGGCAAGAACATCAAAAAATTGCCCATTCGCCCGCGGGCTTCACGCTTCTTTGTTCTGGTATGGATGGCTCTTGATTCGCTCATTTTCGTCTCAACTTCTAGGGGTTTCCTAAGTCTAAGAACAACGTAAGCTTTGTGCAAGTTTCGACGGCGCCGGTTGTATGGTAAATTCGAAAGATTGGAAGGCCACCTATGATCCTGGAACAGATCCGAAAACGAGCCGCTGCTGACCGGCAGCATATAATTTTGCCCGAAGGCGACGACATTCGGACGCTGCAGGCTGCCGAGATCTGTTCGCGTGAGGGCATCGCGACGATCACGATTCTTGGTGACGAAGCGAAAATAAAATCGCTCGCCGCGGAAAATGGCGCAAACCTGAATGGTGTTTCGATCTTAGATCATCGGAGATCGAAGGACTTCGCGAAATACGCAACGCTCTACTACGATCTCCGCCGGGCTAAGGGAACTACGCTTGAAGAAGCAGAGCAGGCGGTTAAAGATCCGCTTTATTTCGGAAATCTTCTTGTCCGCGAAGGGAAGGCAGACGGATCGGTCGCTGGAGCGACGAACACGACGGCACATACCGTTGCCGCCGCATTACGTTGCATCGGAGTTCGTGCCGGGTTTAAGACTGTCTCGTCGTTCTTTTTGATGGTGGTGCCGGATAAGAAATTCGGGGCGAGGGGAGCAATGATATATGCGGATTGCGGTGTCGTGATCGACCCGGATGTGAACGAACTCGCGGAGATCGCTATCGCATCGGCAGATTCATGCCGCGCTCTTTTACAGGTCGAGCCGCGGGTTGCGATGCTTTCTTTTTCAACGAAGGGAAGTGCGAAACACAAGTCATTAGATAAGGTGATTGAAGCGATGAAGACGGTGCGGGCAAGAATGCCGGAACTTCAGATCGATGGCGAACTGCAGGCGGACGCTGCATTGGTACCTTCAGTGGCAGGTTCAAAAGCCCCGGGTTCGCCGGTCGCAGGAAAAGCGAATGTGCTTATTTTCCCGGACCTCAATGCCGGAAACATCGCTTACAAACTTACGGAACGTCTCACCGGGGGAACCGCCATTGGCCCTATCCTCCAAGGCCTTGACCGCCCGTGCAACGACCTCTCACGCGGCTGCAAAGCCGAAGACATCGTCGATGCCGTTGCTATAACGTCGGTGCAGTCGCAAGCACGAAAGGCTCAAAACCAATGAGGCAACATTTCGTACTCGCTTGTATTTTGATTTGCGGTGGATGCAACTATTCCGTCGATAGGTCGGAGGCTGACTATGCCCTAACGGTGCCGGCTAATGAATCGGTCATCGTCCGAATTCCGCCTTCCCACGACCCCAATCTATCGCATGGTGAAAACCATTGTGTTTTTTCAATTTGGTGGCAGGACCAGAATTTTGAACGAAACAAGGCCGTCTCTGCCTGTCATGGTGCTCAACTGCCCCATTGGAGCGCACCGCTGATTCTTAGACTTGAAGCTGATGGTGCCTTAACGCTCAATTCCGAAATAAACGGCAAGCTGTCTGATCCGGCTACTCTTACGGAACGGCTTCGCGAGGTTTTTGAACAAAGAGAAGAGCATCGGGTGCTCTCGGAAGATGGTGATGGCATCGAGAGGTCAGTGGCCCTTATCGCCAAAGGCGAAACGAAATTCGCCGACGTCGTTCAGCTGGCGGTTGTTGTGAAGGAATCGGGAGCGTCGCCGATTATGCTCCCCATCGATGGAATACTTCTTCCACAAACAGTTTACTAAGATCTTTGCCTATTCTTACTTGCGTTTTACTATATCGAACTTGTATCCGTTCGAGAGAAAGCTAAGCGTGAACGGCTGCCTACCATTCTTTGAATGAACGAACATCACTTTCGTTTTTCCGTTCACCGTCAGCCGCCGGTTGTCTTCGATCATTACGGCGGTGTCTTCATCGATGCCGATTCCGAGCATTCTTGGATTCTCTATTATAAGGCCAAACAAACGGTTATGCCGTTGGCGAACGAGAAAGTGTTGATCAAAGATCACATTTGGGATAAGCCCAAGCCCTTTTCTGATGCCGACCTTTTTACCGTCCAGGATCTTCAGATCTGCTTCGCCGGTCATCATTGGATCGGACATTACTGCCGCACCTGCACTTGTGCCGCCGAACGGAACGCCCACCGTGTACTTCGCTTTTAGCAGAAGCAAAAGCTCTTCGTCGGCAAGCACTTCCATTATTCGGTTTTGATCGCCTCCGGAAAAGAAAATGCCATCGGCGTTCGTGATCTCGGAGAGCAGTGCCACACGCTTTGTTGTGTCCAACGGGCTCGTTGGAGCATGAATGATCTTTGCCGCTCCAGCATCCAAAAACTGCTTTTTCAGCGATTCAAAACTTTCTTCCGGGACTCCGCTTGCCCAGGTAATGACGAGAATGTTCGCTCTATTTCCGCCGCTCCATTCTACAAACTTTTTCATTGCCTCGGGTGGACGTTCGCCGCCACCGATAACCAGGAGCCGTTGTTGAGCGGACAGGGCAAATGTGAGAAGAAGCAATGTCGCGCAGAGAAAAGCGAGTCTGTATTTGAATCGGTTCATTTCGTAGATCGTCAGTAAACTTTTGTATCGCCTTTTGGCCGCGTTTTCCAGCGGCGATGGATCCAGAGCCATTGTTCGGGATAAGCTCGAATGATCTTTTCTATCTCGGCTGTATATGCCGCCGTCGCCGCCAGAACGTCAGCAGTTCGGTCGCCAGTGATCACCGGTTCAAGGGCCGCACCGCGGACGATCCGATAGCGGTTAGTTTTCTTATCGAATACACAAAATATTGGGAAAATGATCGAATTAGTTCGGATCGCAAGTAACGCGGGGCCGCCCGTAGTACA